>JAGKWZ010000020.1 GCA_021151605.1 Verrucomicrobiaceae bacterium
GCTTTAGAGAGTTTTCATTTACGCAAACCGGAAACTCACTGACCCAAAAACCAACGAGAGGAAATCCCCATGAAGAAACCATCCACGAAGAAACCCAGCAAAGCCAAGCCACGGCTGAAGCCCTATGATGTGCATTTTTATCTGGAGGGCGGAACGTCCATGTGGATGCAGGCGCAGGCGGAGTCGTCCGCGGTGCTGGAGGAGCGGTGGAGGGGAATGCTGGAGGAGCCGGGGACGTGGATGAAGCTGAAGGCGCATTCAGGGGTGCTGCATGTGCGGCGTGACAAGGTGGTGGGCTTCCTGGTGGATGATTTGAATGCGAAGCAGCTGCGGGCTGACAGGAAGAATGAGGAGACCGAGGAGACGTGGCAGGACATCATGGAGCGTGCGGAAGAGGCGCAAATGGCTCTGGATTAGCGACGCCGCAGCTCTCTGGGCGGTGTCTCATTTTCCCAGCGCCCCCGCCAGTTCAAAGCTGCTTGAACTTGGCCGAATAGGTCTGCTCAAGGACTGCAAAGTGCTCCTCGAGCTTTTGCAGGTCCAGAGCCTCCAGTTCAGCAGTCGTCGTGACGGCACCGGCCATCATCTGCTCCAGCAATTGAATCTTGCCAATCCAGACTCCGCGAGCCTCTCCGAGCGCGATACCACGGGCCTCTCCTCTGGCTTCTCCTCTGGCTTCTCCTCTGGCTTCTCCACGGGCGATGAGTTGTTGGGCGAGTGACATGATGTTTTCCTTCAGGTTCGGTTTCTGCTCCAAGCTATGGGCGATCTGTTTCTCGTCAATCGTCACGTCCACGCTCATGGCGTAGAGGTAGCTCAGCAAAATCAGAGCCTCCTCCACCTCCCATTCGGGCTCGGACATGTCCTGAGTTTGTAACTCGGGGAATGGGATCGGCGGGTTTCAAACCCGCCGCACCAGTGTACGAGTTGAAAACTCGTTCTACAGCCCGGGCGGATGCCGCGCGACGTAGCCTTTGATGGGGCGGGAGCGGGTGGACCATTTGGGGCCTTCGTTTTCGCCGTTGTAGCCGGTGTCTAGGCGAAGTCCGGCGACGACGATGAAGGTGTGGCCGCTCTTGGCATAGACGGTGACGTATTTTCCGACGCCGCGGCTGCCGTAGCTGCGGAAGCTACTGGAGGTGCCGGGACTGCGGATCAGTCCGGCGCCACGCAGGGCGTAGGAGACGGTGCCGGAGCAGTCATAGCCGGAATCGATGAAGCTATGGTGGCCGCCGCCATATTTATAGGGCATGCCGACGATCTGATTCCCGGCGCTGATGATCTGCATGACCTTCTTTGGCAATCCGGCGGGCGGCACGGCCCGGCCTCCGACGATGATGGCGGTCTTTCCCCGAGCGTATTTGTACTCCCAGCGGCTGGGTTTGGAGCCACAACTGCTGAGCAGGGCAGCGGTGGTGAAGGCGAAAATCAGGGTGAGCCAGGTCCGGGGAGACATGCGGTGATGCTATGAAGAAGGCCGCCGGTGGATCAAGCGCGCCGTTCGCCGACGATGAAGGCCGGAGCGGATGATGAGCTTCCCGCCGGGGGCCACGCGGGCGGCGGCGGTGGTGAGCAGGGCGTCTTGCTCGGACTCGGTGAAGAATTGCAGGATGTCGAGGATGACGACGTGACCGCTAAAGTCGGGCAGACCGGTGCGGGCATCGCCTGCGGCAAAGGCGAGATCGCTATGTCCAGCTCGGGCGGCCATGGCCTGGGCGGAGTGGATCTTCCGCTCGTCGTAGTCGAAGCCGGTGACGGGCACGCGATGACCGCAGGCGCGCAGGTAATGGGCGAGCAGGCCGATGCCGCAGCCGATGTCCAGCAGTGGGAGGGGGCTGCCGGTGACCTCACGCATGACGGCGGAGTAAACGGGGTCGCTGCGCAGTTTTGACCGTGTGTAGTGCAGCTCCCAGCGACCTTTGCAGAGGCGGGCGATGGCTTCGAGAGCAGCGGGACTGGGGACGGCGTTGCTCATTTTTTCAGAGGATTGCGCCCACGCAGGAGCAGCAGTGGCAGCCGCAAAAGGAAGCCGAGGACGAGTCGCGCGTGCATCCAGGTCAGCAGGGTATTGTCCCGGAAGTAGCGAAACTGGGAGATGCCGCCCTCCTCGGCGGTGAGGTAGCGCACCTTGGTCGGCACGGCGATCATGGGCACGCCCTGCCAGGCGAGGCGCACGGCGATCTCGGTATCGTAATCGAAGCGGCGTGCCCAGAGCGTGCCGCGAAAAGCGCGCAGCAGGGCGGGAATGGGATACAGCCTCATGCCAAAGAGTGAATCGGGAATGCCCCAGTTCAGGGTTTCGATATTGGCCCAGCCGTTGGAGATCTTGCGGCCTTGCACGCGCAGTTGAGGTGCCTCGGGGCCGAAGACCGGGCAGCCCATCATCGCGCCCTCGGGGTGCTTTTGCGCCAGCTGAATGAACTGTGGGATGTCCTCCGCCGGGTGCTGACCATCTGCATCAATGGTGAGCACATGGGTGAAACCGGCGTCGTGGGCCATGCGGATGCCATGCAGCACAGCGGCACCTTTGCCGCCGTTTTTCGGGATCTCGATGACGCGCAGGCCGGAGTGCCCAGCGAGGAGCGGCTTCAGCAGATCAGCGCTGCCATCGGTGCTGCCATCCATGACCACCCAGACCTCCGGCCAGCGCGTCAGCACGTCCGCCACGGTCTGTGGCAGGATGCGGCCTGTGTTGTAGCTGGGGATGAGGACGAGGAGTTTCAAAGAAAAAGGCAGTCGGGAAAAGGGCGCGCAGAGTGGGGAGGAATCGCGGGATGTCCATCCCATGTGATGGCGGAATCTACAGCCAAAAATGAGCAGGTATTTAGCCCGTTTGCTCTTGGGCCATGCCTGCGTAGCATCCGCTCCCCCAACCATGCGCCCTCCTGGCCGTCGCCCAACCCATCGCCCCACTCCGACACCCCCCGTCTCCACCACACCGCTGGCGGAGATCTCACGCGAGTTTGACACCTGGCGGAAGACCCAGGAGGGGAAACCCACCCGCACCGCTCTGCGTGACTTCTGGCGCGCCCGCGACCCGAAGCACGGCCCGCGCCCGGACTACCAGCTCTGGCGGCATCTGCACTGCCCCGACTCGCCACCCGAGAAGCGCCTGGACCTCAATGACCTCGCCACCCGTGCCCTGAAACAGCGCGAGATGCCACTGGCCGTACCCGCGCTCGTGCTCGTGGTCGGCTGGCTCATCGAAGGCGCACGCTCCACCCGTGCCCTGGAGGCTCTGCGCGCCGAGATGGGCCGCTTTGAAAAGGCACTCACCGAGCCTGCGGGATCTCTAGTGCTGTGGCTGGCACATGTGGCGGCTGGACGCGAGGGCCTGCTGCCTGAATTGGCCGCCGTTTTGATCAAAGTGGACCCAACGTGGAAACCCGGCCGCGCTGTTGACTGGAGCCTCCTTTCGCAGACGGCCTGGCTGCCCGTGCCGCCGCGTCTGATCGAGCGCTGGGTCATCGCCGCGCTGCGCGACCTAGTGAAAAGCGATGCCGCCTGGAGCCTCACGACCCTCCGCATGGCCCGCAGCCTGCGCTCGGCGAATGCTCCTGCGAGGTTCCCGGAGATCGAGATGCTGCTCGACACCGCCGCACTGCATCGCAGCGCCGGACTGCCCATCGAGGCCCTGCGCCTCACCGCCCTTGCATTGCAGCTGCTGCCGGACCGTGCCCCCGAAGCCCTGCGCCACAGGTGCAGCATCGCCGCTTGGTTCCTCGCCGAATCCGGCGTGACCGCACCACCGGCGCTACGCGTGAGTTTGGACGATCTCCCCTTCCCCGGCGATGGTCCCGCGACTGAGAAAGGCCAGGAGGCCGCACGGCTCTTCCGCGATGAAGCGGATAGCTTTCAAACCCAGCTCCTCGCCGAGGTGGAAGCCGATGCCGACTGGCAGAAGCTGCGTGCTGCCGGTGTGGTCCTGCATCACCCGCTGGCCGCGCTGGCATGGATCGGCAAACGTGCACAGTCCTACGCGCTGAAGAAACAGCAAGACGTCCTGCAAAGCGCCGCCAGACTGGCGCAGCGGCATCAGTCGTTGGGCACACTCGCCAGACTGCGCGCTGAATTCCCTGAATCTGCCGAGGCCGTGATCGAGCTGACCCGTGCCCTGCGGGAAAACCAGCGCCGCATGCCGGTGCTGCGTGATGAAGCCGAATGGCAACGCGTCACCGCCTGCCTGCGCACCGCCTGGGGCAAGCTGGAGCCCACCGCCATCCAAGATGAAGAGACACTCTTCTTCCTGCACGAAACACTGCTGGACCGCGAGGTGACTCTGACCCGCTGCCTACCTGAAGATCTGCGCCTGCTGGCCCTGAAGCACCTGCACGGACGCCGCACTCCTACGATGCTCGTCCAGGCGCTGGATGAAGAACCGAAGCTGCTGCAAAGCCTCGAACATCAGCGCACCGTCGAGCTATGGTCCATCTCCAGCGAGATGCGAGAGCGTGCTGAACTCGCGGGCTCCGTCTGGATCAGCCTCGTCTGCAAAGGCGATGCCGCGACGGGGAAGTACAGTTGGATCGCCCAGAGCGCCACCGGACGAAAAACGAACCAAGCCCGCATGCGCACCTCGGGAGATTTTAAACCGCTGCTGGATGAGATCATCCAGGCCGCACGCGAACTTTGCGCTGACTTGCGCAGCCTCTTGCTGGCGGTCGATGCCACCTTGCTCGCGCAACTCGGGGCATTCTCTGAGGCATTGCCCGGAGTGGTCGTGACCTTTGTGCCAGGCTGGGAGTGGGCCTTCCGCACTCTGCGTGACTCGAAGTCAGGCAGCGAGGTCAGCTTTGAGATGCTGCGCCCGGAAGGCAGTGTATCCCCTGCCCCAGTTCTCACACAGCCTCCGCTTGGCCCACTGACCAGCGCTTGTTTCCTGCTCAGCAACGCCGAAGCAGCCGATGCAGCCACGAAATGGGTTCCCGTCACCGCCGAAGCCGAACCCGTGACACGCCGCTCGCTCGCCATCGGCGCGCATGGAGTGGTGATCAGCTTCGGTCCGGTGAAGAGCGGCCAGTTTAAAGATGACCTTGTCCGCCTGACGCTCGCGCAGCGTGGTCGGGCCTTCATCATCGCCACTCGTGAACTGTCGGCAGACGAACAAACGACCTGCCTCCACACTCTCACATCACCACCGCCCGCCACATCGCTCACCGAACGCGTGCGTGCCCTAGTGGCCGTCCAGCCCGGTCTGTGGTCCGCCTCGGGAGTGCTGGAATGACACGCAGACTTTCTGCATGCTGCTCCAACACAAGCGCTGGAAGGCAGCCATGGACGAAAAGTCCTCCGAAATAACAACCAAAAGCTCCACCCAACCATGAAACCAATCCTCGCCTCTGTGTTCTTCTGCGCCCTCTGCAGTGTGCTCACAGCCGCTGATCCCTTCATCGAGAAACAAGACCTCTTTGTCGTCGGCGACGATCCAGCATACAAGCTCTACCACATCCCCGGCGTGGTCGTGACCGCCAAAGGCACCGTGCTGACTTGGTGCGAGGCGCGGAAGCGCTCCGCCGGTGTCAGCGACTGGGATGACATCCGCATCCTCCTGCGCCGCAGCACTGATGATGGCAAGACCTGGAGCGCGCCAACAAGCATCGCCAATGTCGAAGGGCCGAAGCAGAAGAACCCTTTCGCACTCAAGATGAAGAACGTCGATCCCAACGACGTGACCTACAATAACCCCGTGCTCATCGCGGACAAAGACGGCACGGTTCACATGCTCTTCTGTCTCGAATACGAGCGCGTGTTTTACCAGCGCAGCGAGGACGATGGCGTTTCCTGGAGTAAACCCAGCGAGATCACCTCGGCCTTCGCGAGCTTCAAGAAGGACTACGACTGGAAAGTGCTCGCCACAGGCCCGAATCACAGCATCCAGCTCAGGACCGGTCGTTTGATCGTGCCCGTCTGGCTTTCCACAGGCACTGGCGGCAATGCACATCGCCCCAGCGTCACCGCCACCATCTACAGCGATGATTCAGGCAAGACCTGGAAAGCAGGCGACATCGCCGTGCCCTGCACCGAGGAATGGATCAACCCGAACGAAACAGTCGCCATCGAACTCAACGACGGCAGTGTTATGCTCAACGTGCGTAGTGAATCGAAGGCCCACCGCCGACTCATCACGACCAGCAAAGACGGTGCCACGGGCTGGAGCACGCCCAAGTTCGACAACGCCCTGCTCGAACCCATCTGCATGGGCGGCATCGTGCGCTACAACCACGCTGGCCAGAGCCTCATCCTCTTCTCCAACCCACACAATCTCGAAGGCGGCCGCGAAAGCACGCCCGAGCCTGGCAAAAGCCGCGCCCGCAAGAACGTCAGCGTCAAAATCAGCCGCGATGAAGGCCAAACCTGGCCCGTGAACAAGCTGATCGAAAACGGCCCCAGCATGTATTCCGACATCGCCGTGACCAAGGCTGGCACCATCCTCTGCTTCTACGGCCGTGGCACGAAGCCCGGCTTCGCTGGCGCAGGATTGACGCTCGCCCGATTTAACCTGGCGTGGCTGGAGCATTAGATTTGAGTGGCACTCGAAGCCATGTAATGCCCAGGTCGGGCATCAGATCATCGGGAAATGACGCCCGAAATTGCGGTCGCGGCAAAGAGCCTGGGGGCCGTGAATCTGGGCGAACAGGACATTGGGTGTTGATAGGAGGAAGGTCGGGCCTTACTCCGCCCATGACCACCAATCAGGTGCCTACAGGATGGGTGTCACGTCAGTGTCCGCACGGCCTGCTGAAAGGCCTGCCAGTCTGCTGCCTCAGATGTCGGGCCGTAGCGCACTTCGGCATATTCGTTGGCAAGGCGGCGGACTTGCGGGCCGAGGGCGGGCTTCGCCGATGCGACGCGCTCGGCGTAGCTCAGCGGTCCTTCGGAGGCATGCCGCGCTGGCGCACCGAGCTTTTCCAGACGTGTGCAAAGCTGAAGCCAGGAGCGCAGCCAGGGATCACGCACGCGGGCGGGGCGGCGGAGCCAGAGCATGAAGCCGATGAGGGTGATCAGCAGGAAGCCGACGCTGATGAGCAGCAGCCAGCGCCCGCGGAGTTGGCCCAGGCCCAGCCAGTTCATCCAGGCGATCTGGGACTCTTCATCGAAGCTGATGACCGTGTTAAACCAGTCATACTCGATGCTGTCCCACCACAGGCGCATGCCGGTGAAACTGCGCCAGAGCAGGCTGCTGCGCTGTCTTTCCAGCTCCTCCTCACCTCCGGCCAGCAGGGTGCGCAGGTCCAGTGTCATGCGTCCGGGCACCAGCGCGGCGGTGGGGTCCACCCGTGTCCAGCCCTGGCCTTCGAGCCAGAGTTCCGTCCAGGCATGAGCATCTGACTGACGCACGATCATGTAGCCACCGCGCTGCGACCATTCACCGCCCATGTAGCCGATGACGATTCGCGCAGGCACGCCCGCCGCCCGCATGAGCGTGGCAAAGGCGGCGCTGAAGTGCTCGCAGAAGCCGACACGCCGCTCGAAGATGAACTCCTCCAGCGCACGCGGCCCTTCGTAAACGCCGGGCTCCAGAGTGTATTGGAAACCCTGCGCGCGCAGATGCTCCACGGCACGCTGGGCGATCTGCACATCCGTGAATCCGCTGCCGCGAAACTGCTTCCCGAGGTCCTTCACACGCGGAGATAAATCCTCGGGCAGGCGCAAGGCCGCAGCCCGTTGCGCGCTGGTAAGTTGGCTGCCGGTCTTTTGGGTGAGCCGGGAGTGGACCTCGAAGCGGTGCAGGCTGTCCACGCGTTCATAGGCCGTGAGGGTGTCGTCCTGAAAGTCTGGCAGCGTTTGACGGCCCTCATCGAAGGCCTCGATGGGAACGTCCAGTGCTGGCAGCCATCTTTGCCCATGGGGTTCCAGCGTGATGATCTGCCGCACATCGCCAGCACGCTTGATCCCGCCCGACGGCGCTTGGAAAGGCCAGGAGCCCTTCTGCCAGGTGAGCCCGTCATCGCACTGCCAGAGCACCAGACAGCGCCAGTAGCGGCTGAAATTCTCAGGCGGCACGGAGTTTGGGAACTCGGCACGGAAGGACACCTCGTCACTCTTCGCGATCTCGGAGATGCGCCCCGGCTCCAGAGAGCTGGAGATGCCGGTGACATGTGTGCGCTGGGTGCCCATCCGCTCCAGGAAACTCATGCTGCCGCGCGGAAAGGCCACGAAGAGGACAGCCGCCACCGGCAAAGCCTGCGCCAGCATGGTGCTAGTGAGCTTCAGCGGCGGCAGCCAGCCATCAGCCCCACGACGGAAGCGCACCATGCACACGCCGATGGTGGCAAAGAGGCCAAAGGTCCAAAGCGAGCGGCTCAGGGACTGATCGGTGAGCAGACTGCACAGGCATAGGAACCAGCCGACGAGACTCAGCACCTGGAAATCATGCGGTGTGCGGGACTCCAGCAGCTTCCCGCCGAGCAGCACCAGCAGGACGGCGATGCCGCCATCCATGCTCATCACATTGCCCGTGCTGATCTGCACGGCCAGCACTCCAGCCAGGAGCACACCCACGCTGATGTAGGAATAGGATGGCGTCGGGGCGGCTCGGGTCGTGCTGGCCTTTGTGGGCTGCTTTTTCCAGCCATGCTCGGCAAACCGCAGCCGCCAGACCACACAGCCGACGAAAAGAATCACCGCCGCCACCGGCACGATGTCCATCAGCATCATGGCGGTGGCTCCGAGCGTGAGGCAGAGCACCAGCAGCGGCCAGGGCGGTAGGTGGGCACTGCGTTCATGTCCCGGAGGCAGGCTGGGGCCTTTGCCTGTCGTCTCCTGCGTCTGTGGGTTGGCCTCAGACAGCGTATCCAGACAGCGCTGGGCCTGTGCTGGCCCGAGCCCGGCGTCGATCTCCACGCCAGGGAGCCGCAGGGCATAGGGCGTGCCGCTGAGTTCCGCTTCCTCGATCCAGCGGGCGATCTGCCCCGCTCGCGCCGACTCGGGCAGATCGATCTTTTCCCAATCCAGCGTCAGAGCGTGGCTGGAGCCACTGGCCCACTGCTTTACCAGCAGCGGCCTGCCACGAGCCACGGCGCGCCAATCGACATGCCGCAGTGAGTCACCCGGCTGCCACTCGCGCAGCCCGGCGAAGTCATCCCCCTCCCGGCCCGGCCTGCCACCGGCGGGAGTGAAGCTCAGCGCCTCCCCTGCGATCGTGGTGTCTGCTGCGGGCAGAGGCAGGGAACCTTCTGCCTTTGGATGAATGCGCCGCGCTGAGGCGATCTCGACCACGCGCTCAGCGCTAAAGAAACCCATGGGATACGAACTGCGCAGGATGAGGCGCACGGACTCCTGCACGCCTGCCTCGGCCACCCTCACAGGCACGGAGACATGCGCGGACCCACCGGCGTCGATCTCCTCGATGAAGCACCATTTGGCATCGCTCTGCGCGGCCATCACTTCCACGCCCCACACGCCTTGTCCGGTGGCGGCACGGAGTTCCAGGGGCAGTTTCGTCGCCTCGCCCGCTTTGCCTCCGGCCAGGCGGCCCATGCTGATCTGCACGCCGCGCAGGTTTTCCCGCGCACGCAGCCAGCTCATCGCGGCGAGCACGGCGGTGACAAAGCAGAGCAGGTAGGCTGCGCCGTTGTTCTGCACCGCTCCGGCATAACCCATGGAGAGCACGATGCCGATCAGCGAGACCGTGTGCAGATTCCACCGCACGCGGATCGATCTCGTCCTGCCAGATTTCATGGTCGTGGAGTGGATTTATGGCACGGCCACTTCGTCGAGCAGACGCTCCACTTCAGCAAGCCCACCAGCGAGGCGATGCGACATCACGCTGCCGGCCACGGCCTGCACGTCCTCTGGCAGAACCATCACACGGCCTTCCATCAATGCCCAGGCACGCGCGGCAGCCAGCAGGGCAAGACCGGCACGCGGGGACATACCGTGCCCGCCGGAGCGGCTGGCGGCCAGGAGATCCTGCAGGTAATCGAGCAGCGGCTCGGACACATGCACTAGCCTTGCCAGTTGCTGCATGTGGGCCAGCTCAGTCCAGCTCATCACCGGGGCCATGGCGCGCAGCATCTCGCGGCGGTCCTGGCCTTGCAGCATCACGCGTTCGGCTCCGCGCTCCGGGGCACCGAGCGCCAGACGCATAAGGAAGCGGTCGAGCTGGGACTCGGGCAGCATGAAGGTGCCGATCTGGGTGGAGGGATTCTGCGTGGCGATGACAAAGAAAGGCACGGGCAGCGCGTGCGGAGTGCCATCGCAGGTCACTTTGCCCTCCTCCATGGCTTCCAGCAGCGCAGACTGCGTCTTCGGCGTGGCGCGGTTGATCTCATCCGCCAGCAGCACCTGGGTAAAAACCGGCCCCTGATGGAAGGTGAAGCTGCCCGCCTCACGATCATAAATGGAGGCACCTAGGATGTCGGCAGGCAGCAGATCGCTGGTGAACTGCACGCGGCGGAATTGCAGCCCGAGGGATTGGGCCAGAGCCTGGGAGAGCAGCGTCTTGCCGACACCGGGCTGATCTTCAAAAAGCAGATGCCCGCGCGCCAGCAGGCTGGTCACGGCCAGGCGGACGACCCGCTCTTTGCCGAGGATGATCTGGGACAGCGCCTCATTGAGAAGGCGCAGGTTTTCCGCAGAAGCCGTGGCTTCAGCAGTGGTCAGGACGAGGTCGTGGGGGGAGGCGGGACGTGAAGACACGCCCTACTTTCACCGATTCCGCGAGGCCAGAGCAAGCAAATATACTGCGGCTGCAATTATATGCGCTCGGTTCGCCAGCGTCTGACCTTTTGCTTGCCAATCTGGACGGCCCATAGAGAATCGGCCCGTCGTTTTCGACAGTCATTCAAACCTCCAAACCACACACCATCATGGGCAGACCCGTCACTCTTTTCACCGGCCAGTGGGCCGATCTCTCCTTCGACACCGTCGTTCAAAAAGCCAAGTCCTTCGGCTACGACGGCGTGGAACTCGGCTGCTGGGGCGACCACTTCGAGGTCGATAAAGCCGATCAGGCCTACTGCGATGCCAAGCGCGCCAAGCTCGATGCCGCCGGCATGAAGTGCTTCGCCATCTCCAGCCACCTCGTCGGCCAGGCCGTGTGTGATAACATCGACGCCCGCCACGCCCAGATCCTGCCCGCCTACATCTATGGCGATGGCAATCCAGAAGGCGTCCGCCAGCGTGCCGCTGAGGAGCTGATCAAGACCGCCCATGCCGCCAAGCGCTTCGGCGTCAGCGTGGTGAACGGCTTCACCGGCAGCAGCATCTGGCACCTTTGCTACTCCTTCCCGCCAAATCTCCCCGGCCAGATCGAGGCAGGCTACAAGGACTTCGCCAAGCGTTTCATCCCCATCTTCGATGAGTTCCAAAAGCTCGGCATCAAATATGCCCTCGAAGTCCACCCCACCGAGATCGCCTTTGACATCGCCAGCGCTGAGAAGGCCCTCCAGGCCGTGGATTACCACCCCGCCTTCGGTTTCAACTATGACCCCAGCCACTTCGGCTACCAGGGCGTGAACTATGAGAAATTCATCCGCAAGTTCAGCGACCGCATCTTCCACGTCCACATGAAGGACGTCGCCTGGAACCTCGGCGATGAAGCTGGCGTCTTCGGCGGCCACACCGACTTCCACACCCCGCCGCGCTACTGGGACTTCAAGTCCGTCGGTCGTGGCGACATCAAGTTCGAGCGCATCATCCGCGCCCTGAACGACATCGGCTACAATGGCCCCCTCAGCGTCGAGTGGGAAGACGGTGCCATGGACCGCGAATTCGGTGCCACCGAATCCTGCGCCTACGTGAAGAAGCTCGACTTCCCACCGAGCAAGATCGTCTTCGACGCCCAGTTCGCCGAGAACAGCAAGTAAGGTAGCACGAGTTTCCAACTCGTTGATCTTCCAAGGCCCGCATCACGCCCCGTGGTGCGGGCTTTTTTTGGGTAAAGCCTTCCGCTTGTAGTTCGGGCTTTAGCCCGCTGACCTATGGTTTCGGTCCAGGGAACCCAGGTCAAAAAACCTGTGTTCCACTTTTCCGGGAGACGCGGGCTGAAGCCCGAACTACGAACCATGTTTGACCTTTTTGGCTCTCCAAATACCCGACTCCACAGTTCGGCAAATCAGCCCCAAGGCCCAGCCGCCGCCGCCCAGGGCTCCCCAGGAGGAAAAAAGAGCCTTATAATCACCATAAGGGGGTCCACCGACGACATCTAGAGGCACGCCGACGAGTGCCAGAACCCCGCCGACGACATCCAGAGGTGCCCCGACGGCTCCGATCACCCCGCCGACGGCAACCAGAGGCGTGCCGACGACTGCCAGAGCCTCCCCGACGCCGTCGGCACCCACATTTGACCTGTCGGCACGCCTCTCCAGGCCGTCGGCCCGGGGATTCACCGCAGGTGCTGTTTGCTTGGCACTGGTGCTTCTCTGTTCCAGCGGCTCGGCCCGCAGAGGGCTTCCGTCGGCCTACGTTCCCTCCTGCCACAGCCCATACTCCAGAACCCGCCGGATAGTTCGGCGAAGGAGATGCCCCGTGTTGGTGTCTGCCGCGCCGAAGACATCCGACCTACGGCGACCCGACATCAGGAGCTTTGGAATCGTCACACCGGTGATCGGCACTCCTATGCCGGACAAAACCCATCCTGTTATTGCCTGAGGACGGCATAGGAGTGTAAATCGACACCCATGAGCACCCAACTCCGTGATTTTCCCACCCATTCGTCGGCTAGAAAGCAGCACACAAACCTGACGATTGGTTAACCACCTGGATTGTTCACCAAACTTCGAGAGCTAGTCGTGATGCCCGCAGAACCAAAGTCAATTCCCGGAGCGTTCCAGTATGGCGGTTACTGGTTTCTGACTGATCGCTCACTTAATCAGATGCCAGGATCGATATTTTGCCCGCCTTTAGATTTTCTAGAGGTCGCTCGTTCTGATTCTCGTCTTCCCAACCTGTCAGGAGCACCTGTTGCATCATGGCTACTTGCCAGAATTTGTTCCATGACGCGAGGCCGGATGCCCTATTCATATGACTTCGTTCAGGGATCAGACGGGAATGACTTCTACCTCGGATTCACCTGTCATTTGGATGATGGAACTTTGGTCGGTAGTGTCAGCTTCTTTGCATCCGCAGATCATATCACACTACATGCCAGTGCTGTCCCACCTGTGAATGCCGAGAGTCTTCGAGAGGCCATCAGGAAGGCTATTTTTGCCAGCCCTCACCGGGTGGCTCGTTCGAGAGTGACGGTGACTTGGACTTCTGGTGAGCTTGAGGCCGCACGAACAAGCACACCTCGGGTATATGGCTTCGACGGTGATCGGTATCTTGATGAGCTTGCGCCTCAGCACACCATTGACTGGAGTGAATATGACTAGTCGACACTTTTGCAGACCGTCTGCTAGACTAAAGGCCAACATGAAAGGGTGCCTGGCTGAGGCAGAAGCCAGCCAATGCCCCTCAGGTTTGAACAAGCGCGGCATTTACTCTGAGGCTTGCGTCGGGCGTTTTGTGTTTGTCGCGTCGGTCCTAGTTGGCGTTTGAGCGCTCAGTTTGGCTGGCTCGGGGCGGCTGGGTTGCGGTTGTTTGGGCGGCAGGCTCCGCGCAGCCTTACCCAGCCAACTTGTTGTAGAGCTTGGCCACGCCTTCGGGGCTGCGGCAGGCGAGGGCGGCTTCGGCGAGGATCATGGCGACGTCGAGGCGGCTGATTTTCACGCCCTGAAGCAGGCTTTCCCAGGGGGTCTTCTCCATGCGGGCCAGGGTTTTCACGCCGATGAGCAGGGGCAGGGCGGTGGCGTAGCGCAGTTTGCCGTCGGTGAGGTTTTGGACGTAGCTGAGGCCGCAGATGAGGTGGTCGCGGCAGAGGCTGAGCCAGTGCTTCCAGGCAGGCAGGAGGAGGCGATTGTCCTGCTGGATGTCCTGCGCGCTGAAGCCGGGGAGGTAGCAGCGGCCATCGCGGAGGTCCTCACCGAGGTCGCGGAGGATGTTGATGAGCTGGAGGCCTTTGCCGAAGCGCGCGCCCCAGAGCTTCATCTGCTCGGCGGTGACGCCGGGCGCGAAGGAGTCTGGCCGCTCGATGGCGCACATCTCGGTCCAGAATTCGCCGACGCAGCCGGCGACGAGCCAGGTGTATTCGTCCAGCTCCGCGTCGGTGGATAGGCAGCGCAGGGCGCCATCGGCAGGGAAGCGCTGGATGTCGAGCCGCTGGCCGTGGATGATGCGCTGGAGCACCTGCTGGATGGCGGCGAGTCCGGCTCCGCGCATGGTGGCGAGCCAGGCGAGGCCATCGCTAAAGCGCTCCATGAGGCGGCGCTCGGCGTCATCGGTCTGGCGGGAGACGAAGTCGGTGGCGATGCGGGCACTGAGACGCGCTTTTGTTTCCTCGCCGGGGCTTTGCACGAGGGCTTCGAAGTCGTTCAAGCACTCGATGCGCACGGCTGCCGGAACGGTGGCGGTATCGGCGATGGTGTCCGCCGTGCGTGCAAGCAGGTAGGCGAGGGAGATAGGCTCGCGCAGCTCCCTGGGCAGGGCTTTCAGCGTGAGGTAAAAGGAGCGCGAGACACTGGCGAGGAGCTGGCCGCCGAGTTCGCGCTCGTGGTGGGATTCGTCGGACATGCGAGTTTTTCAGCGCTTCCCGGCGCGGTATTGCACGATGAGGTCGCGGATCTTTTCGGCGCGGTTCTCGGGGTTCGGGTGGGTGCTGAGCATCTCGGGTTGGCGGCTGCCTCTGGCTGCCTTCGCCAGTACCTCCATGACGCCGATCATGCCTTCGGGATTATAACCAGCCTCGATGAGGAAGCGGACGCCGAGGGCATCGGACTCGAGTTCGTCATCGCGCCCGAATTTCATGACGCGCATGTTGGCGATGGTCTGGGCGATCTGGGCTCCGGCGTTGCTATGACCATCCGAAAGCAGCAGGCCGAGGCCACTGGCGATTCCCTGCCAGAGGCCGTGAGTGGCCATCTGTTCATTGGAATGACGCCCGACGACGTGGCCGATCTCATGCCCGAGGACTCCGGCGAGCTGGTCTTCACTTTTTAGCAGGCGGAAGAGAGCCTCGGTGATGAAGATCTGGCCGCCGGGCAGCGCAAAGGCATTGATCGTGCGCGGGTCGGCCAGGAGGTGGAAGTCGAACTGATACGGCGTCTGTTTGGCGAGGGTGCTTTGCACGAGCTTGTGCCCGACTTTGTCCACCAGCGCCTGGGCGGCGGCATCACGCGACTGGCCGCCCATCTCGCGGATCATGCCAGGTGCGGACTGCAGGCCGAGGGCGATCTCCTCCTGCGGGGTGCCAAACTTCAGATATTGGGTGCGGCCGGTGAACTCGTTCGTGTACTTTGTGTTCCCCAGGTAATGATACGCCACGCTGCCGAGGATGATCAGCAGTGCCATGATGAGACGCGGGTGGCAGCCGACGCCGCCCCCCTGGCGTGAGTCACCGTAATAATTCAGAGGAGATCTGAGGAGGAGGTGAAAAAGGCGTCTCATGGCAGTGCGTGTCCCTTACTGCGCCGCGACATCATAGACGAGCAGCTTTTTCGCGATGGGCTGGAGCACTTCCTTCACGGCCTTCACGTGCACGGGATGCTTTTCATAGGTGGCGAGATCGGCGGGATTGGCGAAGCGCATGACGATGCCGACATCGAAGCTGTCATCCACCACGGGGCGGTCGCTAGGCAGCGCGGTGCCGACGCTGAGGTGCTGGATCTCCTTGATCTCCGCCTGGAACATTTTGGCCGAGTTGATGACTTTGGCCCGTTCAGCGGCATCACCGGCTTTCTTTAACCAGACAAGGACGACGTGCTCCACTTTGCCCTTCGGTGTGGTCTCGCAGCCAAACGGGCAGGAGGTGCAGGACGAGAGGAGGGACAAAGCGGCGAGGCCAAGGAGGGAGAGGACGGTTTTCATGGTGGTTCAAAGGGCGGCGAAGAGCGTGATGCCCGAGGCCTGCGCCAGCCAGGATAGCTAAAGAGGTTCGCGACGCCAAAGACATTCTACCCACTCGCCTATAGCTTTAAGCTTGCATGGCCCCATTAGTAAGTAGTTTCAAAATTGACGCTTTGGACACATTTATCATGACTCGTGAGTCAGAATTATCTTGATGCTAAGGCGCGTGCTCCATAAAAAGCTACCGAGCCTGCTTCCAACTATGTACTCCACCCTATTTTCTAAAATTAGACGGCTTTCCTCTGGGCACATTCTTACGGCGTTGATTTTGGGCGGCCTGCTTCTGGGTTGGGTTTTGACTAGCCCTGAGCAGCCGAAGACGCCTGAAAGTCCGGTGCTTCTGGCAAAGGAGAAGCCGAGCGCCCAAGCCAAGGCGGAGCCAAAGATGATCAAGTTTGCCCAGAACAAGCCACGGGTGCGGCCAGATCTGGATTTGCGTGAGTTCGAGCAAGATTCGCCGACCAAGGCGGGGAGACGCGCGGCTCTGGCGGAACTGCAACGGGCAATTCCTGGAGTGCAGGTGGAGTTTGATCCACTCAGTGGCGCGCCGAGCCGGGTTCAGGCCACTGGGAAGATGCTGACGGAGCCTGCGCCTGGAAAGTCGGCGCGGCAGGTGGTGGAGCAGTTCGTGGAGCGGTATCAGGCGCTCTTTGGACATAGTGGCACCAGCCTGACCGAGGCACGGGTGGCGCGTGAGGATGTGACGGCGCACAACGGCATGAGCACGCTGGTTTGGCAGCAGCAGTTTGATGACATCCCGCTCTACAAGACGATCCTGAAGGCAAATGTGACGAAGCATGGTGAGCTGGTGACGGTGAGTGATTCCTTCCTGAGCAACCCGCAGCAGGCGGCGAGAAAAACCGAGGCTCAGCGCAAGGAACTGATCCGCAAGCCGCCAGTGGATGCGGAGAAGGCGGTGGCAAAGGCAGCAGCCTCCTGGGATCAGCAAGTGGCGGCCGTGCAGTCGGCAAGTGAGGCCTCGGGAACAGAACGGCAGCAGTCTTTCTCTGCTCAAGGTCTGTCGGATACTAAGGCTCACCTGACCTGGATGCCGATGAGCAGCGACCGACTGGTGCTGGCCTGGGATGTGACGACTTTCAGCCTGCCTGAAAACCACATGTACCGGGTGGTGGTGGATGCGGAATCTGGAAAGGTGCTGCACCGGACCAGTCTGACGGTGGACATTAGTGATGCGACTTACCAGGTGTATGCGAAGTCGGGAACCTTTCAGCCCTTCGACAGCCCGACGCCGATGGCTCCTGGTCTGACAACTCCAAGCGGCACACAGCCAGCGGCAGTTGCCAGGCAGACCCTGACATTGCCAGCGCTGAATACCACGGCCTCCCCGGATGGCTGGATCAATGATGGCGGAATGGAGACACTGGGAAACAATGTGGATGCGCACACTGACACGGATGATGACAATGCACCGGATCTTCCGCGCCCAAATGGAGGGGCTGGCAGGAACTTCAGCTTCCCAATGGATCTGGGGCTGGCTCCTTCGACCTACAAGGATGCTTCGGTGACGCAGTTGTTTTACCTGAACAATTACATCCATGACCGCCTTTATGAGCTGGGTTTCACAGAGAGCGCGGGGAATTTCCAGACGAACAATTTTGGCCGTGGCGGTCTGGGCAATGATGCGGTGCAGGCGGATGCACAGGATGGCGGCGGGACGGACAATGCGAACTTTTCCACCCCTCCTGATGGCTCACCAGGGCGGATGCAGATGTATGCCTTTTCGGGACCAAACCCTGACCGCGATGGCGACTTCGATGCGGAGATCGTGGTCCATGAGTACGTTCATGGTCTGAGTAATCGTCTGGTGGGCGGCGGAGTGGGCATCGACGCGCTGCAGTCCGCAGGGATGGGAGAAGGCTGGTCGGACTTCTACGCGCTGTGTTTACTCAGCGAGCCAGGCGACGACCCGAATGCTAACTATGCGGCCGGCGGCTACGCGACCTACCAACTCGGCGGCTCGGTGAACAACTACTACTTTGGCATCCGTCGCTATCCATACTCGACGAACCTTTTGAAGAACCCGCTGACGCTCCGGGACATCGATCCTTCTCAGGCCAGCGCTCATACAGGCATCCCAAACAATCCGATTTTCGGCCCGCCCAACGGTTCCCCTGACGAGGTCCACAATCAAGGCGAGGTGTGGTGTGTGACGCTCTGGGAGGCACGGGCAAACTTGATCGCCAAACATGGTCACGCGATGGGCAATGAACGCATCCTGCAAGTGGTGACGGACGGGATGAAACTGGCTCCGGCAAACCCGACTTTCCTCCAGGCTCGCGATGCCGTAATCCAGGCGGATCTGGTAAATAATGGTGGTGCTGACAGCAATGAACTGTGGGCGGCCTTTGCCAAACGCGGCATGGGTGCCAGCGCCACAGTGCCAGCCGTAGATACAACTTTTGGCGTGGTGGAGAGCTATGAGATGCCGGATGACCTGAGGGTGTCGCCCACCGCTCCGCTGGCTGCGGAGGGGCAGGTCGGCGGTCCGATGACGCCGGAAACGCAGCAGTACACCCTGTTGAACTCTGGCACGGCTAACCTGAACTGGACGGCTACGGCAAGCAAGCCCTGGGTCACCCTTTCCGCACCTGCTGGCAGCCTGGCTCCTGGCGCGACGGTGCAGGTGACGGCCACGATCAATAGTCAGGCCAATAATCTGCCGCCAGGGGACCATGTGACCACGGTGGCATTCACCAATGTCATCAGCACGGTGGTAATCCAGCGCAGCATCACACTGCATGTGGACCCGATCCTGGTGCCCATTTTCACGGAGGATTTCGAATCTGGGACGCTGGGGTCAGCCTGGACGCTGACGGGAACCGGGAGCTGGCGCACGCTGAATACCGCTGCTGGTGGACCTCATGCAGGCGCCCGCCATCTGACCATGGACTCCAGCGTGAATGACAACTACTCGCGCAATGAGGCCACGCTGACGCTGGACCTTGAAGGGCGGGAAAATGTGCGGCTTTCGTTTTATGCCAAAGGCTACAATGAAGAGCCGGATGGCCCTGCGCCGCTACCTTTCCCAAGCTCAGGTGCGGATTTCGACGGCGTGGCCATCAGCGATGACGGCGGTGCTAACTGGTATGAAGTGAAGGAGCTGACGAGCCTCACGAACGGTTGGGGAAAACATGTGGTGGATCTCGATGCTGCCATTGTGGCCCATGGCCTCAATTACGGCCCGAACTTCAAGATCCGCTTCAACCACTACGACAATTACTCCATCGACACGGATGGCATAGCGATCGATGACATCCAGGTAGCGGAGGAGATCCTCAATCAGATCCAGCTCTCCGCGCCAGAATCTCTGATCGAGGGCGGGAGCGCTGGCACAGTGACGATGACGGTGACGCCTGTGCCCTCCACAGATCTGACGGTGACTCTGGCCTCGGACAGTGCGGATGCTACGGTGCCCGCCAACGTGGTGATCCAGGCGAATTCGGGCAGCACGACCTTCGCCATCACTCCTGTGGATGATACCCTGCTGGACGGCTCTCAAACGGTAACGATCACCGCCACTGCGACCGATTTCCCCGCAGCCGCCGCCAGTCTGCTGGTGCATGACAATGAAACGGCCAATCTGGCGGTCACTATTCCTGCGGTGCTCACCGAGGGAGATCTGAATGTGCAGGGCACGGTGAACCTGTCTGCTCCGGCTGGAAAAGCTGTGCGAGTGTATCTGACCTCTAGCAGCCCCTCGAATCTGGCGGTTCCAGCCTCCGTGGTGGTGGCTGTGGGGCAGTCTTCAGCTACTTTACCCATCACAGTGGTGAATGACCTGCTGCTGGACGGTGCTCAGCCGGTGACCATCACCGCCCATGTGCATGGGTGGACCGATGGCTCTGACGCCACGGTGGTGAATGACAATGAACTGAGTACGCTGGCGGTAACTCTGCCGCTGATGAGGGAAGGTGACACGGAACTCCACGGCACGGTGACGGCAGGTGGTGTGCTGATTTCACCTCTGAACGTGGCTCTTCTGAGCAGTGATGCGGGCGAGGCCGCAGTCCCTGTGTCAGTGACGATCCAAGCCGGCACGAACAGCGCAGTATTTGATCTCTCGGTCGTGGACGATGAGGACCAAGACGGAGTCCAGCCAGTGACGATCAGCGCCAGCGCCGCTGGATTCACTCCAGGTTCGGCCATTGGCAGTGTGGCTGACAATGAAGTGCATCATTATTCCGTCGTGGTGCCGCCAGGCCTAAAGATCCGCGGTGCGCCGATCCCACTGACGATCACCGCGCTGGATGTGAACGGGGCGGTGATCACGAATTCCATGAACCCGGTGGATCTCAGTGCCGAGGGCAGTGAAGGACCGCTGACGATCACCCCAGTCAATGTGGATGCATTTACGGGCGGCATCTGGTCCGGCTCGGTGGTAATCGAGGAGTTTGCAAACCAAGTGGTGGTGACGGCGACCGATGTGAACGGCAAAACGGGTTCGAGCCTGCCCTTCAATGTAGGCACTGGAGAGATGGACCATTTTGTTTGGGACCCCTTCGGGACCAATCAGATGGAAGACCAGCCCTTCATCGTGACGGCGCGTTCCGTGGATTTGGGCGGCAATCCGGTGATTGATTTCCAGGGCTCGGCGACCATCGGAGTGAAAGTGCCTGGCATGGTGGAAGCGCTCGTCTGGGGTGGTTACTCAAATCTAATCTTCGATCTTGAGTATGACCAGACGATCATGGCCGCAGCCAATTACTACAGCAATTTTAACCCAACACAGAGCCGCGCCTTCTCGGCCTCACAACTGGCTAATGAACTGGAAGGCAAGCATGTGCTGCTGATCCCGGCGCAGAGCAATGCCAGCCCGGGTGACATGGCAGCCCTGGGTACGGCCTGGTCAGCGGTGTTGACGAACTTTGTGCAAAATGGCGGGGTCGTGATCGTCTGCTCCTACGATGGTGATGAGCATGGCCTGCTGGCCACGAGCGGTCTGATGACGCTGACGAAGGGTAGCACGGCAGCCAGCTTGAACCTGACCCAGCCCCTCCCATCCGACCTGACTCAGGAAGTAACCACGCCTTTTGTCGGCAGTGAAATCTCCACCTACACGGCCTCCAACGGTGAGACGGTGCTGCGTTCTGTGGCGGATGGGAATCCGGTGGTGCTGAGTCGTCCTGTCGGTAGCGGCAGAGCGGTGATGATCGGCACCAACTTTACCACCGTCGGCACGGAAATGGATCGCGTGGTGGCAAATGCTGTGCGCCTTGGCGAGAGAACCGCCTCTCCGCTTCTGCCGGTGCGTGGTGAACCGGCAAACTTTGTGAATGGTGTCTGGACTGGCGAGGTCGCGGTGCCTTTCCCGGCATCCAGCATCTTTCTGACGGCGCGGACTGCGGCAGGCAAGGATTCGCTGAGCGATCCCTTCGATGTTCAGGAGCTGATGGCACCGATCCCCGATGGCACGACGATCTTCACGGAGAACTTCGAATCAGGTGTGCTTTCGAGTGCCTGGACAGTGAGCGGGACAGGCCCACATCGCACGCAGATCACGACAGCAAACACCCCTTACGGCGGCAGCAAGCATCTCATCATGGACTCATCCGAGGACGGCACCTACGCCCGCAATGAGGCGACGCTGACGCTGAATCTGGAGGAAAAATCCGGGGTGATCCTCAGCTTCAGGGTGAAGAGCTTCAATGACGAAAATCATCTTCCGCCGGACACGGGCATCGACAGCTCAGGGGCGGACTTTGATGGTGTGGCGATCAGTGGTGACGGCGGCGAAACTTGGTATGAAGTCCAGCCTCTGCGTGAGCTGTTTCCAACTTATGACCTCGTGACCGTCGATCTGGACAGTGCGGCGGGTTCGGTCGGGCTGCCCCTGACAAACAATTTTAAAATTCGCTTCAACCACTACGACAACCACAGCATCCCGGCGGATGGGTTTGCCATCGACGACATCATGGTCACCGCCGAATATTCGGATGGTTTTGGCGTCCGTGTCCCTGCTCTGGCGGGAGAGGCGGATGGAACATTGACTGGCACGATCACCCTCAATGGTAAACGTGAGCATGACATGCTAGTGGTGCTGGCTTCATCACGTCCGCTGAAAGCCAGCGTTCCTGACAGCGTGGTGATCCCTGCCGGAGAGCTTGAGGCGACCTTCCCCATCACCCTGACGAACGACGATGTGCTAGAGGGCGACCGCCGAGTCACCTTCACGGCCTCACCTTTTGAGGAACAGGAGCGGCGCGCCTCCATGACCATCGTGGATGACGAGACCACCACGGTCACGGTGTCTGCGCCAGCGAGCCTGGATGAGGGCTTCGATACTTATGGCAGAGTTAGACTCGGGGCCACACCGCTGGGGCCCATCCGTGTGACGCTGACTTCCAGCGATCCCGAGAACTTTATCCTGCCTGAATCAGTCGTGCTTCCTGGCGGTGTTCGCTCTGACGTTTTCCCCATCTTTGCCGCAGATAATGCGGTGATCGATATTGGCCGCAGCGAGACCGTTACGGCCGGCATCATCGGTGGCTCCACGGACTCCTCACAGGTCCTTATCAATGACAACGAGTCCCATGATATCTACATCGCTCCGCCCGACTTTGTGGACGAGGGCGGAACTGCAACGGGCGTGGTCAATTTGCAGGCAGTGGTGACGGCCCCGCTGACCTTGACGCTAACTTCGGCCAATCCAGCCCGAATGACAGTCCCGGCGACTGTGACGATTCCAGCTGGTCAGGACCATGCTTCGTTCCTCATCACGGCACCCAACAACGCTCTCGTGGAAGGCGAGCTGCTGATCGGCATTTCGGCAAATGCGCCGACCTTCGCCAGCTACCCAGCGGAGGTGCTGGTGCGTGACAATGAGGTGCATCACTACGTGATCGACCCGATTCCAAATCCCCAGATCGTGAATGCGCCGATCTCCCTACATGTGCAGGCTTTCACGATCGACGATGTGCCAGCCAACCTATCGGGCGCAATGCTGACCGTGAGCGCGGCCAGCAGCACTGGACCGGTGACTCCAGTGCCTTTGAGCGTGGGGCCGTTTGTCGGCAGCGAGCTGAATGCGACGGTGCAAATCCCCTCCGCCCTGACTGGAGTGACGCTTACCTTGACTGACACCGGACTGGTGTCCGCCACCAGCAACGTCTTCGACACCGTCATCGGCGGACTGCACCACTTTACCTGGAGCACTGTGCCATCTCCACAGATGAAAGGCCAGGGCTTTACCGCAACGCTGAACGCGCGTGACGCGGGCGGGACGCTGCTCACGGACTACAATGGCGAGCCGCTCATCTCCGCCCACACACCTGGTGGAGATGTGGTCACCGGAGACTTCGAAACCTATGTGGAGGGTCCCTTCGCGTTTGATAGGCCTGTGGTGCGTTCACAGAGCATCTACCTGCCTGCTGAAGTCGGCCCAGCGCGCAAACTGCGCAGCCTTGGCCTGGACATGCAAGGGCTGCCGTATGTGCCGATTCAAAACTTCACTGTACGTGTGAAGCACACGACGAAGGCGGACTATGAATCTGCTCCGACCTGGGAAGGCAGCGGCTGGACCACGGTCTATACGGGCACTCTGAATGTGACAGACATCGGCTGGCTTACACTGCCCTTCAGCACCCCATTTGCCTACAACGGCACGGACAATCTGATGGTGGACATTAGTTTCCAAAACGCCAAGCCTGCCGGGGGCTACTCGCCTATCGGTGGCTATTGCTCAGGCAAATTCACACCCACGATGAGATCTCTCAGGCTGGCGACTTATCCTGAGGATGGTGATCCTTTGACCTGGATGGGCGATGAGCCCGGCGGGGCGGCGGAAGCGGCACTCGTCAATCTTCAGTTCCTGGGCATCAGCTACCCGGTGACACCTGTATCGGCCACGCTCGTGAACGGCACCTGGACGGGAACAGTAACGCTGAACGCCAGCGGTGAGGAAGTCGTGCTGGAAGCAGTAGACGCTGACGTCCGCGGTAGTTCCAATGTGTTTGCTGTGAATTCCCTCGGAGCTTTGGTGGTCGCCCTGCCTGCCACCGCCACAGAAGGATCACTGCCGCTGAATGGAACCGTGACTCTGCCAGAAGCTCGGTTGGTGGACACAGAGGTGACTCTGACCAGCAGTGCGCCAGGCCAGGCAGCTCCGAGCACGCCCAGTGTGACGATACCGGCTGGCAACCTGAGCGCTCCTTTCCAGATGATCCTGGTGGATGATGCGGACTCTGACGGCTCGCAGTCCGTGAAACTGACAGCTTCCTCCCCTCGTCATGACGATGGCGTCCAAGCGATTCTGGTGCATGACAATGATCCTGGTTCGTTGTCGATGGAGCTGCCAACAGATGTGAATGAAAGCGATTTACCGGGCACCCATTTTGGGATGGTAATGCTGCCGTTTCCCGCGCCAGCTGACATCGTTGTTTCACTGACATGCTCGCATCCCACGCAATTCACCGTCCCAGCGACGGTTACGATTCCGCTGGGGGAAACGACGGCACCTTTTGAGCTTCAGCTCATCGACGATCTCGTTCCTGAAGCATTACAGACCGTCACAGTCACGGCGAGCGTGATCGGCTGGCCGGATGCCACGGGCACGACGCAGGTTCATGATGATGAGTTCCATCATTTCACCTTCATCGAGATTCCTTCCCCTCAGACTCCTGACTTGCCCATTATTGCGACAATTGTGGCGGTGACTTCCGATGAAATGCCAGTGCCGATTTCAGGCCCGGTGACCATTACTGCCTCAGGAGCAAATGGTCCAATCCCTGTGAGATCTGACCCATTCATGTTGGCCTGGCCTCCTGTGCTGGTCGATGGCTACTGGAGCGGCCCTATCTCGCTTAACCGTGCTGACACTGGCGTGCGTTTGACAGCGACTAAAGGCACCATCACCGGCACCAGCAATGCCTTCGACATCGTCAACGGAGGCCCACATCACTTCGCCTGGGCCACCGTGCCCGCTCTTCAGATGAAGGGTGTGCCCTTTACCACGACGCTGACAGCGCGTGATGTCGGCGGCAATCTGGTGCCCGACTATACCGGCGAGGTCACTCTCTCCGCCCACAACCCTGGTGCGGATGTCGTCACGGGCGCATTGAATTCCTACTACGGCCTACCATTCAATGCCACCAACCGTGTATCACGCACTCAAAGCATCTACCTGCCTTCGGAGATCGGTCCGGCACGCCAGATACGAAACCTCACCTTTAGCATGCCCGCCTGGTCGGGGGGGACCCATACCTTCACGATCCGCCTGAAGCACACCAACCGCTCCCTCTATGGAGATGACATCTCCTGGGAAAGCACTGGCTGGACCACCGTCTATCACGGTCCAGTTTCCATGACTGATGTGGGCCTGCTGACACTTCCGTTCTCCGAACCGTTTGCTTACAATGGCACCAGCAATCTGATGGTGGACATGAGCTTCCAGAAGACCGGGCTGCTTGAGGGTGAGAATCTTTGCGAGGCGGCATTTACTGAAGAACCACGCACCCTTTGGGCTGTCAGTGATGATCCTGGCAGTGATCCGCTGACTTGGGCGACGGAACTTCCCACCGGTCAGATGGGGAACCTTTTGCCGATCCTGCGCTTCGAAGGCATCAGCTATCCGGTGCTTCCTGAAACCGTCACAATGGTGAATGGCACATGGACGGGTGAAGTCACCGTCCTGGGCAGTGGTGACGAAATCGTGCTGGATGCGATGGACCCAAGTCCGCTTCAAGGCAGCAGCAATACGTTCAGCGTTCAGACCATCGGTGCGCTGACAATGACGCTCCCGGCCACCAGCCTGGAAGGTGATCTGCCCATCGCCGGGACCGTCACTCTGCCTGCAATACGAGCTGTGGATACGCTGGTCACGCTGACCAGCAGTGCCCCGACACAGGCGGTCGTCAGCCCGCCCTCCTTCACCATTCCAGCGGGCTCATTGGCAGGGAACTTCTCCGTGAACATCGTGGATGACTTGCTCAATGAAGGAACTCAAAAGGTGTCCATCACTGCCGATACCAACGTGCATGAAGCGATTACCAAACAGGTCAGCATTGATGACAACGAGTCTCCCGTGCTCACAGTAGATGTGCCAGTGGACATGACCGAAGGCGAAGGTGCCTTCGCTCATAGTGGCACGGTGTCCATCCCCGTTCCGGCAGATGCGCCTGTGGTCGTTACACTTAGCTCATCAGACATTTCCGAGCTCACCGTGCCTGCGACGGTGATCATTCCTCAGGGTTACTATGCCGTGTCCTTCCCGATCACGGTCATGGACGATGCTCTAACGGATGGTGCTCAGCCCGCTGCGATCACGGCCCATGTGGAAAACTGGACCAACGGCACGGATACCACCACGGTGCATGACAACGACCTGCACCACTTCACGCTGGCCACAGTTCCCTCACCGCAGCAGTCAGACATACCCTTCAGCATCTCCGCCGAGGCCCGCACAGTGGAGGATCTGCTGATTCCTGACTATGCAGGTACGGTCACACTTTCGGCCGCAGGCTCAGGTGGCCAGGTCAATATCACGCCCATCACTCCTGCTGTGTTTATCGACGGTAGTCTTGTGATGGATGTCATCTGCACAACCGCCCGGAACAATGTGCGAATCACGATGAGTGACGGGCTCGGGCACATAGGCCTGAGTTCCCTGTTCACTGTCCAAGCAGGTGTCGCGCATCACTTTGACTGGTCCACGATCCCATCCCCGCAGATCAAAGACCTGCCTGTCACCGCCACACTGACCGCCTTGGATGCCGGAGGCAATCTGGCCTCCAGCTACTCGGGCACAGTCGAGCTGTTTTTCTTCCATCCGTCCGCTGTCACGGAAACGGGGTCTGGGGACACGGCGACTGGACTAGTGCTTTCGACCAGCAGTCATGATGCACGTTTGCAGTCGATCTATCCGCCGGAAGATGTCGGCGCGGCGAGGACGCTGAATTCGCTGGCCTTCAACGTCGTGGGCCTGCCCGGCCAAACCCTGAAGGCATTCACGGTGCGGATGAAGCACAGCCCGAAGACAAGCTATGACCCCAACTCTACCTGGGAATCCACAGGCTGGACCACCGTCTATCAGGGTAACCTGACGGTCACTCAAGTCGGCTGGTTAACCCTGCCGCTGAGTGTTCCTTTTGAATACAATGGCACAGACAGCCTTATGGTGGATTTTAGTTTTAATAACACGAGCGCCACCGTCGATGGCGCGATCATGGCGTCCTACAAACCGGCGGCCCGATCCCTCTACTACATGGCCAACAGCACGGCTGGCAACCCGCTCCAGTGGGCGGGCTCCGTGCCTCCGCCCTACGCAGATTACATCGCTCCTGCGCTACGCTTCCAGGGCGGTCTAGTAGAGGCAGCTCCTCTGACTGTGGAGGTCGTCAATGGTGTCTTCACCGGCAGTGTCGCCGTGCCTGGGCAAGGCAGTGGCATCCGTCTCTATGCCCGTGAGGTGGGCAATCCGCTGTTCAGCGGCTACAGCAATGCCTTCCAGGTCAACACCCTGGGTTCGCTGGCGATGACGCTGCCAGTCTCCACCGCCACAGAGGGTGGTGCCGCAGTTTCCGGCACGGTGACTTTGAGTGCACCACAGCCAACGGACACCGTTGTGACTTTCTCTAGCTCGCCGGAGCCGGAGGACGCTGCGTTCACCAGCGAGACGTTGACGATCCTCGCCGGAGCCACCAGCGCCCCATTCAGTCTGTCCGCTCTCGACGACACCGAACTCGACGGCACGCGCGCCATCACGCTGAAGGCCAAATCCCCCGGCTTTGCCGATGGCAGCGCTCCGTTCACGACGACTGACAATGACGTGGGCACGCTGAGCCTGGACATCCCCACCGCAGTGACCGAAGGGGATGGTCTAAGCTTTCGGTCAGTCAGCATCACACCTGTGCCGACCTATGACGTGACTGTCACACTCAGTTCTTCTGACACATCCGAACTGAGCGTCCCGGCCACAGTGACGGTTCTGGCTGGCGAGGGAATTGGCTACATCCCTGTCAATGTGGAGGATGACACCCAGCAGGATGGTGCTCAAAACGTGACCATCACGGCGAGCGTGCCGACCTGGGCAAATGCCACCGCCACCACGAGCGTGCGAGACAATGAGCTGCATCACTTTGCCCTCTCCAACGTGACTTCCCCGCAACAAGCTGGTGTGCCCATTTCCCTGACAGCCAGCGCGCGGTCGGTGGATGATGTGGTCATCAACAACTTCTTTAGCAGCGTCTTGTTCACCGCCGCAGGCACGTCCGGCCCGTTAGATTTGACACCCTACTTTGGGTTCTTTAACGCAGGCGTTTTTAGTGGGCTTTTCACTACCAATACAGCCGACACCCAAGTGATCATCACCATGGATGATAGCCATGGCCATGTGGCGCAAACAGCACCCTTTGATGTGAATGCCGGCCCAGTGCATCACTTCTCCTGGTCCACGATCCCATCTCCTCAGTATGCAGGCTTGGCTCTAACACCCACCGTCATCGCCAAGGATACTTTCGAAAACCGCGTCACAAGTTACACCGGCAATGCCGCCATCCAGCAAGTAGTCAGCAGTCCACCCGTCGTCACTGGCACCGGAACGGGCACTTTTGAGTATCCGCTTTTCACCTTCTATCACGATGCCCGCACCCAGTGCATCTATACCCCGGCAGAGGTGGGCACGGCTCGCTTGCTCACGAGTCTGGATTTGGATGTCGCCTCCTTCTCCAGCCAGATGATGAATGCTTTCACCATCCGGATGAAGCACACCAGCAAGGCAAACTATTCGGGGGCGGGCAATGCTTCCTGGGATTCCTCCGGCTGGACCACGGTCTATCAGGCGAATCGTAACATCAACGCCACGGGCTGGAACAACTTCACCTTCAGCGCACCCTTCAGCTATGACGGCACCAGCAACCTGATGGTGGACATCAGCTTCAACAATTCCTTCTACACCACCAATGGCTTAGTTCGTGCCACCAACGTCAGTTCGATTCGCGCTCTCACCTACTACTCCGACAGCAATTCAGGCGACCCTCTGACTTGGTCGGGAACAAGTCCTAGCGGTGGCACACATAGCCTCCTGCCGAACCTGCGTTTCCCTGGCAATCAGACCATCACTACTCTGACGAATGCCGCCTTTACCGCCGGTGCCTGGACTGGCAATGTCACACTCCCAGCACCGGAAAGCGCCGTGACCCTGCGCGCCTTGGATGGCACCATCACAGGCAGTAGCAACAGCTTCGCCGTGCTGGCACCTGAAACCTTCACCCTAAGCATCCCTGTCACCACCGGCACCGAAGGAGGTGCCGCTCTCTCAGGCACCGTCTCCATCGCCGCTCCGCGTGCATCCAACACGGTGATCACCCTTTCCAGCAGTGACACAAGCGAGGCTGCCCCGACCACGCCCACAGTGACCATAACCGCTGGTGCCACGAGTGCTTCCTTCAGCATCCAGATGGTGGATGATGACCTGCTGGATGGCCCTCAGCCTGTGCTGATCACCGCCACCTCGCCAGGCTTCCTCACCCAGACGGCCAGCCTCACAGTCAATGACAACGAGTCGGCCAGCCTGCATCACTTTGCCATCAGCACGATCAGCTCGCCGCAGACGGCCGGCACTGCCTTCAGCATCACCGTCACGGCACGCACCAGCGCCGATACCACCTACACGGGCTTCACAGGCACTGCTGGCCTGAGCGCCGCCACGGCGAATGGCTCACCGCTCATTCTCTCCCCAGGCACCAGCACGGCATTTGTGAATGGCGTGTGGACGGGCAATGTCACCGTCGGCCAGGCAGGAATGGGCGTTATCCTCACGGCGAATGACGGCGCCGGCCATACGGGAACCAGCAACAGCTTCAATGTCCTCGGCACAGCCTCCTGGTTCGATGTCTCTGCCATCCCAGCCACTGTCACTAGCGGCACTTCCACACCCGTAACCATCACCGCGCGTGATTCCGCAGGCCAGACGGACACCTCCTTTACCGGGCAGGCCCAGCTTATCTCACGGGCACCCGGTCTCGGCCAGCTCCTCGTTGGGAAAGGGGTGACAAATTCCACTACGCTGCTCAGTGCCACTTCCCACGACTGCCGCACACAGACGATCTTCACGGCGACTCAGATGGGGGAGCGTGCCTCACGACTCAATGGCATGGCGGTGAATGTGGTCACCACCGCCGGCACCGTTTTCAACAGCTTCACCGTCCGGCTGCGTCACTCGACAAAAACCACGTATTCGACGGGTGGTGCCGCCTGGGAGTCCACTGGATGGACCACCGTTTACACGGCAAATCAGACTTTCTCCAGCACCGGCTGGCTGAACATCCCCTTCTCGGTGCCTTTCGACTACAATGGCACAGACAGCCTCATGCTCGACATAAGCTTCGACAACAGTGCTACGGGCACTTTTGTAATCCTGCGCTCAGATGCGACCGATTCCAGCATGATGCTATTCGGCACATCCAACAGTGCCCATGGAGCACCAACTACCTGGACTGGTTCAACGGCCTTAATCGGCTCGCTCTACTCGGTCCCGCAGGTGAAATTCCTAGTTTCTGGGGATGTCGCTCTCTCACCGCAAATCGCCACACCCTTCGTCAGTGGCGTGTGGACGGGCAACGTGACCTTCAACGGGGCCGCGAATGATCTCACTCTTGTGGTGCTTGCTGCTGCAGGCCGCATAGGGGTTTCGAATGCTTTCGCTCTATTGCCACCTGCCGTCACTTTGAATGCCGAGCCATCTTTCACTGGCGGTATTAGCAACCCACTCTCGTGGAGCGCCAGTGCTGGTGCCAGCAGCTACGGAGTGCAGGCCTCCACAAGCACGGACTTCGCGTCACCAGTATGGACTGCTACACCGACCACGACCAGCACCACGGCGACAGATTTGGTTCATGGCGCGCTCTATCACTTCCGTGCTCGTGCTCAGACCAGTGTATCCCATGGCGATGATGCTTGGACACAGACCGAATGGGGTGACTTTGCCTCCGACTCGCGCAGCAGCACCAGTGCCGATCTCTTGCCTGGCAGTGTCACGCTGTCCGCAGGCAGCTCCGCGAGCACCACAACAACAGAGAACTTTAATGCTCTGTCTGGAGGTGCCTGGACCTCGCTGCTTCCAGTCACGGGAGGCAATACAGGCTTTGCACTCACAAGTTCCCCCCTCAATGCTGGGCCAAATACTACCCCTGAGCTGCCCATCAACCAGGGCGGCGATTTCGAAGGACGGCTTACAGGCTCCGTTGTCTGGGCTCTGGGCCCGAACGACTTCTCAGGAACTTTTAGCGACGGCTATATTGATGCCTATCTCTGCGCGGAAACACCCGCATCCCCCCTCTCAGGAGGTCTCCTGATCCGCACTACGACGAATTTTGTAGGTATTCCTATTGGCTACCTTTGCACTCTGAGATACACATCACCAACCACTGCAACGGTCGATCTCGCTTACAGCGCGTCGGGAACTCTAGCGAATTCTTCCTCCTTCGCTGTCTCGACTGCTGACATCATCCGCCTGCGATTCACGGCCAAAGGCCCGCTGCTCATGGCGAATGCCTGGAAGGTGGCCGTCGTCGGAGGTGTGGTCACGGAGACGCCGATCACCCTCGTGACGGCCACCTCCAGCCCCAACCTGATTGCCTATGACACCCGGTATTCCGTGGGTCGCGCTGGCATTCGAGCTTCTGCTGGAGCGGGAGCCTTCCTCGTCGAAGACATCACCATCAGCATGGACCGGCCTGTGTATGCTGCGAGCGGTACAGTCACCTCGCCCGTCATCGCTCCGAGCGTGCGCTCACAATGGGGGGCGCTCACCTTCAGTGGTGACACCTCCGCTCCTGGCACCAGCCTCACTGTGGATGTGCTGGACTCCACGGGTGCCGTCCTCGCCACCAATGTCGCCAGCGGCACCAACCTCAACTCGGTGGGAGTAGTTGCCCCTGTCTCCGCCATCAAACTGCGTGCCAACCTCGCCACCACGAACTCGGCGAACACCCCAGTCCTTCACCAGTGGTCGGTCGCTTACACCAGCCTGCCCGGCCTGAGTGTGGCCAGCGCCTGGTCGCCCACCGTTTCCTCCACGCAGGATGCGCAGGCCCCCGTGATTAACGCCACGGCGCTGCACACCTCGGCAGCGTCAGCCAATCTCACCGGCAATGCCGCAGACTCCGTGAGTGGTGTCGCCTCGGTCACGGTCAACTCGCTCGCCGCCACCACCTCGGATGGCTACGCCAACTGGACGCGCAATGTCGCCGGTCTCGTGGATGGCACGAACAACATCACCGTTCAGGCTTCTGACAACGCTGTTCCGCCAAACACCAGCACCCTGAACACCTTCATCTACCGCATTTCGACCCCCGACAGTGACACGAACGGCAATGGCATCCCATTCCTCATCGAACACGCACTGGGCATACCCGCAGGTGCCGCCAATCCACACTCCATGCTCCCGGCCACGGGATCGCAGACGGACAGCGGCACGCGCTACCTCACCATGCAGTATCGCCGCCGCATCCAGCGCGCCGGACTTCAGTATCATGTGGACACCAGCACAAACCTTGTCACCTGGGACCTCACCGGAGCCGACGTCCAGGAAATCAGCGTCGTTCCCACGGGCGATGGTGTTACCGAACTCGTCACCATCCGCATCACCCCGGCCATGACCATTGAGGATGCCAAGTTCGTCCGGCTGCGCGTGATCACGAACTGATCGCTTTCACAAAAGAGGCTCAGGACGCGCCGTCAGCCACTGACGGCGTGGGGCTACCTTTGCGGTGGCAAACATGCGCCAGCAGGCTAAAGACTCCGCCCCACTCCCCGTCCGACCATGCAACCTGCCCCTGAACACACCGAATCCGAACTCCTGCAATTCCGCCGCGCCAAGCTCGACGAGCTTCAGAAACGCGGCATCGCGGCCTTCGGTGGCAAATTTGAGGTGTCCCATGATCCAGGCGCGCTGAAGGCAAACTTCACCGAGGGGCTCGATGTCCGTGTGGCTGGTCGTGTGCTCTCCCGCCGCGTGATGGGCAAGGCGTCCTTCTTTGACATCGGCGACATCTCCGGCCGCATCCAGTGCTACCTCAGCAAGAGCGATGTCGGTGACGACGCCTACGCGCTCTTCAATGACCTCGTCGATATCGGCGACTTCGTCGGCGTCGTGGGTCAGTCCTTCATCACGAAAAAAGGCGAGCGCTCCATCCATGTGAAGGAACTCACGCCGCTCTCCAAAGCCCTGCGTCCTCTGCCGGACAAATGGCACGGCGTCGCCGAAAAGGAGATCAAGTATCGCCAGCGCTACCTCGACCTCATCTCCAATGACCGCAGCCGCGAGATCTTCGTCACCCGCAGCAAGATGGTCGCCGAGATCCGCGCCTATCTGCATGGCCGCGACTTCCTTGAGGTCGAGACACCAATGATGCAGGACGTTCCCGGTGGTGCTGCCGCGCGTCCATTTGAGACGCACTTCAATGCGCTGGATCAGAAGATGTACCTCCGCATCGCCCCAGAGCTTTATTTGAAAAGATTGCTCGTGGGTGGCTTCAACCGCGTCTTCGAACTCAACCGCAACTTCCGCAACGAAGGCGTGAGCCGCCGGCACAATCCCGAGTTCACCATGCTAGAGGCTTACTGGGCCTACGCCGACTTCGAGCAGATGGCCGACCTCGTCGAAGGCATGATCTGCCACCTCGCCGAGAAGTTCTGCGGTGGGCTCGTCATCGAGCACAAAGACGAAGAGGGCGCAGTCACCAAGACCATCGATCTAAGCCGCCCATGGAAGCGTGGTCGCTACCATGATCTGGTCAAAGCCGCCGCTGGTGAAGACTGGTTCACACTCACCAAAGAGGCCAAAGTCGAACGCGCGCACAGCCTGGGCGTGCAGGAAATCCGTGTGAGCGACGAGCATTACGAACTCGATCAGAAGGCTTTCGAGAAGCTCGTGGAAGAGAAGAGTTTTAACCCGCTCTTCGTCACCCATTCGCCGAAGGAACTCGTGCCTCTGGCCAAGCAGAACGCCGAAGACAGCGCGCTGGTGGATGTCTATGAACTCATCATCAACGGCCAGGAGATCAGCCCCGGATACTCCGAGCTGAACGACCCCATCGTCCAGCGCGAGCGCCTGGAGCATCAGGCCGGCGAAGAGACCCAGAAGATCGACGAAGAGTTCATCACCGCCCTCGAGCACGGCATGCCACCCGCCGGCGGCATCGGCATCGGCATCGACCGCCTCATCATGATGCTCACCGGTGCCGAAAGCATCCGCGATGTCGTGCTCTTCCCGCAGTTGAAGCGCAAAGAAGCTTAATCGCCACAACACCATGACCCCCATTCTCCAGACCGATACAGGCCCTCTGTTACACAAAGCCGTGGAGGAGGCCGCGAGGCTGTTGAAGGCGGGTGAGGTCGTGGCCTTGCCGACTGAGACGGTCTATGGCCTCGCAGCGGATGCATTGAACCCAGCGGCAGTCGCCAAGATTTTCGAAGCCAAGGAGCGGCCCAGCTTTGACCCGCTCATCGTGCATCTACCAAACAAGAAGATGCTGGATGAGGTCGCGGAAGTGCCGGAAGACATCCGGGCCATCGTCCAGAAGATCACCGAGAAGATGTGGCCCGGACCTTTGACGCTCGTGTTGCCGAAGAAGGCATGCGTGCCCGACATCGTCACCGCTGGCCTGCCCACCGTCGCTGTGCGCATGAGCAAGAACGCCGTCTTCCGCCGAGTCGCAGATGCTTTGGGGAAACCCATCGCCGCGCCGAGCGCGAACCGCTTTGGCTCCATCAGCCCGACCTCGGCCAATGCGGTCGTGGACGAACTCGACGGGCGCATCCCACTCATCATCGATGGCGGAGCCTGCCTCTGCGGCATCGAGAGCACCATTATCAAAGTAGAGGCGGGCTCGCCAAAGCCCATCATCACCATCCTGCGCCCAGGCCCGATCACGCCGGATGATTTGAAGGCCTTTGGCAAGGTAAAGCACCTCGTCCGCAGCGTCATCGACGAGGCCACCGATGCCCCCGGCCAGCTCGCCAGCCACTATGCGCCGCGCACGCCGCTGCGTCTGCTGAGCAAGCCCGAGGACTTTACGCCCGAGCCCGGCAAGCGCTACGCCCTCATGAGCTATCGCGGTGATGCCAGCGACGGCTACACCGGCCTCACCGAGTGGGTGCATGTGCAGATCCTCAGCCCCGGCAAAGGCAAGCTACCCGAAGCTGCGGTGCGCTTTTTCTATGTGCTGCGTGAGCTGGATGGCCTCGGCGTCGATGAAATCATCGCCGAGCCGATGTTCGAGCACGGCATGGGCATCGCCATGATGGACAAGCTCCGTCGGGCAGCAGTGAAACACTAACTCCCCCATGAGCGAGCCGAAGAAAGACTCCTCCTCCCAGGCCAAGAGCACTGGAATCGTCTCCATCGCCATTCTTTGCAGCCGTGTGCTGGGGTTGGTGCGGGATCAGCTTTTGAATGGGCTCTTTGGGGCTCACTTCACAGGCATCTTCACGGCGGCTTTTCGCACGCCGAACATGCTGCGTGACCTCTTCGCCGAAGGGGCACTCTCGACGGCCTTCGTCACGACATTTACCAAGAAAATCAAGAATGAGGGAGATGAAGCCGCCTGGGTGCTCGGGCGGAAGATGATGGCACTTTCCATCTGCTTCATGAGCATGGTAGCGCTGGCGGGCATCGCGGTGGCACCTTGGTTGGTGAAGCTGCTGAATCCTGGCTGGAAGAATCCCGAAAGCATCGCGCTTTGCACAGATCTGGTGCGCATCATGTATCCTTTCATCACGCTGGTGTCAGTGACGGCGCTGGTCATGGGCATGCTGAACTCGAAGCGGGTTTTCTTCATTCCGGCAGTGGCATCTGCGTTCTTTAACTTGGGCTGCATCATTGGTGGTGTTGCCATGGCGTGGGTGCTCGATCCTGGTTTCAGGGAAGGTCAGATCACGGAGAAAGGTTTGACGGGTTTTGCCATCGGCACGCTGATTGGTGGAGTGATGCAGCTCGCCATTCAGATCCCGTCTTTGAAGAAGGTTGGTTTTCGTTTCGGGCTGGATTTTGGCTGGAAAGATAAGGGCGTGAGCGAGGTGCTGCATCTCATGTGGCCTTCATTGATCGCTGCAGGAGGAACGCAGATCGGGGTGTTTTTGAACTCCATCTTTGCCTCGTGTACTCCCGGCGCAGAGTCCGCCAGTGCCTGGCTGGCCAATGCGCAGCGGCTCCAACAACTCCCGCTCGGGCTCTTCGGGGTGGCGGTGGCGACGGTGACACTGCCGATGCTTTCCCGACTGGCGACGGAAGGCATGACGCCTGCATTTCGTGGAGCGTTGGCAAAGGGGCTGAGGTTGGTCCTGTTCCTGACTTTGCCCAGCGCTGTCGGGCTTTCGCTGCTGGCGAATGAGATCGTTTCCATCCTCTTTGAGCACGGCAAATTCACAGCGGCCGATGTCGCAGCCACGGCGGGGCCGCTTCAGGCTTATGCCTTCGGATTGGTGTTTTATTCGGCCATCAAGGTGCTCCAGCCGAGCTTCTACACGATTGGGAAACGTTTCATCCCCATGATCGCCAGCCTTGGGGTCATCGCACTGACGGCTTCTCTGAATGCCGTGACGGTCTTTGTGCTGCATTGGGATCACACCGCATTGGCCTGGGCGACTGCGCTGGGACTGGTGGTGAACTTCGGCACTCTCTACCTCTGCATGAGAAAGTTTGCCGGCGGTCTGGAGACACGTTCTTTGACCCAGGCTCTCGCGAAGCTGCTGGTCGGCGTCGCGCTCATGGCAGGTGTATGTGTGGCGGCTAAATTTACTCTACTCGCTGGCTGGGCGAAGATGGGCTTCATCATGCAGGCGGGCTCGCTGGGCATCACTGTCACCGTCGCTGCGGCGGCTTATTTCTTCGTGACTCAAAAGCTCCGAGTCGAAGAGGCGGGCGAGTTCATCGGCATTGTCTCTAAACGCTTAAAACGCTGATCTGCCATGTCACGAAAACGCATCTGGACGACCGCAGCAGTGTCCATCCTGGGAATCTGGGCGGTCGTGGCGGTGATCATGCAGCAGACGGATGACCTCGTCTCCTGGCCGGGCAAGGTGCAAGACTTGGTGGAGCAGGCTCCGTGGCTTTCAGGTGAAAAAACGAGCGATGAAAAGCGCCGACAGTATCTCGCCAAAGTGATCACGAACTACCAGCGGCTGGACATCGGCCAGCGCAAAAGCTTGCGAGAAGACGCACAGGAGTCGCTCGACAAGTTCTTCGCCGCGCTCACAGAGGAGGAGCAAAAGGAATATGTGAACCGGACCATCGAGCCGCTCTTTGAAATCATTGATCGTGGGCTGAAAGTCATGCCTGCCGAGGATCGCAAGCGCATGGTCGGCCGCATGAGGGGCGACATGAAAAGCCTGCGCGGCAATGACAAGGAAGGGGACCGCCTCGCCGAACAGGATCGGAAATTCATGGACGAACTCGTGGCCGAGGACCCGATGCTCTTTCTCCGCGAAGCCAGCGTGAAGCAAAAGATCGAGCTGGCTCCCGTGCTGGAGGATATGCAGGGTCGCGTGCAGGGGCTGCGGCGTTGAGTTTGGGTTCTTGCCAAGCAGATGGCTTTGCGCTGTGATGTCACCTTTGACCTATGAAGCGCCTTTCATTCCTTCTTTCACTCACCGCCGCCGCCACTCTTCAGGCCAAAAAACCCGAAGCGGCGGTGGCCCCACCGTCCCCTATCTCGGCCGCGATGCAGGGCTTTGTGGACAAAGGGGAGCTGGCAGGTGCGGTGACGCTGGTGTGGAGCGGTGACAAGCTCGCCGCACATGAGGCGGTCGGCTTTCAGGACCTGGAAAGCAAGACGCCGATGGCGAAGGACAGCCTGTTTTGGATCGCCTCTATGACGAAGCCGATCACGGCCATGGCGGTAATGATGCTGGTGGAAGAAGGAAAGCTGGGCCTGGATGATCCTGTGGAGAGACATCTGCCGGAGTTCCGTGGACAGATGCTGCTGAAAGAAAAGACCGCCGAACAAACCGTGCTGGTCAAACCGACGCGCGCCATCACGATCAAGGACCTGCTGACTCATACCAGTGGCCTGGTGGGCAACAGCCCGCTGGATGCTGATGCACTGGATGTGCTGACGCTGAAAGAGGCGGTGATCAGCTATGCACTGAGTCCACTGCAGTTCCAGCCGGGCAGCAAGTGGTCCTACTGCAATCCGGGGATCAACACACTGGGCAGGCTCATCGAAGTGGCGAGCGGTGATGACTACGCGAAGTTCATGGAGCGGCGCTTCTTCAAGCCGCTGAAGATGAAGGACACGACCTTCTGGCCGAGCAGCGCAGATGTGAAAAAACGCCTCGCCACCTCCTACAAGCCGGGCGCTGACGGCAAAGGCCTGGAACCCACGACCGTGAAGTATCTCACCGCTCCTTATTCCAGTAAAAGGCGTACGCCGCTCGCCGCTGGCGGGCTCTTTTCCACGGCTGAGGACCTCCTCCAGCTCTACCGCATGGTGCTGAATGGCGGTGAACTCGATGGGAAACGCTATCTCAAGCCCGAGACTCTGAAGCTGATGACGCAAAACCACACGGGTGATCTGAAGGCGGGCTTTGCCGATGGCATGGGCATGGGGCTGGGCTTTCAAGTGGTGACGACACCCACGGGTGTCACTGGCACACTGAGTGCGGGCACCTTTGGTCATGGCGGCGCTCACGGCACGCAGGGCTGGATCGACCCGGTGAAGAAGACCATCCATATCCTGCTGATCCAGCGCACCGGCCTCAAGCCGACGGGTGACGCTTCACCAATGCGGCAGGCCTTTCATGAGGCCTACGCCGGGATGCAGAAGTAAATCTCGCTGGTGTTTTTCACACCGGTTTGTGAACAAGAAAATCGCGCGCCGGTTTGATCACGTCTGGAAGCTCGCCATCTGTCCCCATCCTCATCAGTGAATGGACGGCACTCCACGCAAACCCAATTCGACTTCCTCACCGGGCGCGAAACCACCCTCGCGCGGGCGCTCGTCAGCGCGGACGAACGATCAGCTTGCTCTGCCCTTAACCGACTCCGAGCGAAAGGCCTCGCGGAAGCAGCTCGACTCACTCCATCCCGGCAATCGGCTACGCCTGATGTTTGGGCAGCCCTTGTTGCCGCAAGAGCCCGAGAGTGGGACGTCCCGCTGATCCGTCTGGACGGGCTCGGCATCGGCCGAGATGCCGATGGGATGCTCTGTTCCAAGACGCTCGTGCCGTTAAAGACAGGCGCGGAGGCCAGTCCCTTCATGGACCGGCAATGGGAGGTGGTTTATAAACTCTTCCCGCTTCATGCCACGGGTGGCCTGGGAAAGACCTTCGAGATTGAGCGCATGGAGGCAGGAGACGGCTTCGAGATGACGGTTCGGGATGCCATTCTCGCGGAGACGATGGAGAAGCTCATGATCCTGCACGATGCCGGCGCGCATCCGACGGAGATCGTGGGCATCGATGACCAGGGCGACTATCTCGTGGTGAAGCAGCCGCTGGCGCAGCCTTTTGTGGATCTGGAGGAAGACCGGCTGGTGGCGATCGAGCGAGTGAAAGCTGTGCCTTGCAAGGCGCGCTTCCGCCGCAATGTCTGGGTGCTCTGGATGCATGGTCAGGCCTGGATCATGAGTGATCTGCATCCGGGAAACATCATGCGCGAGCCGAATGGACAGCCCTGCATCATCGACGCGCTTTTGGCACCGCTGCCTCCAGGCGTGATCGAGACGGACCGATTCCTCCGCGAGGCGGTGGACGATGCCCGCGCCTGGCGCGAAGGCCGCCCTCGCCGTGCCAGCGATCCCTTCGCACTGGTGTCGGACGATGATTTGTGATTCGTGATTGGCAGCGCGGGAGCTTTTCTCCATACTCGCCGCCCCATCATGAAAACCCGCGCCTTCCTCGCTGCCCTCGTGGCTCTTTCTACCCTCCCTGCCATCGCTGAAGATGGCTTCACGCCGCTCTTTGACGGCAAAACCATGACCGGCTGGAAGAACGCCTACGACTGGGGCAAGATCGAGGTGAAGGACGGTGAGATCCATCTCACGGGGGAGAAGAAATTCTTCGTCATCACCGAGAAGACCTACAGCGACTTCGTTTTTGAAGGTGACATCCTCCTGCCCGAAGGAAAAGCGAACAGCGGCTTCATGTTCCGCGCCCATGTGGAGCCGAATAAGGTCTTTGGCTACCAAGCCGAGGTCGATGGCGATGCGAACCGCAAGTGGTCCGGCGGACTCTACGATGAAGGCCGCCGCATGTGGTTCATCAGCCCGATCAAAGGCAACAAGGAGAGCGAAGACGCCTTCCGCGCCCGTGCGGGTGATGCCTTCAAGCGCAACGACTGGAACACCTACCGCATCACCTGCCAGGGCAAGAAGCTCAAGATCGAGGTGAACGGCGTGGTCACCACCGACGTAGAAGATGCCATGGACGCCAGCGGCGTCATCGCCATCCAGCATCACGGCGAAAAAGGTGCCACCTACAAGTTCCGCAACCTGCGCATCAAGGAGCTGAAGTAAGTCAGGATCGTATGTTGTTCACGCTTCAGCGTGCCTAGGTTTCAAGAGCCAAGCTAAAGCTTGAACAACAAACCTCCCTGCCACCATGCCCGAATCCTTCGCCGCCTTCATGGCCCGTGCTCTGCATGATCCGCAGCGCGGGTATTATGCGCGGAGGATTCAGGGCATCGGCGGACAGAGGGGTGACTTCGCCACAGCGGCGACTCTTTCTCCCCTGCTCGGGCAGGCCATCGCTGCTTGGCTGAAACAAAGCCGCCGTGAGATGCCGGAGGTGCGGCACGTGATCGAAGTGGGGGCGGGCAATGGTGCGCTGATGGAGACGGTGCGGAAGTCGCTCGGCTGGTGGCAGCGGAGACGTTTCGAGTGGCACATCGTCGAGACTTCGGAGGCTTTGCGTGAGCAACAAAAGCAGCGGCTGGGCAGCGTAGTCACCTGGCATTCGCAGCTCGAAGATGCCCTCGAAGCCTGCTCTGGCTCCGCCTTCATCTACCACAACGAGTTGCTGGATGCCTTCCCCGTGCGGCTCGTGCAATGCCACGAAGGCGAGTGGCAGGAAGTCTTCGTCGAGTTCGAAAACGGACGTGCGCGTGAGGTGCTCAAGCCGCTGGAAATGAAGGCAGAGAAGATCCCCTCACCTAGCCTCTCCCCGCATGACATCCCTCGTGTCTGCGATCTCCACAGCGGGGAGAGGGATCAGAGGCTCCGCCCCCTCGACCCGGCGATGCATGACGATCCCACCCTGAATCCATTCCGGGGAGAGGGCTGGGGTGAGGGGGGATCGCCGCCCCAGCAGCTTGTCTC
>JAGKWZ010000171.1 GCA_021151605.1 Verrucomicrobiaceae bacterium
ATAAACTTGCCTCCCACTACCTCGCTCTCATTCAATTTGCGTCCGTCATCGATTGGCTTCGCTATGGCTGTTGAGGGTTTTCAAACACGACCTAGTCCGGCTGCTGTGAGATTGAGAACGAGCGAGCACCAGCGCACAGCCTGCCATCTCTCTCTGCGCCAAAATCCAATGGCGGCCAAAACGACTCCAACGGCTGCGCCAATCCCGCCAGATATGACCTGCCCTGCGATCAATGCAAATCCGGCCATCCTTCCAGAGTCCTCTACAGCATCCGCTGAGTTGAGGCTCGCTTCTGCCGACTGTCGTTCAATGGAGTGCCTCAAAAGCGGTCGCGAACCTACTGCAAAAACAATCGCAACGAGCATTGAGACGACTGTAAAAATGGGTCTTCGATTAATCATGGATACCTCGAGTCATTGCCATCGGGCCTGATATCGTAGATTGCACTGGCAAAAAGTGGGACGTTCACAGAAAAAGGATTTTTTATGTGTGAGCCGATGGAAGTGAAAAAGCCACCACAGGTCAAGCCTTCGGAGAGCGGTCGTGGCACGATGATCGGAACCTCGGCGGGATTCACACCCTTTTTTCGTCTGTGGCCTGGGCTTGCGCGGGACTCAGTCGCCGCCATGATTCGCGCCGCCCATGCCCGACTCTCCGCCCACTCTCCTTTACTGCCGCTGCGCCTATGCCCAGGTTGTCCCCACGGGGGTGAAGAATGAGGTCCTCCAGCGGCTCTGCGACTCGGGGGCCAGCTTTGAAAGCGTGTCCGACCTCTGCGAAATGGCTGCGCATCGCGACCCACGGCTCACAGCACTAGCGGCCTGTGGGAAGCTGCGCATCGCTGCCTGCTACCCACGCGCGGTGAAAGGACTCTTCCAGCAGGCCGGCGCCCCCCTTTCCGAAGATGCCGAAGTCCACAACATGCGGACAGACACCGCCGAACAGATCGTACAACAGTTACTCGCATGATCACTCACACTCACCGCCCGCTCCGCGTCGTCCTTTATGAAGGCCAGGGGGCCATCCCGCTGCCTGCGGAGTCCCGCGCCAAAGTCATGGGCGCCCTTCTCGACAAAGGCTACGCCGTGACCCGTGCCAGCGCTGGGGGAACGCCTGCGATGCCGCACGATGACCGCAGCCTCTTGGTGCTCGGTCTTTTCCCGGAGCAAAAGGCACCGCAGATCGAAGATGCCAGCGGGCAGGTCAAAATCGATACGCGTGACATCAGCGGGCTCGATGTGGAGGGCATCCTCGGCCTCGTCGAAAAAAGCCGTGGCAGCACCACCATGAACGAACCCGGCAAGTGGAAGCCCTGGTTCCCCGTGATCGACTACACCCGCTGCACGAACTGCATGCAGTGCCTGAGCTTCTGTCTCTTTGATGTCTATGGCGTCAGCGCCGACCACAAAATCCAGGTCCAGAATAACGACAACTGCAAGACGAACTGCCCCGCCTGCTCCCGCGTCTGCCCCGAGGTGGCGATCATGTTCCCCAAGTATCAGGCCAGCCCGATCAATGGCGATGAAGTCAACGCCACCGACGCTGGGCGGGAAAAGATCAAGGTCGATATCTCTTCCCTGCTCGGCGGCGATATCTACTCCGCCCTGAAGGATCGCAGCGCTGCGGCGAAGTCTCGTTTCAGCAAAGAACGCAGCCCGGACAAAGCTCTCGACGAGCGGAAAAAATGCCTCACCAAGCTCGTGGGCGACGGATTCATTCCTGCGGATGTGCTGGCCTCGCTCCCGAGCCCGGACGAGATTCTGCGCAAAGCTGCGGTCGCGAAGGCCAAAGCTCAGGCTGCGCTGGATGCCCAGCCTTCCTGAAGCCAGAATCCATGAGCGCCCATCCCGAGCTTCAGGAGCGCGGATTTGCCCTGCTGCCGCAGGTGCTCGATGCAGCGGCGTGTGATTCTCTGCGTGATCTTTTGGGCGATGCCGAAGGTGCCGGCTCTCGGGGTGTGCTGCGTCTGGCAGAGGTGATGTCGCTGGCTCGCACATTGCTGACTGATCTCGTGCGTCCGTATCTGCCGGGCGTGCCCGTGCCAGTGCGTGGCATCTACTTTGACAAGCGTCCGGGCACAAACTGGCTCGTGGCCTGGCATCAGGATCTGACGCTGGCGCTGAAAGAGCGCTCTGAGGTGCCCGGATGGGGCCCGTGGAGTGTGAAGGACGGCGTGCCCCATGTGCAGCCGCCTGTGGAGTGTCTGGAGCAAATGCTCACCGTGCGTCTGCACCTGGACGATGCTGATGCTGACAACGGCGCGCTGCGGGTGCTGGCTGGCACGCATCGACTGGGGCGGCTAAACGCGGAGAGCATCGCCCAATGTCGCGAAACCCACGCGGAGGTTCTTTGCGCAGCCAAAGCAGGTGATGCGCTGCTGATGCGGCCTTTGCTCCTTCATGCCTCCGCCCGCTCCACGAGCGAGCGCCGCCGCCGAGTCCTGCACATTGAGTTCGCGGGCTTCAGTCTGCCGCCGCCTCTTGAGTGGCAGCTGCAGGAATCCGGGCATTGACCGAACTTAGGTAAATTAAACTTACGCTCCCCGTGGGTGCCGTTCGCATCGGCCCACTGAGGCTGCAGACTGAGATTTCCGCCCTCCGCTGTGTTGGAACAAATGCTAAGTCGGGGTTGATGATTAGACAAAATTTGATATTTTCTAGAAATTATATCATTTCGCTAATCTAGTGCCCACTCGTCCCTTCTACCATCTTCGGCAAACTGCCAAATCGGCTGTCCTCGTGGCTTGTGGTCTGACATGGCTGGCGCGCTGGCGGCTGGCCGGACAGGCCTCGGTGCTGAATTATCATGGTCTCTTTAGAGACGGGACCCAAACAGGTGTGCTGGATCACACTCTACATCTGCCGCTTTCGACTTTTCGTGCCGTCTGCCGCCACCTGGCGGCGAACTATCGAGTGATGCCCGTGGCGGAAATGCGCCGCCAGTTGGATGCCGGACATGCTTTGCCGCGAAATGCGGTGGGGATCACTTTCGATGATGGGCATGGGTCCAACTATCAGCTTGCCTACCCAGTTTTGAAGGAGCTGGGACTGCCTGCCACCTTCTTTCTAGCCACAGGCTTCCTGGACGGCACGCATCCGCTTTGGTTTCAGGAGGTAGATGCCGCCTTCCGGGCTCGCGGGAGGACTACTCGTCAGCTTTTTGAAACTCTCGAACATTTCAAAAGCTTGCCTGATCCCCAGATGCGGGCGGAAGTCGCGAAACTGGGGCCCAGGCCCGGTGGACAGGCTCCGGTGGTGACTCTGCCGATGACTTGGGATCAGGCGCGCGAGATGAAGGCCAGCGGGCTGATCGACTTCGGCGGGCACACGCACACGCATCCGATCCTCGCGCAATGCACGGTGGAGCAGCAGGCGGAAGAGATCCGCAAATGCCGCGAACGCATTACAGCCGAGTTGGGCAGCTCACCGGCTCTCTTTGCCTATCCCAATGGTCAGTCCGCTGACTTCACCCCAGACTCTCAGCAGCTGCTGGCTGAGCACGGCTTCGAGGCCGCCTTTACCATGGTATGCGCACGGCTCAGCGCCGGGAGTGAACGGTTCGCTTTGCCACGCTATGGCAATCCGACCTCGGTCCTGGAGGCCAGGGCCACGGCTTCGGGTGCGTTTGAAATGGTGAAGCGTTTGAAGGGAGGTGGCGCGTGAGGGCAATTTCACCTGCGGTCGTGTGCCTGAGTGGTCAGTGCTCAGTGTTTGGTGCTCAGTTATCGAAAAAGCTGCGGCTGCTTTTCAATCGGGATACATCTGCCAAATCTGGCCAGACTGAGCACTGCGAACTGAGCACTGAGCACTCTTCCACCTCGCCAATTCCAGGCATCCGAACGGTCGCCCACTTCATCGCCGCACCGGGCGGAGGTGGCGCAGAGGCGATGCTGAGGAACCTCGTAGGGGCCATGAACTGCCAAAAGTGGCGCACTGTGGTGATCGTGATGGATGGTCGCCCTTGGGCCAAAGAGATGGAGGAACTACGCAGCGCAGGTGCCGAGGTTCATGATCTGGAAGCCACGGCCTTTCTCCGCCCAGGGACGCTGAAAAAGCTGATCGCACTCCTCCGCACGGTTAAGCCTGATGTGCTGCAAACCTGGATGCATCACGCCGATTTTATCGGTGGCTGGTGCGCCCGCATCGCTGGGGTAAAGCACGTTGTCTGGGGCATCCATTGCCGGGAAATCCACGCGAACCCGGGTGAATCCGAAATCAGGATGCGCCTGTTCCGCGCCCTCATCGGTGCCAGTTCACGTGTGGTCCCAGAGCGCGTTATTTCATGCTCCGAGGCGGCGATCGAAGACCATGTCCGGCTCGGTTACCCGCGCCAAAGCATGACCTGGGTGCCCAATGGCATCGACACCTCCCGCTTTGTGCCGGATGCCGAAGCTCGCCAAGATCTGCGCCACGAACTGCGCGTGCCGGAAAACGCCCCGCTGATAGGCTTCATCGGTCGCTTTCACGAAATGAAGGACCTCTCCACCTGGCTGCGAGCAGCGGCCCTTTTGCAGACCTGGAAGCCAGAGACGCACTTCTGGCTCTGTGGTGGCGAGGAGCATGAGCTGGGCGATTGCCCACGCGCCGCCCTTTCCGTGATGCCGCACCGAAACCAGGTCCACTTCACCCCATTCCGCGCAGATCCGCAGCGCGTGTATCCGGCGCTGGATGTCTTTTCCCTCTCCTCCCGCACGGAAGCCTGTCCGATGACGATCATGGAGGCCATGTCCTGCGGCATTCCCTGTGTGACCACGGACGTGGGCGATTGTGCACGCCTGACCGAGGGCGCTGGAACTGTAGTGCCAGTGCGTGCTCCCGAGGCTCTCGCGCGTGCCTGGGAGCAGACGCTCGCTCATCCACCCACATCGGCAGAGGTGCGGAAGATTGCCGTGGCGCGCTTCGACATCGCTACGGCGACTCGTGGCTATGAAAAGGTGTACCAGGAGGTGCTCGCCTCATGAAGCGGCTTCTCTTACTCCTCAGTTCTTTGGCCGTTTCGCTTTCAGCTGAGGTGAAAATCACCCGCGTGGATGCCATGACCCGAGTCATGCGTGTGCAGGAGATCGCTGACATGGACGCAGCTATCGAGGCCGCACGTGATGAGTGGGAGTCCCTCCAGGTCGTGATCACGGCCACACCAGGTGAGATCAAAGGAATGACGCTTGAAGCCACCGCGCTTCAGGGACCGGAAGGTGCCAGCATCCCCGCGCCTGAAGTGCTGCGTGAGCATTATGTGAAGGTCGCCAGGTCCACGCCGATGTCACCGCTGCCGCCTGGAGATTACCCTGACGCACTCGTGCCGCAGGATTTCCCCTGGCAGCAACTGCCAGATGGAAACCAGATCAACCAGCCCTGGTGGGTCGATGTGCATGTGCCCTATGGTACAAAGGCAGGCCTCTATGCCGGAGAAGTCGTCGCCAAGAACACCCAGGGCGCAGATGTAGTCCGCACAAAGCTGCTGCTGCGCGTGGCCGACTTCGACCTGCCTGTGGTGCCGCGATTGAAGTCCTCCATGATGACGGGCTACCGCCGGATGCTGGAGGTTCACGGCTTCAATCCTGACAAAGATCCCCCCACCGCCGCAGGTGTCGCTCTCGTGGAGCAATACTACGACTTCATGGTGCGGCATCGCCTGGCTTTTGATCAAAGCCGCCAGACCTACCCTGACCCTGGCACCGGCAAGCTGGACGCCGTGCGTGTGGAAAAGGCCATGCGCCAGCACATGCTGCATCGCCACGCGGGCATGATCGGACTCCCGCTCTGGCCCACCTGGCCCTTTGGAGATTCGCTGGGCAAAGATCGCACTGCCGCCATGCGCTACTGTGCCGACTGGATGAAACTGCTGCACAAGGCACATGCCGGTGAGCGCGGTTACATCATCCTCGCCGAGCTGGATGAACCAAACAGCCCTGATGCCTACTCCCTGGTTCGCCGTTGGGGAGATTTCTTTAATGAAGCCGAAGCCATTCATGGTGTGCGACTGCCACTGCTCGTCACTGAGCAGCCCACGGCAGACTCCGGCTGGTGGGGCACACTGGATGGCTTCGTGGACATCTGGTCCCCACATGTCGGCAGCGTCTGGCAGGACATGGAAGCACCGAAGGGCAACCGCGACATCACCCGCCGCCTGAAGGCTGGTGATGAAGTCTGGTGCTACACCGCGCTCGTGCAAACACCGCAGGCCTGGCTGGACGCCCATGGCAAACCGTCCGTGCTGAAGGAATCCAATCCTCCCGTCTGGTGCCTGGACTTCCCGCCGATGAATCACCGCATCATGGCCTGGGTCATGCCACGCCACGGCATCACCGGATTCACCTACTGGGACACCCTGTATTCGGCGAAGGGCGTGAATGTCTGGGAAAGCTCGGACAGCTTCCACACCACCGATGACAGCGAGGTCTTCCATGGCGATGGCAGCTTCATCTATCCTGCCACGAAAAAGCTCCATGGCCGGGATATGCCCGTGGCCAGCATCCGCCTCAAGTGGCTGAGGGAGATGTGTGACGACTACGACTACCTCATGCTCGCCAGGGATCTCTCGCTGGAAAAACCAGCGCTCAAACTGGCGGAAAGCTTCGCTCGTGGTTTCGGTGACTGGAATGACGACGTCACCAAACTTTACGCAGCCCGCCGAGCCATTGCCGCGCTCATTGTTCAAAATCCCGCCAAGCTGGGAGGTGCACGTTGAAGCTGGAAATCATTCACGATGAAGCGGGATTCACCGCCCTGAAGCCCGACTGGGATCGGCTGTTGGATGCCTCCACCACGCACAGTCCCTTTCTCTCCTGGGACTACGTCCGCCTCTGGTGGGAAGCTTGTGGCAAAGATTTCAAGCTCTGCCTTGGTGTCGTGCGGGATCTGGCAGGCATCGCCCTGGGCATCGCCCCGTTTGTCATCGGCGCGGATCGTGGTGAGTCACGCCAGCACCTGCGGCACCTGGGTTTCATGAATGGTCTCGGTGAAGTGCAGGGCGAGCGCATGGACCTGCTCGTGCCCGCGGGTCGTGAGGCAGAGGTCACGCCACTGCTTGCCTCCGTCATTTCCCAGACCCGCAACTGCTGGGACGTCGTGCGTCTGAACAAAGTGCCGGATGAATCAGCAAATCATCCGCTGCTGCTCGCCGAGCTGCACCGTGCCGGCGTGGAGGCAGGCGTGCTGAACCGGTCAGCCTGTCATTATCTGGATCTCCGCCCGACCTGGGATGAGTCTGAAAAGCAGGTCAAGGGCAGTTTCCGCAGCCAGATCCGCCGCAACTGGGGGCGACTCCTGAACGAGCATTCGGGCACCGTGGTCATCGACCTTTCGCCCGAGGTTTCGATCCGGCATTTCTTCCACCTTCATGCCATGCATTGGCCAGATGGAGTCAGCTCCTTCCTGCGGCCGAAGATCCGTCAGTTGCATGAAGAGCTGATCCAAAAATGGCTGCCCACCGGACGCATCCTGATGCCTTTCATCATGATCGATGGAGAGCCCGTTGGCTCCATCTACGCCCTCTGTCATCTCGGTGAGGTCATGATCTACCAGCTCGGCTGGGACAAGCGCTACGCCAGCATCAGCATGGGAAACATGGGCATTCGTGCCACATTGGAAGAGGCCATCCATCGTGGCTTCCAAAGGGTGGATTTCCTGCCTGGCGAGTATCGCTACAAGCGGGACTGGAGTCCCCATGTCCGCCATGTGTCAGATCTGGAGTGCCTGCATCCCTGGCATCTCCGGGCGCTCGCCTTCCGCACCCTGCGCACCGCCAAGCGCCTCTTTTCTAAACCGCTGAATATCGCAGCCACAGCTTCCACCGCCTCATCAGATCCCAAAGCATGAAAGTCCTCGTCCTCACGGCAGACGCCAACACGCTCATCTATCATCGAGGAGATCTCATCCGTGATCTGGCCGTGCATGGTTGCCAGGTCGTCACCTCCGCCGCTGAGGACTACGAGCATGTGCAAAAGTTTGTCCAAAGCCTGGGCGCACGGCATGTGCCCATCCGCATGGTGCGCAGTCGGGTGAATCTGCTGAAAGACTGGATCACCTGGCTGGACATGTTCCGTCTATTCCGGCGGGAAAAGCCCGACGCCCTCTTCGCCTACACCATCAAATCCGTCGTCTATGGCTGTGTCGTCGCACGCCTGGCAGGAGTGCCAAAGGTGTATGCGCTGCTGCCAGGACTTGGCTTCACCTTTGTGAAAACGGAGACGCTGAAGCAGGCAATTGTGCAATGGATCTCAGTGCTCCTGCATCGCTTCGCCCTGAAGCGGGCAGACGTCATCTTCATGCAGAACAAGGACGACGTGAAGCTCTTCACCGACATGCGCATGCTCCCGCCTGGAGTGCCGGTGCATGTCACCGCAGGCAGTGGCGTGAATCTGGAGGAATACCCACACGTCCCGCTCGAAGGGAATGCCGACATCGCCGCTGGTCGCATCCGCTTTGTGCTCGTCAGCCGCCTGCTCATCAGTAAAGGCGTCTGCGTCTTTGCCGAAGCTGCTCGGAAGATCAAAGCCCGCCACCCGCAGGTCGAGTTCCACCTCGTCGGCCCCTTTGACCCGAATCCGAACCGCGTCACCGAGGAGGAAGTGGCGCAGTGGGTGAAAGAAGGCACGCTGATCCATCACGGCATGATCAAGGACATCCCCTCCATCCTCAAAACGATGCACATCTTCTGCCTGCCCACCTGGTATCGTGAGGGCGTGCCACACGCCAGCCTGGAGGCACTTTCCACGGGTCTTCCCATGATCACTACAGACTCCGTCGGAGCCAAGGAATGCGTGGCAGACCCCACCACGCCTGCCGGTGTCTTGAAGCAGGGCCGCAACGGCTTCCTTTGCCCGACTCGTGATATCGATGCCGTGGCGCAGGCCATGCAGTATTTCATTGATCATCCCGACCAGATTGCCCCCATGGGCCAGGCCAGCCGCCAGCTAGCCGCAGAGGTCTTCGATGTGCGGTTCGTCAACCAAATCATCCTCCGCGCCATGGCCGTGGAGCCCGCCAATTCTGCACAACCTTTCGTCCACCAGCCTTGCCCTCAGGTGGCAGGTGCATGATAGTAACCGCCTCGCACTGACTCTCATGGCCTACCGACTCGCACTCGAATCCGCCTCTCCAAAGCCGCTCGTTTCGGCTGCCGGTGGGTTGCGTGCGCTCGTGCCCCACGCGCCCACTTCCTCACTGGGACTGCCCCAGGCCTTGCCAGAAGTGGATCACTGCCCCTACCTCTCCACGCCTGCACCTCAGTTCAGCGAGGCTATCATCAGCATCGCCGACCTCGTCGGGTATATCAGGCGCTTCGGCTGGCTGGGCCTTCTTTTGGCACTCCCCGTGGCGGCCATGGCCTTTTACTTCCTCGGCATGGGAGCCAATGTCTATGAAGCCGAAGCCAAGCTCAAACTGCGCATCGGCGATACCAATGTCCTCAACCTCCCTGACTCCGCCCGCGGAGGCCCGGGGGAGCTCAGTGCCCCCCAGCTCGTGAACAATCATCTCACCGAGATGAAATCACGCCGCTTCGCCGAGTTCCTCTTCGACAAATTTGACAGCTCCAAGCGCGAAGCCTGGACCGCCGACATGCTGGCAAACCCTGGACGCAAAGCCGAGCTGCTCAAGCTGGTCGGCCTCTACAAACCAGGCCCACCGCCGCCAGCCAAAGAATACTTCATCGAGCAGATCCTCGGCTCCGTCAGCGTCGAGCCGCTGAAGGAATCCCACATCCTGCGTGTCATCGTGCGCGATGGTAATCCACAAATGGCGGCAGACATCGCCAACGCCTTCGCCGAGCAGTACATCCGATTCAACGGTGCCATCGAATCCGGCGTCACCAAAGGCGAGAAAGAGTACCTCGAAAAGCAGGCCTCCGAGCTGCGCGCACGGCTTGAGGAAAGCGAGCGCAAGCTGGCCGAATACCGCAAAAGCGCCGGCATCGTGGACAACACCGCCAGCAGCGGCGTGGACAGCGCCCGGATGCTCCAATTCAACACCGCCATCACCGATGCCCAGCAGCGGCTCATCAAGGCCCGCAGCGACCTCCAGAGCATCCGCACCACCCAGCAGGCCGGGCGCGACATCCAGGAAGTCCGCAGCGTCGGGGAGAATTCCGACGTCGCCTTCCACAGCAAGGAACTCGATGCCAAAATCGCCGAGCGCCGCGCCATGGAGCCCCTCTGTGGCCGCCGTCACCCGAAGATGATCGCCCTCTCTGGCGAGATTGATTCCCTAAACATCGCCCTCAAACGCGCCATTGATGCCGTGATCACCCGGGCCGAGACCGAGGTCATCACCCTCGAACAGCAGATCCAGGATTATGAAAAGCAGCTCTCCACCTCCCGCAACATGGCCGTGGATCAGAGCGGGAAGAACGTGGAGTACAATCTCCTCAGTGACCGCGTGGCGGCTGACCGGCAGTCCTACCAAAAGATCGTCAGCAGCCTGAGCAACGCCGAGATTACCGGCGGCTACACCGAAAGCAGTGCCCTCAGTCTCGCAGACACCGCCAGCGCTCCTGGGAAGCCGGTGAAACCAAACAAGCCCATGGCCGCCGTCGCCAGCTTCATGCTCTTTGGCATCCTCTGCCTCGGGGTGCCCATCGGCTGGGGTCTCTTCGACCAGCATGTGATGAACCTCCTCCGCCAGGGCGGCTCACCTTCACCGAACATCCCCTCGGCCCGTGAGGTGCCCCATACACCGATATCCGCCGCACCTCAGCCCATGCCTCAGCGCCCGGCTTCCAGCCCCTTCCAGCTATCGGCACCACCTCCTCAGCCACAGCCCCTCAGCATCCCCGGCCTCGGCTCGGCCCCAGTTCTCGCCAAGCTTCCCAAAGTCGGCCCCTCGAGTCCCGAACAGATGCTCGGCCAACTGCTCCAGCCAGAGCCCATCGGAGCCGCCGGAGCCCTCCAGCAGATCACCATCGCCCTGGAAATGAACGCCCTGAAACGCAGCGGCCTCGGCGGCATCATCCTCATCACCAGCGCGGATGCAGGAGAGGGAAAAACCGCCGCCGCCGCCGCTCTCGCCGCCGCCTTCTGCCATCAGGGCCGCAGCGTCTTCATGATGGAGTGCAACGCCGTCTCCCCTGCCCTGCATCATTGGTTCCCACACGCCAGCCATCACAGCTCCTGGGCCCATGACCTGGAGTCCCTCCGCTACGGCAATACCCACCTCTTCCTCCTTCCCGCCCACGACCTCCCCGCCTACGCCACCAACGAGCTTCTCGACGGCTACCGCGCCTGGATCGACCGCGCCAGACATCATGTGGACTGGATC
>JAGKWZ010000172.1 GCA_021151605.1 Verrucomicrobiaceae bacterium
AAATGATCGCTGCCGATGTCTCGGCAGGTCGCAATGGCGGTCAGGTCATCACCCGCTTCCCCCCGGAGCCCAATGGCTACCTCCACATCGGTCACGCCAAGAGCATCTGCCTGAATTTCGGCCTCAGCCAGGAATACGCCCCAAACTCCCGCTGCCACCTCCGCTTTGACGACACCAACCCCACCAAGGAAGAGGTCGAGTATGTCGATAGCATCATGGAAGACGTGAAGTGGCTCGGCTTCGAATGGGGAACGAACCTTTTCTACGCCAGCGACTACTTTGAGCAGCTCTACGGGTTCGCCGTCCAGCTCATCGAAAAAGGGCTCGCCTACGTCGATGACCAGACGCCGGAGCAGATCCGCCAGACTCGTGGCACCCTCACCTCGCCCGGCGAGCACAGCCCCTTCCGCGACCGCAGCGCAGAGGAAAACAAAGCCCTCTTTGCCCGCATGAGAGCCGGTGAGTTCAAGGAAGGCGAGCGCGTCCTGCGTGCCAAGATCGACATGGCATCGCCGAACATGAACCTGCGCGATCCGATCATCTACCGCATCCTCCACGCGCATCATCACCGCACTGGCGACGCCTGGTGCATCTACCCGATGTATGACTACGCGCACCCGCTCAGCGATGCCATCGAAGGCATCACCCACAGCCTCTGCACCCTCGAGTTTGAGCACCACCGCCCGCTCTACGAATGGCTCATCAACAGCGTCGATGGCCTGCCTGGCGCTCCTTACCAGCGCGAGTTCGCCCGCCTGAACCTCACCTACACCGTGATGAGCAAGCGCAAGCTGCTCCGCCTTGTCAAAGACGGCCTCGTCACCGGCTGGGACGACCCCCGCATGCCCACCATCAGCGGCATCCGTCGTCGTGGTTACACGCCTGCTGCCATCCGCGCCTTCTGCAAAGGCGTCGGGCTCACCAAATACCCCTCTTTGACCGAGCTGAACTTCCTGGAGCACTACGTCCGCGAAGATCTGAACAAGACCGCCCTCCGCGTCTATGCCGTGCTGAAGCCCATCAAGGTCGTCCTCACGAACTACCCCGAAGGCCAGAGCGAGACCCTCGAAGTCCCGAACAACCCCGAAAACGAAGCCGACGGCAAACGCCAGGTCCCGCTCAGCCGCGAGATCTTCATCGATGCCGAAGACTTCATGGAAAACCCCATCCAGGGCTTCCATCGCCTCGTCCCAGGGGGTGAAGTCCGCCTCAAATACGCCTTCTGCATCATCTGCCAGGAGGTCATCAAAGACGCCGCCGGGAACATCACCGAACTCCGCTGCACCTACGACGACGCCACCCGCCACGGCGCCAAGCCCGTCGGCCGCCCGAAGGTCAAAGGCACCATCCACTGGGTCAGTGCCGCCCATGCCGCCGATGTCGAAGTCCGCCTCTACGACAAGCTCTTCACCGTCGAGCAGCCCGACGAACAGGCCGGAGAGGAGGGCGACTTCGCCCAGTTCCTGAATCCCGCCTCCTTCGAGACCGTCACCGCCAAGATCGAGCCCTCCATCCTCGAAGCCAAACCCGGCAGCCACTACCAGTTCGAGCGCGTCGCCTACTTCTTCGCCGATCCGAAAGACAGCCAGCCCGGCAAACCCGTCTTCAACCGCACGGTTCAGCTCAAAGACGGCTTCGTCGTGAAGAAGTGAATGCGTTAACGTAGCATCACATCAACTCTCTGTGGTCTTGATTTGTTCGGCTGAATGTCTGCCACTTGAGCCCTAACCATCGAGGGGATGTGTTGTGATACTAACCTTTATTGGTTGAGTGCTGTTCTAATGAGTGCTTAAATAGTTACGGATTTGTTAAATATAAACTTTGAAGATGACGTAGAAACCGTTATCTCGTTAACCAATCGTCATGACTCTTTCTAAAGCACCCATGTTTCTTCTGGAGGCTCAAACTATTTCAGCGCGCCGAGCCTCGCGTATGCGCATCCACTGGATCGATTACGCCTTCTTTACCCTAGCTCTCATTGGCATTTGCGGCGGAGCACTTTTCCTCCTCGAACTAGCCTCATTGCAAAGCTCAGGACAGGGCTCATTGATCACAGGGTTCATGAATGAGATGGCGGCTTGGATTCCGGCGGTATCTCAGAAGTTAATGACATATGGAATGCTTCTCATCGCAGGAGTGATGAATTCTTTGATCATTGCAGTCTTTGTCCAATTACTCCGTAATTTGGATCGCATGTTCAGCCGCTCACGTCAGCGCCGCTGGCCGGCCTCTCATCAAGTCGTGGCACGCCCCCAAACGCCTCGAGTCGCCAATCCTCGCCGTCAGTCAAACCAAGCTCTAAACACGAATAGCTTCTTGCTGAGCCCGATAATCAGCTGAACTGCACCCTCATTCGTGTCGGAGTGCTTCGACTGGATTCATACGTGCTGCGCGGCGGGCGGGATAGATGCCAAAGGCGATGCCGGTGATGACTGAAATCAGGAAGGCTAGAGCTGGCGACCAAAACTTCACGACGGTGGTCACTCCCGCGAAGTGCTGCACGGCGATGGGGATGGAGATGCCCAGCACCACGCCCATCACACCGCCAGCACCAGACAGCAGCACGGTTTCAATCAGGAACTGCACCACGATATCCGCCTGGCGTGCACCCATGGCACGGCGGATGCCGATCTCCCGAGTACGCTCGGTGACACTGGCGAGCATGATGTTCATGATGCCGATACCGCCAACGACCAGGGAGATGGCAGCAATGCTACCCAGCACGATGCTGAAGATCTGCTTTGTGCGCTCGGCCTGACGGAGCAACTCCACCGGCACGATGATGCGCCAGTCCTCCTTCTTGTGATTCGTCGTGAGGATCTGGCGGATGGCTACGGCACGACTTTCCACTTGGCTCACATCCTTTACCCGGACGACGGCCTCGTGAAACTCCACTTTCTCGGCTTCAAAGCTCCCGCTTCTCATGCGGAAGAAGGTCTCGCCGTAGTGGTCCATGAGTGTGGTGTATGGAATGAAAATCTGTGCATCAGCGGACTTCACGGCACTGTCCTCCACACGCGCTCCCTCATTTTGGATGATGCCGAGGATGTTGTAATAGTAGCCTTTGACGCGGATGGATTTCCCGACTGGGGTGGAAAGTGGAAAGAGCTTCGAGGCGGTGCTTTCATTGATCACGCACACGGGCAACTTGCCTTCCATCTCCATATCGGTGAAAAAGCGCCCGCTTTGCATCTGGCGGTTTCTCATCTGCGGGTAGATGGGCAGCACACCGAGGATCTGACCGTCCACACTGCGGTCGAAGTTCCAAATGTTTTCACTCAGGATGCGGGAGGGCACCACGACTTCGATCTCCGGCACGGTCTGGCGGATCTGTTGGATATCCCGCAATGTGAGTCCGTACTCGATGACGAGGCTTCGTGTCTCTGCGCCTGAACCCTGACCATCTGGCGGCTTGACGCTTTCCAGGATAATGTTTTGGCTCCCTAACCTGCGGATTTGCTCCTGCGCCTCATGGCTGGCCCCTTCACCAATGGCCAACATGGCGATGACTGAAGCGACACCAAAGATCACGCCAAGTGCGGTCAGGAAGGACCTGAGCTTGTTGAGCCAGATGCTTTTCAGCCCCAGGGACATCGTGCGCCACAGATGCGGTGGTGAGGCCACGAGACGGAGGATGGGATGACGCGACAAAAAGGATGACATGGGGGGATACATACCACGCTATCCGCACCTACCTTCATTCAATGTTTTGAACTGTGTCACAGGGGCAAAAAAAGCCCGGCAGATTCGGTCTGCCGGGTCTTAGTCAGTCCTGATCCAGGACCCCTGTCCTAGACCGATATGCTACTGCATGGTGTTATGGCTTTGGCTCAGGCTTGGCAGCGCCAGCACTGGGTTCTTCCGCTGGTGCTGCGGGTTTTGGGTCTGCCTTTGGCTCTGGAGTGGGCGGAGGCTCAGGAGTTTCCTTGGGCTTGTCTGCGGCCTGTTGGGTGGGGGGCACTCGGAAGAGTTTGCCTGAGTAGGGATCTTTCACTGCGTCTCCAGGGGCCAGGCCACTGACGTCCACCAACTGATGCTTCAGGGCAAACGGACTTGTCACCATACCTGGGCGGCCACTGACGGGAGCTCCGTAAGGCAGGCTCTCGGCGGGAATTTTTGTCACCCCAGGGGTGGGGGCTTCCTTGGAAGTTCCCTGGGAAGTTTTGGTCAGGCTGGGTGGCAGCGTGGGTTCAATTTTAACGATGTCATCCCTAGAGGTCACTCTCGTGCTTTTTTTGGACGGGACTGGTGAAGGTCGGGACGCCGACTCCGGGCGGTATGGAACACGATTGTAATCAGCCTTCAGATTGCGGTTTGTCTGGTAAGTGGAGCGGTAGGGAATCGGGTAGGACGGGCGCGGCTCAGCATAGGGGCGCTGCAATTGAAACGGCGCGGCGGAGGCGTAGTTACTCGGCGAAACCGTGCTGTAATCACTGCTCAGATAGTTGAAGAGCCCCTTGCTTTGGATCTCACGCATCGCGTAGCGAGGTGGAAGCTGGCAGCTTGTGATTGCCGCAGCCAGGAAGATCATGGGCAGCAGGCGCGGGATGTGGTGTGTCTTCATAGGATTTCTAGCTCGGGTTCTTGACGAATGGCGCGAGGGGACGATCAGCCTCTGCTCCGGTAAGATCATAAACCCACAGCATTTCGGCAAGGCCAAACTCGCAAGGGATTTGTCAGGACACATGAATCAATTGTCACAAATGAACGCCGGGAAGATCAGCCATAACTCGCGGCAGGCAGCTCACGTCCGATTTCATTCACTCGATAGCCAAAGCCGCTTCCTCCCAGCGTGCTGAGATCTACCACGCCTTCGCGGCGGCGATAGAGACCGGGGTGTACACGCTCCTCGATCGTCGAAGCATCGGGATAAAACTGCATGGCATTGCATTCCACGCCTTGAATGGTGCCTGCGTGAGCCGCCAGGCGCACATGCGGGATGATGGCCAGCATGGGGTTCGTCAGGTCTTGCACCATGAGCGGCATTCCGTGGGCCTTCGCCCAGCACAAACTGAGCAGCGCTCCAGTCTGTGTTTTGCAGGTCTTCAGCGCCACACCGCTCCAGCCGAGACGACGCCCCAGGCGCACAAACTCCCAGTCATGGGCGCTCTCATCCAGGAAGAGCGGTTTGCGTGCCGAGACGCTGCGAACGTCGATCATGTGAGCTTCCAAATCATAGGGGAAGGGCTGCTCCACATAGAGTGTGCGGGCATAAATTTCCGGCTCATCAGCCAGCAATCGATCACAGATCGCATTAACGTATTCGGGATCTTTGACCGTGCAGTTAAAGTCTGCACTGAGCCAGCGAACTCCGTTTGCGAAGCCGATGCGCCCCACGCGCACCATGCGGTCATAGTCCCATGCGGCATCTGTGCCGCGCAGTTTCACCTTGAGGCATTTCAATCCATCCCGCTGAATCCAGTCGGCGAGCAGGAGCGGGTGGGCATCTTTCGGCTCACTGCCTGTGAGATCGGGCTCTTCCAACGCATCAACGCCACCGACCAAATGCCAGACAGGGAGCCTTGTCGGAATGATTTTGGAGAAGAAATCCTGAGGGAATCTTCCACGGAAATCGATCTGGCTACCCTCTTCGGCCTGCAAATAATGGCTCAGATCCCGAGTCATGAATTCCGGCCCGTAGGTCTCGTAGATGTCACGTCCCAATAAATTGCCAAAAGCATCATGGATGGCGATATCGAAAGCGCTAAACGCCACCAGCGACCCGAGATAAGGCATCTCTGGACCACCCGCTTCCGTGTTTGCCGTCTTCAGAGTCTCTGCCAGCGGGCCATGGATGAAGTCCGAGCCGATCTCCATGGGATGCCCCTCCAAACCACACTCCACCAGCTTCTTTGCCAGTGTCACAGAGAAGTCCTTCATACGCTTCGTCCGCACGTCCACACTTAGGGTACTCGGCCAGACCCAGGACACACTCAGTGGAGTCTCGCCCCAGCCTTCTGCCGTGTTCCCCCCGCGGTCCTGCACCGTTACTTTGACCCGCAGGCAGACCGCATTGGTTACGGTTTCGGGACCGAACTTCAATGGAACCCGCATACTGACCGGGATAAAATAGACCTCGACGTTAGTGATGCGAATATCGGTTAGCTTCATGAATCTTAAATATAACGAAATGGCTTGGAATCTATCGTGATTGAGAAGTGATCATGCCGTGAGCCTTTATTGAATGCAAATAGTGGCTCGACTCATGATCACATACCGCTAATGAATGCCCCCCGATGACCCGGAATTCCACATGGATTCAAAGATTCCTCGCTGAGCTCCTGCCGATCTTCTACGGCTTTATGATGGCGCTCTTCGCTATTGCGATCCTTGTGGGCGCGATAATGTTCTACGGGCACGACCTGCTGATGGCTCATCCTACGTCGATTCAAGAGCCCAGCCAGTTATCCAGAAGCAGCATTCAACCTGTAAAACCAGGGGTTACTTTATCGAAAGAGCCTACACCTGCACCACCGCAGCCGAAAGGGACTGATCCAGGAACACCTGAGACCTCATTAAGACCACCGTTGCCAGCAGTAACTTCTCCGCCCAAGGCATCGGCACCTCCAGTTCCCTACTCCCCTGCCCCGCCTTGGCGTTGGACCGTTTTCCGCGATGATGTCTCTCTGCTATTCCGCTCAGAGATCCCAGACATCGGAGATCTGCCCCTGCTTTACTACGCGGTTCTACTCGATGATGCCGAATGGATCAGCGAGCTGATTTCCCGAGGTGCTGACCCAAATGAAACCACCCCAGGCGGAGATTCGATGCTTTGCGCTGCTGTCCGGCATGGCGCGCTTAGTAGTGTTCGTGCCCTCCTTTATGGTGGGGCGGACGTAAACAAGCTAGGCTTTGAAAAGCAGCCACCTCTTCCGCTCGCCAGCCTTCGTCGTGGAGCAGATATTTATCGGGCCTTGCTCACAGCGGGAGCTGACCCCAACACCCGCTTTGCCTCACCCATCACCAAGGCAGTGCTCGACCGAGTGACCATCAAAGACCTGAAAAACGCCATGGAAAGTGATCGTGGAGTGACTCCGCTTATTGCCTGCTCCTCTCGTGGCGATGTCGAAGGCGCAGCCGAACTCCTACGCTGGGGAGCCAGCCCTGCCAAATGCACCACCCGCTACCATCGCTACCCCATTAACTTCGCCGCAGCCCAGGGTTATCTTTTCCTCATGCGTATCATCCTCGGCAGGCAGCCCGAGTCCGAGCCGCAGATCCTCGTCACCGTTGATCTGTCCAAGCAGCGAGCCTGGGTCACCAAAGAGGGCCAGATCATCGACTCATGCGCTGTATCCACAGGTCGAGCAGGCTACAATACACCTGCTGGCCGCTATGTGATCACAGACAAGCACAGATCCTGGACCTCCACGCTCTACCATGTCGCCATGCCCTTCTTCATGAGGCTGAATTGCAGCGCCATCGGACTGCACAGCGGCTACGTCACAGGCCGTCCGGCCTCCCACGGCTGCATCCGACTGCCTTATGACAAGGCGCGCAAATTCTTCGGCATCTGCAATGTCGGAGACGAGGTGCAGATCGTGCATTGAACGCCGGAAAAGCCTCAGCCTTCGCGCAGGCGGCTCGCTACATCCCGCGGCACGCGTGAGAGAACACGGATCGGTGGTGGCCCTCCGTCGCTCTTTTGGAAGAGCGCCAGATCCAGCTCAAAGCCTGGGTAGCTCGTGTTGATGCACTCGCTGCCTTCAATGATCGTCTCTCCCTCGGCAAACATACCAGCGATGGCGAAGGCCATGGCGATGCGGTGATCATGATAGGTCGTGATCGTCGCTCCAGTCAGCTTGGCACCGCCGATGATCTCCATGCCATCCTCATACTCGATCACCGTCACGCCCATGCGGCGCAGGTTCTCCGCCACAGCGGCGATGCGGTCGGTCTCTTTCACTCGCAGTTCGCGGGCGTCCTTGATCAGCGTGTTCCCACGCGCCAGAGCGCCAGCCACGGCCAGGATCGGCAGCTCATCAATCACGTTTGGAATCTCCGCGCCGCCAATGACCGTCGCATTCAGCTCACCGCCATGCACCACCACGTTGCCGCGTGGCTCGCCCGAACTGTCCGTCTCGGAGCTGTTGATCTGCGCGCCCATGCGAATCAGCACGTTGATCAGACCTGTTCGTGTTGGGTTGAGTCCCACATTTTTCAGAGTGATCTGCTGGCCGGGACTCGCCGCAGCGGCCACCATCCAGAAAGCGGCGCTGGAGATGTCACCCGGCACCACGATGTCCGTCGCGCGCGGGACCTGACCGCCATAAACCGAGATCGCATTACCATCGCGCAGCCATTTCACGCCGAAGTGACTCATGATCCGCTCCGTGTGATTGCGCGTCGCCACTGGCTCGATCACCGTCGTCTTTCCTGGGGCAAACATCCCCGCCAGGAGGATGGCGCTTTTCACCTGTGCACTCGCCATCGGCAGCGTGTAAGTGATTGCCGTCAGCGGGCTGCCTGTGATGCGCAGAGGGGCACAAATTTTCTCTCCCTGGCCTTCCACTTTCGCGCCCATGAGGGCCAGAGGGTCCGCCACACGCTTCATTGGGCGTTTGGAGAGGGATGCATCTCCGATCATTTCCGCCGTGAAATCCTGGCCTGCCAGAATACCGGAAAGCAGACGAATGGTCGTGCCCGAGTTTCCGCAGTCGATCGGTCCCGATGGCGCTTTGAGTTTTGGTCCGTGGCCGGTGATCGCCATCTTCACTAGGCCTACCCCTTCCAGTTCTTCCAGGGGCTCCACCACAGCGCCCATCGCTTCCATCGCCTTTACCGTGCAGAGACAGTCTTCGCTGGGGAGGAATCCTTCGATCACCGTTGTGCCATCTGCCATCCCCGCAAACATCGCTGCACGGTGGCTGATGCTTTTGTCTCCAGGGACAGAGATTTCGGCGGGGAAGGATTTGAGTTTGCGGACTTTGAGCGTGGCCATGTGGGTGGGAAAAAGCCACTTCGTCCGGGAATCCGGGCATTTCAAGAATTCCGAGACAAGAAAGCGGCGGGAGATTGAGAAGGCTGTCCCCTCAGCGTCCCTCCATCCATGGGACTTGCGGCTGTCCCTTCAATTCCTTCCAGTTATTGAAGGCCATCATCCCGAAAAAGAGAGTCGTAATCAGACTGCCGCTTGACAGGGCTAGCAACCCAATGCCGCAGGCGCACACCATGCTGATCGTGAGCGCAGTTCGAACGCGGGAAGACCCCAGGAAGGCCCGACAGATGTGCCCACCATCGAGAGGAATAATGGGGAGGAGATTCAGCAGAGCCCAGAAAATGCTGACGTAGATGAAGGAATGGACGAAGGAGTCGAGCAGGATGGACTCGGTCTCCCAGCCAGAGACCAGAAGCTTCAGCGTGAACCCGATGGCGATCTGCACGGCAGGACCGGCAGCACTCACGATGATGTCTTCCACCCGCCCAAGCCACCGGCTGCCGCGTGCGAGGCCACCAAAGGCATACAGCAGGATACCGACCTGACGATCACCAAAGTGGCGCATGGCAAAGGCATGGCCGAGTTCGTGGATGACGATGGAGACAAAAGCCGCCCCCACCCAGCCAAACAGGGCCTGCATTTCCTGCGGTGTGTCAGCACCTACGGCACCGCCCAGCAGGGCCATGTTTACCCAGAACATCCAGTGGACGAGGATCGGAAAGTCAAAGAGGCGGAATCGAAGCATGGGAGCGCATACTGCGGACATGAAGAGCGGCGACAAGTAGCATTTACTTCCTCAGAATCATTCCAGCGGCCATGAGACCGAGCACAGCGCTGATCATCCACACCAAGTCGGGTGAATTTTCAAAGAGGTGCAGTGCGGCGATGGAGCTAATGATTCCGCCGAGTCCCCAGCTCAGGCTGAGGAAACCGGCGTAGCGTCCGCGCATGGCATCGGGTGCCAAACTGGCGGCGTAGGCCTGCTGACGCGAGAAGGCAAACATCTCTCCAAGGGTGAAGACGATCATCATCAGGAAGAAGATGGGCAGTCCAGGCTTCCCAATGAGCAGGAGGTAGCTGCCCCCCATCAGCAGATAGCCCAGCGCCAGCATGACCCGAACCGGCCATGGCCGTGTGACGGAGGCCAGCGGCACTTCGAGAAGGCAGATCATGACTCCATTGAGCGCGAGCACCGTGCCCGTCCAATGAGCGGGAAGTCCGCTGTGCTCGAAGTGCAGTGGGAAGGTGCTGCTCGTCTGCCGGAAGATCCATGCCACAAGGGCGCAGGTGAGAGCGAGCGTGAGGAAAGGCTTGTTTTGCCGTATGGATGCCCAGGCAATGCCCCAGCCAGCCTGGTGCGCGGCGGTGCGCTCGCCTCGTGGGAGGCAGGTCCAGGCGATGATGCCAAAGACGAGAGAGGTGGCGGCATCGACCGCGAAGAGCCAGAAGAAGGAACTCTCCGCCAGCCAGCCAGCGACAGCAGGACCAAAGGACCAGCCCAGATTGATCGCGAAGCGCAGCACGGCATAGGCCATGACACGCTGATGCTCCGGCACGATGTCCTGAACCAGCGCACTGCCCGCAGGTGAACCAGCCTCACTCACGAGTCCGGTGATGAGCGCGATGCCGGTGAGCCAGCGCCAGTCATGCGCTTGTGATAGCGCCATCATGCACGCCGCCCCACCGAGCGCGGAGAGAGCAAGCGTGACATTCCGCCCGAGACGGTCGGCCAGCCAACCGCCGAGGAAGGCCGCGCAGAAACTCCCCGTGGAGTAAGCTGCGACGGCCCAGCTCGCCTCGGAGGCGCTGTGGCCGCTGCGCGTGATATAAAGCGTGAGAAAGGGCCAGACGAAGAGTCCGAACCGGTTCACAAATGTCGCTCCCACCAGCACCCAGAAGGGCCGTGGCAGTGCGCGCAGGTCATTGAAAAAAGCAGGCATGGTCAGTAAAAACAAAAAGGCCGGACTCCTGAAGGAAGCCCGGCCAGTGGTGAAAAGAGAGTGGTGGTTTGTGTCAGGAGTGAACCACTCTTCGGGCTGGGCGGGGCAGACGGAACGCGACTCGCTTGTCATTCGCAATGACCGCCATGTCTGCATGGGCGCACATCACAGAGACTCCGAAATAGGAGACGGCGAGGTGAGGGGCGCAGAGGTTGGACATGGGGGTCGATTGTGGAAGCGAACGAATGATTGTCAAACCTGATCTCCGGTGCGTAAGCAGGAGCGCACGCGTCTCGCGTG
>JAGKWZ010000173.1 GCA_021151605.1 Verrucomicrobiaceae bacterium
TAGCGGAAGGATATCAACGGTAGCACAAGAGTATCTAGGGAGTTGCTTCGCAACAGTTATTATTTTAACATTCATATATTGGAAATTATCCACTGGTAACGAAAGGCCCATTTCCATTGGATGCTATAATTTTCTAATTTCAGTTTATTGGAGAATTGTGTAAGTTCCTCTTTTTTAAACCCACGCAGTATAGAAACAAGCCCGTCCACTTTTGTCATTCTATTTAACCTAAAAAGAACAGCAATGGTTTGAAAAAGCCGGTAAGCCATTTTACTCCTTTGTAAATCATTAATGACGACCCCCAATTTTGATACGTTGACCAGACTACCTAGCAAACGAAGAATCTCTTCATCGTCAAAATGATGTATGGTAAGCGTACACAGAACAATGTCATACTTGACATCTTCAAAATTCTCTTCAAAGATATCCGCACACAAATAGGATATATTGGTATAATCTTTCGACAAATCCCCTGCATAATTTATTGTATAGGGGTTGGCATCTATACCAAGCATTGAAAGCTTAATATGATGTCTATTGCCATAATCGCTCAACATGCGAAGCATGTCCCCATTGCCACAACCGATATCCACAATCGTTATTGTTTCATTCTTGCAGCTGGTTGAAAGCAATTTTTTTACACCGTTCAGCGTAATGTTATTTCCGCCTAAAAAACGATTAATCTTTGCGATCTTATCCAACGTAGTCCGAAGTTCTTCTCCTTCGAGCAGAAAATCGTCCATGATCTCATGCTCCGATGTTCTCTGTTTTGTGTTTATTCCCATTTTATTGACCTTGCATTTCCATGAGTTTGTTTAATAATCCAGCTGAGCATTTTCGGAAAAAATGAGGCAGTCTTCATCAAAACTGCGATCCCTATTTTATAGCTTAACAGCCGCGACAGAAGTCGTCCGAATAAGAGGCGTCTTTTAAACGTTCGATTCCATTGCTTGACATAAGCCTTTTCCAATTGCTTTCGTGAATGAATATGGCCCCGATAATATCCCAGAACAAGCTCAGAAGCTATTTTTGCACTGTGTATCGCCATCGCCATCCCAATCGAAACCGACGGGCGTGACGAGAGCGCCGAATTTCACCTGATCGGCCTCTTGCTGGAAGTATCGAGGCTCGGCATAGACGGGCGCTTTGGCGTCAAATTTTCCGGTGTGCTCGATGAAGGCCACGCGGCCATCTTCATCGCCGCAGATGAGATCGAGATCGCCATCCTTGTCCCAGTCGATGGCCGTCGGCGTGATCATTTCGAGGTCCATCGTGAGGTACTTGCCCGTGTCGGCTTTGAGGCGAACGCCGAGCGCATACTTCGGCTTGGTGCGAGTGCCGGTGTTTTGGAAATAGGTGAAGCCATCGAGGAACTCGCCACAGAGCAGGTCGAGGTCGCCGTCGTTGTCGAAATCGCCCAAGTTCGGCGAAGGCCAGCCAAAGGTCTCCACGGGGCGGTCGGTGGCGTTGATCTTCTTCGGCTTGTCATACTTCGGCGCTTCGTTGGTGCCGGTGTTGCTCAGCAGATACACATAGCCGCGAATGGGGCCGTTCATCCAACGGCCGTCGGCGGTGTAGGCATTGTCCCAGCCGTATTCGGTCCAGTCGCCGACGCCGACGATGAGATCGTTTTTGCCATCGCCCTCGAAATCGACCATGCGCCACATGTTGGCGCGGACCTTGTTCATGTGGATGTTCGAGGGTGGGCCGAGCTTCACCTGCTGCTCGATGCCGCTTTTGAGGAAATCGGGATGCGCATTGCCGGGCGTGAGCACGACCGGTTTGCCGTCGATGTAGCTCACCTGCACGTTTTGAGCGCCTTTGCTGATGCGCTTCGCCGGTTTGAAGACGGGCATCTTCGTCTTCGCAGTGTCGCCTCTGGCGTTCTCGAAGAAGTAGATGCCGTTGTAGGGTTTGTCCGGGCAGTTCACCACGAGATCGAGGTCGCCATCACCATCGAAGTCCATCGGCAGCGGCCAGGCCCACAGACCGACGCCGAGATCGACGACGAGGCCGGGATTGTTGTACTTGAGCGGCGTGAGCGTGGACTCGGCGGCAAAGGCTGTGCCGCAAAGGAGCGCAGAGAGTGCAAAGGTGGTGAGGAGGGGCTGGCGCATGGGTTGGGGAATGACGATTAACGCAGGTTCGCAGCGCTGTTGAGCAGAAACCCGTCATGGAATCATGCCCAAGGAATGACGATGCTTGACCTGATGCGCAAGGAAAGCCCGTGACCTGAGGGTTTCTCCAGCAGATTCATGGAGGCCAACCGATTCGCTCTGAAATGCCATCTGCTGGCTGCACCGCGTGAGAATGGAAAGCGTGACTTCTGTGAGCCTGACGATGGTGATGGCAGTAGAATGCGGGCAGCAGAATGGCTTTGAATCTCTGCATTCTATTGCCCCCATTCTGCTGCCCATGGTTTCCCCATGCGCAGGGTTCAGATGTCACCGCCGCAGCGCCGTGATGAGTTCATTCATCTTGTTCAGCATGTCCTGCATCTGCGTCGGATTGTAGTTCGAGTCGGCGGACTGGGTGATCAGAGACACAGCGTTCGTGTTATTGCTGGTCTGGCTCAGCGTGTTGAGCTGGGCATTGTTCAGGTCCATCTGCGACACCTCACCATTCTGTCCGGCCGGGCCTGTGGCACCATCGTTGCCGCGCGGGATGCCCATGGTAAAGCGCACGTTCGTGCCATCGAAGGTTACGCCCACCGTCGCAGGCTCGCCGGGGTTCAGCGTGTTCACGCTGTCCACGACCGCATTGGCAAAGGGTGGTCCTTGGGGACCTGGGGCACCGTCGTTGCCATGGTTTCCCTGGGCACCTTGCGCTCCCGGTTCACCCTGGACGCCCTGCGGCAGGCCGAAGCTGAAGTGCAGCACCGTGCCCACGAGATTCAGATTCACCGTGGCCTGACTGCCTGTGGGCAGAGTCGTCACTGAATCCACCACCACGCCCGTGATGCTGGAGCCAGCGTTGATCAGATCGATGACTCCGCTGAATTGGTCGCGGAAACGATCTGCGTCGATGTTCTGGCCGTTCTGCGGCCATTGAGGGTCGTAGGGCATGGCGGAAAGGGGGAAGTTGACGGTTGTTGACGATGGTTTGCAGTCGTTTGCAGTGGTTTGGACAACCATCGTCAACGCCCACCGAAGCTCGAAGAGCGAAGGATGGCCTCAACAACTGCCAACCACTGCAAACGGCGCGCGGCGCCTTTACGGCACCACGGCGGTCGCCTCCGGGCCGGGCTGGCTTTCACCAGCGTCGTTCACCGAGGTCACACGCACCTTCACGGTGGCACCGCTGGGCAGGCCGCCGAGTGTGGCATCACTGTCTGAGGGGCTGTCCACCGCACGGAATTCCGTATCCACGCCCACGATGAGTATCCACACGCGGTAATGATCCGCGCGCAGCGCATCATCCCAGTCCGCCAGCAACGTTCCCGGCACGCTGGCAATCAGCGACGTGAAGCTCGGAGCCTCCGGCGTCTCCTCGTCCGCCGGGCGGCTGAGGCCAAAGGCGTGCCAGAGCGGATCCTCATCGCTCAGCAGCGTCGCCAGCTCCGTGATCATGCCGGTCAGGCGCTTGCGCAGGTTCGCCTCAGCGGTATCACGGGCGGCCTTGGCCTGTCCACACTCGGTCACTTTGAGAGCCAGCGCGGTGCGGGCATTGCTCAGATTGCTGTGGATGGTCGTGGCGATGGCTATCGTCACGTCCATGTCCTCGCTTTCATGGGCGGGCGTGCCGGTCAGGTAGAGTTTCAGGCTCTCCACCAGGTTGAAGCGCTCATCCTGAGTGGTCGGGGTGCTGGTGGAATTATTCGACCAGCCCGCCGCCGCCCATTCCGTGGAGTAGCTCTCGCCGAAGAACTTCGAGAGCCGCTTCCGTGCATTGTTGATGAAGACCTTCGCCGCATTGTCGGCGGCGGTCAGGGTGGCATTGGCCGCCTTTTTTTGCACCTTCTTGGTGCCAAAGGCCGCCTCGGCAGAACGCGCAGCCGCCAGGGCCGGGCGCACTACCGCTTCCGTGTTTTGCTTGATCCCGATGGCGACTTCGTGCTCATGAGCACCGTCACACATATCATCGCCTTTAGCGAAAAGGCGGTCGAGTTTATCTGGCAGTCTGTTTGAGGCCATGGTCTGGGTTGGTTTGCTGCGCGGCGCATCCTTAGCGCTGAAGCGTGATCCATCACCGAAGAATGCTTGTCCGAATCGGGCCACGTGAAGTCAGTACTAAGGTTGTGCCGCAAGGTTGTCTGGACTCATCCTCCCCGCCGGGCACTCTGCCCGATGATTAAAAAGGACGAATTTCCTATTTTTTACCAAAATTGCCCGCCAGGGTCAATGAAACCTTCGTTTGAGGCCCTTTTGAGCGTTTTTTGGGCCGGACACCGCCGTGGCAGCACCTCACGACATTCATTTCGTCCCGCCACGGCCATGGCTCTCACGCATGAGAAGCGTCTGGTGCTGCCACAGCCGTGTCCGCCCGGCATGAGATTCGTTTGGTGCCGCCACAGCCGTGTTCGCCTCAGATGAAAGTCGTGCAGCCCAGCCACGACCGTGGCTCTCACGCACGAGAATCCTCTGGCCCAGCCACAGCCGTGTCCGCCCCGCACGAGATTCATCTGGCGTCGCCACGGTCGTGTCCGGGCGAAAAAAGCAGCCTCTCTCAGCGGAAATATTTCTGAAAGGGTGTTCCAAAGGGCGTTGTTCGTCAGGCATCTGGTTTGTTTCTGGGTAGCCAGTCCAGCGTAGGCCAGATGACAAAAATGCCTGGCATCTTTCCCCATAGCTTCATACCACTAGAAAAACTTAACCTTGAAGTTGCTTCCGCAGTTCTGACACACCTCGCATTGCTTCGATACGAAATTCATTCCATGCATTTTGTCCCTGGTGAACTTTTTCTAATTCGTCACGCAATGATTCGATAATGGGGTTGGCGGTTGGATAACGACGCAACAATTCGTGAAGCTGTGTTCTAGCTGGTGCACGGTCTGTGATTTCAAGAAACTGTTGGCACTGCTCAGCGAGATGTATTTCAAGCGCTCTAATCCGATCTTCTTTCGTTGCGCTGAGGCGACCGTATTTCACCAAGAGTTTTTCCAGTCCTTTGACAGGCTCCGAAATGAAAAGAGCCGCCTCATCACCAGTCCACTCAGTCTGAGTCAGACTTGATACAGCTTTTGTAAAGTCCCGAAGCGCCAAGCCGAGGAAACATACAATGCGATCCTTACGATCATCCTCCGACAATGAGGCGTCATTTAAAAACTCAGCAATGTAACTGAGGCTTCGCAGAGTTGCTTCGATCTTTTCGAGACTGTATTCTGGAATCATAATAATGGATGGTCTTGGACGCACTTAATTGCCGTTATTTCGATCCATAATGGAGCGCCTTATTAAAAAAGTTCAGGTTTTCAAATTGTGGCAGGCTAGAGATGCAGATCGCTGTCTCTCACAGCCTCCTGAGGCAAACCCGGAAGCCAATGCTGGGATGGCGGTAGGTCTTCTCGTCGTAGTGGCCGGAGGATGCAGTGCAGCAACTTGCGCCATCGCTGTAGCAGCCACCACGATATCTTCGATTCCGGCCCTGATTACCCCCGTCTTCACACCATTCCGAGACATTGCCATGCATGTCGTGTAAGCCCCAGGCGTTAGGTTCTTTCAGGCCGACTGCGTGGGTATTATAGCCGCTGTTGCCGGAACACCATGCCATCTGATGCGCATTGCCTCCCATGCCGTTTGCCATCAGGCCGAAGCGGCTGGTGGAGCCTGCGCGGCAGGCATACTCCCACTGTGCCACCCAGGGCAGAGCAAACTCCAGGCCTTTAGGAAGCAGCTCGTTGAGACCCGTCTCCTTACATAAGGCATTGAGTTTAGAGCAAAAAGTCGTGGCATCTTCCCATGACACGCGTTCGACAGGATGATTTTCGACTTTACTGCCGCGAATGGCCTCAAGCCAGCGCTGTGTGAAGAGAATCTTGTCTGCTTTCCAATGGCTCGGATTAGTGCCCATGATGGCTTGATACCAGCGCTGCGTCACAGGAAATCGGCTCATGTAGTAGATCTCATCAACGCTCACCCTCGCAGCTTCTTCGGGCATCACGCTGCCAGGAATAATCGGCACCATGGAAGCGATGATCTCACGCATCCGGGCGATCTGTTCCTCTCGTGTCATAATTACACACTCAGAGTCGCTGTCTTTGGAATTGTCAGTGTTCGGAATCATGGGTGCATGAGTAGTAAAGGGGCCGGGCATTGCAAGACTCAGAGAGCGCAGTTGCCTGTCCCTTGATCGCTACTATCGGACTGGGGTTCAAAGCCCAGGCCGCCCAGACGTCCCCCCTATTCCCAATGGAGCGAGGCTCTGCATCCACGGTTGAAACCTTTTCAGCAGACTGAATGTCCTGCTTCCCGAAGGCCAAGGGCCTTCCGTATCACAGCGAAGGGTGCCGAGCCTTGGCGAGTACTCCCCTGTGAAACGAGACCACGAATGCCCCATGTCATCGAACCCCAACGGGGTTCGGCATCCGTGGTCGGTGGTTCATCGGCCATTTCCAGGGTAGTCCCGAACGCGGGACAACCCTTCGCTGGGATAAGAAAGCCCGTTGGGCTTGGCAAAGTAAGTGACTCCTCCATCGACATCACTCCAGCAACGCCCTGTCACGGCGTCTTGGCTCGTCCGCCGAAGTAAGGGTAATGATCCCAGGCGTCGTAAGCAGGTTCGACTCGCGGGTCATTCGTCTGACGCATCCACGCATCGACTTGGGCGGCGAGTTTGGCTTTGGTTTGAGCCTGCGCGGGGTCGGTGGCGAGGTTTTTGACCTGATCAGGATCGCGGCGGAGGTCGTAGAGTTCTTCGGCGGGGCGTTTGGCGAAGTTGATGTCAAAGAAGGGCTTCATGGCACCTTCGCGTTGATCGAGGATGAGCTGTTTCGTCGTCGTAGGATCGACATCGCCGAAGGGGCCGACGGCGAAGTGCAGCATGGGATCGCCCGCAGGCCAGCGGTCGGGGCGCAGGTTGCGGATGTAGAGGAAGTCAGCGTTGCGCACGGCGCGGCAGGGATAGCTGGCATCGCCACTGCGCACGTTGGCGTGGCGTTCGCGTTCGAGGAAGACCTGGGCGCGGTCTTTGCCGTCGCTTTGACCGGTGAGCACGTCGAGGAAGCTACGGGCGGTCATCTCCGGCCACGGTTTGACACCGGCGATGTCGAGGAAGGTGGCGGCGAAGTCGGTAAGATTGATGAAGGCGTCGCTACGGGTGCCAGCGGCGACTTTTCCCGGCCAGCGCACGGCGAGGGGCACATGCGAGCCGCTATCGTGGCAGTTCGCGAGGCCGCGCGGCATCTGCCAGCCGTTGTCGCTGGTGTAGATGACGACGGTGTTGTCGAGCTGGCCGCTTTTTTCGAGCTGAGCGATGGCGTCGCCAAACGCGGCGTCCATTTGCTGCGCGGCGGCGAGGTAGTTCGCGATCTCGCGGCGCACCTCGGGTGTGTCTGGCAAATACGCAGGCACGCGAATTTTGGCGAGGTCGATGCCTGCGGCGATGCCATCCACTTTTTTAAAGCTGTGCAGCGCGGTGTGGACGGAGCCGAGCCAGAAGAAGAACGGCGCATCGCCTTTTCGCTCGGCGAGGAAGCTGGTGAAGTCTTTGAACTCTTTCCCGGCAGGATTTTGCTCACGGCCAAACTCTTTGAACTTACCCGGTGACCAGCCTTTGCCGCTGAAGCCGGTATGGTAGCCGCTTTCGGCGAGTGCGTCGGTGAAGACGCGGAATTTCGGATGAAAGCGGCTCCACAGGCTGGCCATGTCCTCAAGCTGATGCGCCACGCGGCCAGTGAGAATGCTGGACCGCGTCGGCGAGCACGAAGGCACGGGGCAGAAGGCATTCGCGAAGTTCATGCCTTCGCGAGTGAGGCGATCAAATACCGGCGTCTTCACCGCTGCGCAGCCATTCGCCGCCGCGTGCTCGTAGGACCAATTGTCGCCGATGAGGAAGAGGATGTTCGGGCGCGGCGCGGCGTGGAGGCTTGCGGCCGCGAAGACGAGAAGGGCGAGGAGCGTTCGCATGGATTTATTTGCCGAGGTTATGGCATGGGAGGCGTGATGTTGAGCAGAAAACCATCCTGGAAAAGTTTCGGGCGAAATGACGATGCTTGACCTGCGAACGGTAGCCGGAGATAAACGCGGCATGAAGCATCGAGAGAAGGCAGCGTTGTATCGGGAGTTGGCAAAACTCATCGAGGCCTCGTTGCATCTGGATCGCTCGCTGGAGCTGCTGCTTTCCCAAAGCGCAGGCGGTGAGCGTCGGAAATTTCTCGAAGGGCTGAAGCAGGGTCTGGTGTCGGGCATGAGCCTGGCTGAATCGGTAAAGACCTACAATTCAGACCTCGTGACCGGGCTGGAACTGGCGCTGATCGAAGCCGGTGAACGCAGTGGGAAACTGGGCGCGTCCTTCAATCACCTCGCGCGCTACTTTGCCGCGATGGAGAGCGCCGAGCGGCAGGCGGGGCGTGCGATGATCTACCCGATGATCCTGGCCCATCTCGCCATTTTGCTGCCTGAACTACCGGCGCTGATCGTGGAAAAGGAAGGCGATCATCCTGTGCAGCGGATGCTAATCGGACTCGGCGTGCTGTGGGCGCTGCTCATCGGGCTGCGGTTCATCTGGGGTCGGCTGGCGGCGCTGGCGATCACCTCGCCGAGCATGGATGGTCTGCTCAATCGCGTGCCCTTCATCGGCAAAGCGCGGCGGCATTGGGCGATGGCGCGGTTTTGCCAGGTTTCGCACGCGTGTCTGCTCGCAGCGCTGAACATGTCTGAGACGGTGCGGCTAGCTGGCAGAGCATCGCAAAGCGGGCGGCTGCATCAGGCCGCAGAGCAGGCTGCGGAGCATATCGAGGCCGGGCATCAGCTCGGGGAATCACTGGCCGAGAGCGGCGTGTTTGAGCGGGACTTCGTGCATGGCATCGCCACCGCCGAGGAAGTGGGCAAGATCGACGAAGAGATGGCGCGCTGGTCCACCGCAGAGACGCTGGAGGCGCATCAAGCCATCGAGAGCGCCGCGCAGTGGCTGCCCAAGATGGGATATGCCGTCGTCGTGGTTTTCGTGGTTTACCGGATCGTCACGATGATGCAGGGCATCTACGCGCCGATTTGGCAGATGGTGGAGTGAACGATGAGCTTGCTTCCACCTGTCAGGGTGAGTACCTTCAGCCTATGATCTCACTGCCACTGACTGATGCCGCAGGCCATTTCCTGGATTTGGTGAATCGGGTATGCCTGGGTCATGAAGAGGCCGTGATCATCGACCACGGAAAACCGGTGGCACGACTGCTGCCCGCCAACGGCAGAGAAATGACGGGGGCTGAACTGGCAGCCTCCTGGTCGTCTCTACCCGAACTGGGCCTCTCAGAGGCGGAGGCATTTCATCACGATCTGGAGCTAGCGAGGGCTGGTCTTCCCCAAACCGTTTCCGCATGGGAATAATTTTGGATAGCTCCATCTTGATCGCAGATGAGCGGCGGCGCTTTGATTTAGCGGGCTTCTTTCTGGCGCACCCGGAGGATACATTTAGCATCGCCGCCATTACCGCGTCTGAACTTCTTCACGGAGTGGAGCGTGCGAACACAGCTGAGCGCCGCCAGAAACGCCAGTCATATGTGGAGGCCGTTTTACAAAAGCTGCCTGTGATCGATTTTGACCTCCGAATCGCCCGCCAGCATGCAAGGCTATGGGCCAGCCTGGAAGTCGCGGGCAAGCTGATCGGGCCACATGACATGCTGATCGCTGCCACCGCCCAGGCGGAGGGCCATCGGGTGGCGACGCTCAATCAGGATGAGTTTGCTCGAGTTCCTGGATTGATCCTCATGGATCTCAAAGCTTTCTCGATATCGGTGTAAACCGTCGGGCTTGCAGACACACGGCGGACCTGCTTTAAAAACAGTGCCGCTGGGAAAAATGCTTTACGCGGCCTTCGGGATGAGCCAAGTGTTCGCTCGAACAAATACTACACCTCACACGATCATGGCCAAAGCACCCAAAGAATCCTCCTCCGAGCCCGCAACGAACAAAATCGCCGAGGCACGCGCCAGGAACCTCGATCTGGCCATCCAGCAGATCCAGAAAGACTACGGCGAAGGCTCCATCCTCCGCATGGTCGGCGATCACAAGGTCGATGTGGCCGTCATCCCGACTGGCAACCTTTTGATCGACCAGGCGCTCGGCGTCGGCGGCTTTGCCCGGGGTCGTATCGTGGAAGTGTACGGCCCGGAATCCTCCGGTAAAACCACCCTCACGCTCACCGCGGTGGCTCAGGCGCAAAAGGCGGGCGGTTTGGCCGCTTTCATCGACGTAGAGCATGCTCTCGACTCCAATTACGCCCGCAAACTCGGCGTGCGCATGGACGAGATGCTCGTCTCCCAGCCCGGGTCTGGTGAAGAGGCCCTCCGCATCTGCGAGACCCTCGTCCGCTCCAATGCGCTCGACATCATCGTCATCGACTCCGTGGCCGCCCTCGTCACCCGCCAGGAACTCGAAGGCGAGATCGGCGACAGCACCGTCGGTGCCCAGGCACGCCTCATGAGCGCTGCTTTGAGAAAGCTTACCGCCATCATCAGCAAGGCCCGCACCTGCGTCATTTTCACCAACCAGATCCGCGAGAAGATCGGCGTCATGTTTGGCAACCCCGAGACGACTCCTGGCGGTAAGGCCCTGAAGTTCTACGCCAGCGTCCGTGTCGATATCCGCCGCATCGGAGCCATCAAGAGCAGCGACGGCACCGTCACCGGCAACCGGACGAAAGTGAAGGTCGTGAAGAACAAGCTCGCCCCGCCTTACACCGAGGCGGAGTTCGACATCATGTACAATGAGGGCATCTCCAATGTCGGCTCCATGCTCGATCTGGCGATGGAGTTCGACATCCTCCAGAAGCGCGGTTCCTGGATCAGCTACAAAGGCAGCCAGCTCGCCCAAGGTCGCGACGCCGCCAAGGAAGCACTCAAGGCTGACGCTGCCCTTTATGCCGACATCGAGAAGGCGGTGAAGGACAAGCTCGCTGAAAAAGGCGGTGTCGCCACCGGCAGCGTCAGCCTTGAGTGCTTCCTTGGCGGC
>JAGKWZ010000021.1 GCA_021151605.1 Verrucomicrobiaceae bacterium
GTCTTGGGCGGCGCAGAAGGCGGCGTCTTGTCGGGTGCCGTCTTGATGGAAGGGGAAGTCCGGGGCGCAGAGAATGTGGAGGGTGTAGTCGCGCCGGGCGAGGGCTTCGAGGGCGGGCTCGGCGCGGTGGAAGAGATGCTGGCTGTAAAAGAGAGTCGTCAGCGGCGAGGTGTCGCAGAAGAGGTAGCGGTTCGAGGTTTGCGCGGCGGACTCTTCGCGGGCGATCTGCGTTTTGGCGATGTGGAGCATGTCGGCGAAGGTGAGGTGGCCGTTCTGCGTCTCCCACAGCTCGCGACCGTATTCGGCGACGTGATTGGTTTCAAAGTGAGCGGCCAACGCTGCGGCGAGGGTGCTTTTGCCGCTGGATTCGCCGCCGAGCAGGCAGATGCGTTCGACAAAGTCGGCGTAAACGAGTGGGGGGAGGTGTTCGCGGTGCGCGTGGATGGCCGAGCGAAGCTGGGTGCCGGAGATGGAGTGCGTGCGGCGCGGCGGATCGATGCTGATGTGCTGCACGGGATGGCCAAACTGCAGGCTCAACTCTTTGGCGAAGCCCTCACCGTAGTCCTCGCTGGTGAACACGGCATCGACGGTGGTATGAAGGCGTTCGCGACAGATTTGGGCGACGAATCGGCGCTGGGAGAGGTCATCTGCGGCGTTGGGCGGCGCTTCGTCGGCGCTGAGCACGAGGACGCGGGCTTCTGGGAAGAGCTGAGTGAGCCAGCGGCGGCGTTTGGCGGGTTCGCAGCCGGAAAATTCGGGGTTGGTGTAGCTGAGGATGAAGCCTTCCTCGCAAGCGGCCAGCATGACGCGGATGGCGTGCTCATGACCGTGATGCAGCGGGCAGAACTTGCCGACGATGAGGCCGCGCTGGAAGGTCTTGTTCATGCAGGCATGAGCCGCCGCCAGTGACGGAGGGAGATGAGCGCATTGATCCAGAAGGCCGTGTAAAGCACGGCGGTAAGGTGCAGGTCACGGCTGAAAAAGAGCGGCACAGCGATGGTATTGACCGCGAGCCAGAACCACCACGTCTCCACACGGCGCTGCATGAGTAAAAGCTGTGCGATGACACTGAAGACGAGCACCAGGGCGTCCAGCACCGGCGCGAAGGCATCGGTAAAGCGATGCAGTAGCGAACTGTAGGCCGCCGCGACGAGCAGAGCGACGAAAGACATGCCGAGGAGCGATTTGGGGCGTGTTTTTGAGATGGGCCGGTTTTCGCGTTTGGACCAGTTTTTCCATCCGATGGCGCTGGTGGCGATGAAGAAGGCCTGGAGCGTGGCATCGGCGTAAAGCTGCGATTCATCAAAAAGCCACGCGAAGAGCAGGCAACCCAAAATGCCAGTCCACCAGGTGTGGACGCTGTTCCGGCCCGCGAGGATAATCGAGAGTGCGTTGACGGCGTTCGCGGTGATTTCGAGCGGGCTGGTCATGCGTGCGGATCAGGCAGATCGGAGGTGTATTGGATGACTTTGTCGCCTCCAGCGGGCAGCGGATGGATTTGAAGCGGCAGCGCGCCGAAGAGCCGCTGCAGCACGGTGCGCGCCGGTTCGTCCTGATGCCCGCCGCCAGCATGGCGCAGCGTCATGCCCCCATCGGCAGCCTGATGAAGGCTCCACTGCGGCAGGGAGAGATCTTTGAAGGCATGGGTGATCTCGATGTTGTTCAGCCAGGTGCCATCGGCGGCGCGGTAGCGCACGGGCGGACGACCCGAGAAGCCACGCAGCACGGGCTCCGCGCCATGGAAGTCGATGCTGGCATGATCGCCGGTGCGGTAGCGCAGCAGCGGCAGGCAGAAATTGAAGCCACCCGTGAGCGTGATCTCACCGCGCTGGCCGGGTGGCACGCGGCGGTCGTTTTCATCGAGGATCTCGACGAAAAGGCGGTTTTGCAGCAGCACATGGCCATCCACGGCAGGATCAAACACGGCAATGGGGCCGCCTTCGTTCATCGAGTAAAGATCGAGCACGGGACAGGTGAAGCGCTGCTCCAACTGCCTGCGCAAACCCGTGAGCAAAGCCATCGATGTGCAAAGAAGCGCTCGGGGTTTCCACGTCATCGGCAGCGTGAGCAGCTCGGTGAAGGAGATGGGATCACCGGCGATGACCTCGGGCTGCAAGTCGTTGAGATAAGCCGCCCGGTCGGTGGGATCGCGCCAGTCATCGGGATGCAGATTGATCTTGGCGAGACCGGCCTCATTCATCGCCGGCGTGACGGAGACATAGGTGAAGCATTTCCGCTGCATGCCGAGCAGCACCACGCCGACCTCGCCGCGACTGGCGGTGAGCGTGACACCGAAGCGGTGCAGTGCCCGCTTGTGAAAGGCCAGATACGAGGCGGCGACGACGGGATGCGAGGCGATGAGCAGTGGATGCCCGGAGGTGCCGCTGGTGCGGAAATTGATGAGGCGGTCCAGCGGCGCGGTGTCCGGCACGAAGGCGGCAATGTCGGTGCTGAAGTCCGCCCGCGAGACGGAGGGCAGGTCTTCGAGTCGCTGCGGTGCGGAACCGAGCGCCCGGTAGTGCGGCACCTCGAGGTGGCATTGTGCGATGAAGTCCGGCAGCCACGCAGGCGGTGCGTCGTGCGTCCAGTCGATGCGTGCGGCCATGACCTCATCTTCAAAGCCACGCACGCGCTCCACCTCGGCGGCGGTGAGCCGGTTGCCACTGTGATTGTGGTAAAGCGGAGCGTGCGGATGCTCGCGAAGGCGCATTAGCATCGCGCGGCCGTCCGCGCTGAGCGTGGGATAGCGCTGCTCGTCGGTGGGCTCCGGATCGTTCATTCGCGCGTGTATTTGTCCGCAGACTCTTCGGCGGCTTTTTTCGCCAGCGCGGCACGGATGGCCCGCGCCCGCTCCTCGGCAGCGCGGGAGGCGGCGATGAAACGCTCGCGTTCCGTGGCGCTGATGCTGGTGAGACGGTCCTGCGCCTGCGCCGTCGTTTCGCCCGCCGGACGCAGATCCAGCCGGGCGAGGAGCACGCGGACGAGTTCCTCGCGGCGGTCGGGATCGCTCACAAAACTGCGCGCGGCGGTTTGCGCGGCGAGTTCCGCCGGAGCGGAGCCGAGAACGGCCAGCACAGCCTGCGGGGACGTTTGGGCTCCGCGAAACCATTCATCGCCGAGCAGCCAGGCGAGCAGCAGCGTCGTCGCGAGACGGTTGCGGTCCTTTTTGGCATCAAAACCGGCAAAGGTAGCCATTTCGCGAGCGTGGGGTATGCCGCCGAGTTCACGCAGCAGGTCCGCGACCACCGCATCGACCTGCACGAGTCCATTTTTGCCCACTCGCGGCTCCGCGAGAAAGTCCACCGGCGTCTCGGTGAGTCGCCGGGTCAAATGCTCTAGCTGGGGTCCTTCGTGGGTCATGACGCGGCAGTGTGACTTGAGTCCGCGAGGATTTCCATGCCTAGCCGCCACCATTTAAGTGCGGGTAGAGCATTGGCGCTGTGGGTTTGAATCTGCTGCAGCATGGCTGCCATGCGATGATGTCCTGTGGCTTCGACTTCCTGGAGGGTGCGGCTCCAGTCCGGCCAGTCACGCTTGGAAAGCCGCCCGGCTCCCTGAAGGAGCAGTTGGGTGAGCAACTCCGACGCGGGAGCAAAGGCACGCGGCATGGTTTGGACCAGCGAAGGAGCGTCGTGATGCAGGGTGGCGGTTTGCGGGCTGATCCATGGCAGGACCACGCGGCGGCTGGTGCCTTCACCGGCGAGGACGAGCGCGGTGGGCTTGAAGACGATGGCAGCACCGGATGACTGCACCTGCCCGGCGATGAAAAGCGGCCGTGCCTGGCTTTGCAAGGCGGCGAGCAGGCTGTCCGCGCCGTTTTCACCGCGCTGGGTCCACGGATGTTTGAGCAGGCACGCGGCTCCGGTGCTGTCGATGAGGCGGGCGATGATGGCGTTGCTGCTGCTGTCAAAGCGTGCGCCTTCGACGGCTTGCAGCGGGCAGACGTGGAAGTCACCTCCGGCGCGGCGGGGACGGAAGCAGGCGGGCGGCAGCAACCGGAGGCGGGCGGTGATCTCGGCGAAGTCCTCGGCGAGCAGAGGCGCTTTGAGCTGCTCCCACGCGAAGTTTTGTGGATTCACCACGGCGCGTGCGCGGCCGATGACGAGACGGCCTGCGGCGGTGCGTTTGCCGCCCTGGGTGACGAGCTGGCCTGCGGCGAGTGCCGCGAGCGAGGCGTCTTTGACGCTGGGGGACTGCGCGAGCTGATGAAACGGCTTCTTCACGACTTCCGGCGGCTCTTTGAACTCGCGTGTGACGTTCACGGTGTGACCGCTGTCGATTTCCTGGAGAAAAACATTCACCGAGGTGCTGCCGCGGCCTTCGAGGACATTCGCACCGAGGCCGATGAAGCGGGCGGAGCCGAGTTCGCTGTCACGGTCAGCCTTGAGGCCGCGAATGAAGGCCTGCGGGACCGGTGCGCAGCCGGCGAGGATGGCGTCGCTGCGCAGCAAGAGCTCGCCACAACGCAGGAGCATGTCTTCCGGCGAAAAGCCAGCGTCACGCGCGGTGTAGCGGTCGAAATCATCGGCGAGTTCTTCGAGAATCTGCGCCGGCCATGGCAGGCTCTCGGCGGCGATGCGGCGCACGCGGTCACGCCAGGCGGTGCTGAGCGTGGCGAGGCCGTTGGCGAGGAGTTCGCTCACGCAATCCGCGGCCGCATCGAGCGGTTCACGCTCCACCGGCGCATCGAGCGGGCCTTCACTGACGATGCCAGAGTTTTGATCGGCGGGCAGCATACGAAAGGCCTGCACGGCCATGATGGCATGGGCGCAGGGCGCGGGATCGCTGCAACTGCACTGGGCATAGCGCAGATCGTCCGGCACGGGGAAGCGCACGGTGTGGCCGGGACTATGAAAGCGTGCGCTGGGCTTCACCGCGCAGAGCACCTCCGCCAGCACGCCCTGGCTCCAGAGCAGTTTGGCGCGGTCGCGGGTGGTTTTGTTCGTCTGGGATTCGATGAGCGCATCGGTGATGCGGCCGGGATTCCAGACTTCAGGCGCTTTTTCCTCTGAAACAGTCTGACGGGCCTGCCAGGCGAGCACGGTGCGCAAAAGATGTCGGCACATGTCGAGCGCGGCGCAGTCGCAGCGGGCTTCTTTGAGTGTTTTGGAGCCTGGGAGCACGCAGGTAGCTCCGTCGCTCCATTTGGCCTCAATGGTGCCATCCTCGGACTCGGACCACTGCGCGGTGAGATCGCCGGATTCGCATTCTTTCTGCGCACGCTTCACCAGACCGCGGTTCGCGAGGGCGGCGAGGTCATCCGGCGTGAGGGCGATGAGATCAGGGCGGTTCATCGGACTTTTTCAGCGACCCACTGCGCGAGTTCTCCGGGTGTCATGGCACCGACGTGGGCGCCGAGGGAGGCGAGGTGAGCGGCGGTGGCGTGGTCGTAGTTAGGCTTGGCTTCGGAATCGAGCGCGGCGAGGCCGAGGAGCAGCGTGCCTTGCTCGATGAGGCGTTTGCAGGCGGCGAAGAGCAGGTTCACCGGCGCTCCTTCGCAAAAATCGGTGATGAGCACAACGATGGCGCGGCGTGGATTTTCGATCAGGCCCTCGGCGTAGCGCACGGCCTGGCCGATGTCTGTGCCGCCGCCGAGCTGCACCTTCATGATGGTCTCCACCGGATCGGCGCAGTCGGCGCTGACATCGACGAGGCTCGTGTCAAAGAGCACGAGGTGTGTGCGCAGGGTCTTGATGCCAAAGAAGATCGCGGCGGTGACGGCGCTGTGGATCACGCTGTCTGCCATGCTGCCGGATTCATCGACGAGGATGATGACCTGCCATTTGTCGCTGTGGCGGCGGATGCGGGAGTAGAAGTAGGGCGTGCGGATGAAGAGCTTCGCGGTCTCGGGATCGAAGTGCTGCAAGTTTCGTCGGATGGTGGTCTGCGCGTCGAAGTTCTTCGCCACACGCAGCGTGCTGCGCTTTCGCCGGTCCACGGCACCGAGGAAGACGGACTGCACGGGCCGGGCTAGAGCCTCCATGAGCTTTTCGACGACGCGGCGCACGAGTTCCCGGGCCACGGCGAGCACTTCCTGGTTCATGAGGTGCTTCGTGTGCAGCACGGCCTTCAGCAGCGTCAGGTTTGGCTCGGCGCGTTTGAGCAGTTCGACGTTGGTGACGAGCTCCTGCACTGCGTAGCGCTCCAGCGCGTCTTTTTCGATGCGCTCGATGGTGCGCTGCGGGAAAAGCGTGTGCACGGCATTGATCCAGTCCGGCACCGTGAGCTGCGAGGGATCGAGAGAGCCTTTGTTGCTGCTGCCTTTGCCACCGCGGCTGGTGCGGCGGTTGCGGCCCTGGCCTTCCCGCCCGTAGAGATACTCGAGCGCGGCATCGCGGTCGGCGTCTTCGCCATTGAGGCCGCCGCAAACCTCGTCCGCCTCGTCACCGAGGATGAGACGCCAGCGGATTTTTTGCTCCTTAGGGTTCATGAGGCGGTTTCAAGCTGGATGCCGTATTGTTTCGCAAGCACGAGCAGCGACTGCTCGAAGGCCATGGCCTGTGCGGCCTCCGCCGTGCTGACCGCGAGGGGCACAGGCTCGCTTTCAGGCTGTGAAATGTCCGCAGAAGCCTCGAAGAGACCTTTGGCCAGATAAACCTTCTCCCGCGCGGTGAAATACATGAAGGCCAGCCGCAGCGAAGGCAGCGCGGTGAGGAAGCTGTCATCATTCCAGGTGATGACGACGTCGTGCACGGCACGCAGCAGCGCGGGATCACGCTGCGCCTCCTCGCGGGCGAGGGCGAAGAGACCGGTCAAGAAGTCGCCCAAGTGCTCCGGCGTGGCGAAGAGCCGCAGATCACGCCGGATGTGCTCGGGATCGGCCTGGTTCAGCGACCACAACGCACCCGCACAGGCTCCACGCTGGGCGGGGGAGCGCTGTGCGTCCGCCTGCACACGGGCGAGGGTTTCGGCGAAGACGCTGCGGTCCAGCGCCATTGGCTGCTCGGCACGCTCAAAGGCATCGCGCATGAGCTTCACGGCATCGACTTCCTGCTGCGCGGTGGCACCGGGACTGCCGGACTCCAGCAGCCACACCGCACGTTCGAATGCCTCTTTGAGCAACACGCCGGTCTCCGCGGTGCCTCGTGCGCCGAGCGTGTCATCCCACGAGAAAAGAAAGAGCAGATGATCGATGGCACGCGCCACGCTGGCCAGATCACCGTCTTGATGAATGATCTCCGCCACCCGCGTGCGCAGCGCCTCGGCCAGCGGCATCACGCCGGCCAGCACGGACTCCAGAAGCAGCCCCGCGGCCTCCGCCGCGCTACGTTCGAGCTTGTCCGCCTGCTCACGCAACCGAGCGGCGGCCGCTTCATCGAGCGCGGAGCCGTAGCGGCTGCTTTCGATCATCTGCGCGTCCTGCTCCGGCATCCAGCGCACGCGCCAGCTTTCCGTCAGCGAGGTCAAATCGGCCCGATGGGCGAAATCGACGCCACTGACGCGCTCGATGCCGGGAATGGTCAAAACACGCAGTTGATGCAACATACGGCTTTTCTCGAGATCGGCGACTTTTGGCAGCGAGAGCGTGGTTTCCTTCGGTGACTTGTCCGGGAGCAGGTTGGCGATGTCCAGCTTCGTCTGAATATCGATCACCAGCGGAGGCTGCGGTGAGCAGGCGGCGAGCTTGCCACGCTCACCACCCCGCAGCACGCTCTGCATCGCGAGGACGAAGGGATGCGCAGCATGCAGGTCGTCTTTGACCAGCGCGGCCGTGATCGCATCCATCAAATCACGACGCCACACGCGTGCATGACCGCGCAGCGCGGCCAGCGCCCGTGCGCAGCTTTCCACGGCGATGAGATCGGCGGTGGAGGCGGCTTGTTTCAGCTCACGAAGACGCGTGGCCATCGCCATGAGCAGCGGCGTGTGCACCTCGGCGTCCTTTTTGGCATGCCAGACCTGATGATAAAAACCGGGGCTTGGCATGCCGGCATCGTAACCGGTCAGGCTGTCCAGCCGCTCGTAGCTGTAAGGCGTGAGCGCGATGCCGCGCTCGGCGATGTCCTCCGGCCAGTCGATGTGCGTGTCGGTGTCGCGCTCGTTTTGCGCCAGCAGTGCCTCCAGGCCGCTGGTGTGATAGCCACCGGTCACAATGACGACCTTGTCCTTGCCAAACTCCGCCCACGCGGCGCGGATGTGGCGTGCCATGAAGGTCTCGCGCCGCAGATCGTAGTCGCGCACGGCCTCGTCATCCATCTCTCGCAGGCAGCGGCAGTAGGAGGCCACGCGGGAGATGGTCTCCTGCCCGTCTTGCGCCGGATCATGTTCGGCGATGACATCCCAGGCATCGTCGAAGTTTTCCACTTCAAGCGCCTCGCACAGCGCTTTCAGATAATGACTGCCGCGCAGCCGATCATCCGCGTAGCGATGCATGCGCCGGTCCTCGCGAGCGAGCAACGCGAAGGGCAGGTCGATGAAGCGCACCGCGGCACCGCATTGCCGCGCCGCCTGCAGCGCCTGCCACTCCGGCGAGTAGTCACACATCGGGTAATACGCGCCCTGCCGCAGCCCATCCTGCCACGCCACATAGCTGTAGATGGAGATCGGCGGGCGGTGACCGAGAAACAGCTCGTCGATGCGCTCATTGAAGTCCGCCGGCCCCTCGATCAGCACCACCGCCGGACGCAGACGCAGGATCGTGTCCCGCACAAAGCGAGCACAAGCCGGGCTGTGATGGCGGACGGGGAGGAGCATCAGTCCAGCATCTTGCGGGCTTCGAAATAGGCCGCCCAGTGGCCGCCTTTGCGGTCTTTGACGACGTGGTTGAAGTAGTGGCGCACCTTCTTCAAATCATCCGCCGCATCCTTCAGTGCCGTGGCGGCGACGTGCAGCGCGATGTGCTCTGCCGTGATGCGTCCGCTGCCGAAGTAGCTGGCGTGCAGCCCCGCCGCGAAGCCGGTGCTCACCGCCTCCGCCGTGCTCATCGCCGTGGTCAGAGGCTCCAGCGCCTTGCCATCGCTGGTCTTCGCGCCACGCAGCTCGCGGAAGGTGGTGACGAGCAGCTCGGCCACATCCGGCGGCAGCGCGGCTTCCACGCCTGCATTGGCCAGCAGGCGCACCGTCTCGCGTTGCACGAGCGCCATCTCCTCCTCCGCCTGCTCAATGGGCGGCACCGTTTCGAAATTGAAGCGACGTTTCAGCGCGGCGCTCATCTCATTCACGCCACGATCCCGCGTATTCGCCGTGGCGATGACGTTGAAGCCCTGCGCCGCATACAGCGTGCGGCCTTCGCCTTTCAATTCCGGCACCAGCATCAAACGGTCGCTCAGGATCGACAGCAGCGTGTCCTGGATCTCCACCGGGCAGCGGGTGATCTCCTCAAAGCGCACGATTTTCCCATCGCTCATGCCGCGATGAAGTGGCGCAGGCACCAGCGACTTCTCCCCCGGGCCTTCCGCGAGCAGCAACGCGTAGTTCCACGAATACTTGATCGCATCCTCCGTCGTTCCAGCGCTGCCTTGAATGGTCAGCGTGCTGTCGCCGGAGATCGCCGCGGCCAGCAGCTCGCTGAGCCAACTTTTCGCCGTGCCCGGCTCACCAATCATCATCAGGCCGCGATTCGTCGCCAACGCGACCACGCAGCGCTCCAGCATCGCGCGACGACCGACGAACTTCGCCGCGATGCCCGTCTTCGGATCACCCAGGATGAAGCGCAGCACGCTCTGCGGCGTCATGCGCCAGCCAGGAGGTTTCGGTTTGGCCGCGTCCGCAGCGGCGAGCTTTTGCAGCTCCTCCGCATGCAAGACTTCGGCGGCGGGACGCTGTTTGGTGTCGATGGTGGGTGGCTTGGGCATGGGATTCGAGTTGGGCGTAGTCTAAACCGCGAAGATGAGCAGGGAAGCACTAGGTTTCTTGGCCTGACTGACTGAGCCGATGCAAACGACGCAACGTTTCGCTGTAGGCCACGGGAGGCACTTGGGAGAGCGGAAGGGGTGTGCCAGGTTTGATCAACTCATCCGGCTGAGTGCGGCCCGCCTGAAAAAAGCAGTCGTGCAGCCGTTGCGGTTGGGATTCGGCAAGACGGCCTGCGAGCAGGCCGGTGAAGGTGATCCATGCGGTGACATTCTCCTCCTGAAAGGACTTCCAGGCGGCGGAAAAGACTCCATCGCTGCCTTGGAGCCGCCAGCCATCGTTCTCCAGGATACCAAAGAGCACGCCGGGACTCAGCGGCGCGTGTGGTGGCGCGGCGGAGCGTTTCGACGCGGATCCATCAGCAGGCACACGATAGATCTCGCGGTCCAACTGCGGCACCATTTGAAAAAGACGGTAATCAGCAAAGACCTGTCTCCAGGCTGCCAACTCGGCGGCATCAAGGCTGAGCGGATGCGCCACACGCAGCAGTGCGTCAGCTTCAGGCGTGACGGGATCATCTTCCACCGTGGCAAAGCCATGGTCCTCCGTGATGCGCAGGCGCAGGCCGCCTGAATGCCAGACGACCGAGCGGGCGAGGCGTGACAGCACGGGATGCGAGAGCCAGCTTTTCCCCAAAGCGCTCAAAGACCAGGAATGGCCATGGATCATGCTTTCCTCCAAGCGTCTCGCCTGAACGCGAATGAGGCGTTTGAGGCCTGTTTTGAGGCTGGACCAGGTCTCTTTGGCTTGCCGGACTTTCGTGGCATCATCTGTCGAGCGGCCTGCGGGCAGGCTTTTCATCACCCGCCCGTCTTGATCGAGCAGTTCCATCTCCAATCGAGAGTTCAGCCGTGCGGTGAAGATTCGGCTGCCATAATCGAGCTTCAACTCGCCGCGTGAATCGAGGCCAAGTGTAGGCACGAGCGCATCCGCTGCTTCCACCGCATCCAAGCCAGTTGCTGCGGCCTGTTTCCGCTGCACACGCCCCGCTTCCTGGGAAACGGCGTGATCTTTCACGCATAGGGCGAGCACAGGCATGAGTTCTTTCGCCTCACGCAGATTCATACGGCTAAGCGCATCGAGTGTTCGCAGCGCCAGGGCTTTCTCCTTGGCACGCACCCAGCCGCGAATGATGATGTCCACCACCTTCACGCAGCCAGCACCGCCCAACGCGGGCACGGCATTGAGCATCCAGGCATCCTTGACGGCTGTTTTCGAGCCTGCCCAGGCTGTGAGTGCCGCGCACAGCCATGCATCGAGGGAAACAGGGTCCGCATGACGTCGCAACTCCTCCAGCAGATCATGCCGCACAGCCTCCTTTTCGACAAACAAGGCCGCGCCGAGAATCCACACAGAATCGTCGCCCGGAATAGCGCCTCCCGCACGCGTCTGGATCTCCGGCAGCCCCTTCGCCCACTTCGGGCGGGCGGCTTTGAGGTCTTCGAGTTGGCGTTGGAACCAGGCAGGAGAGTTCATGAGCTTGATTCGGGAACAGGCACTCCGGTCATTCGATGCAGCAGAGAAAAAACCTCGCTGAAGATGGCCGGGGGCACGTCGCGGATGGCGAGGTAGTGCTTGGAGTTCCGCCATTCCTTCTTGGGGATCTGATCGGGGATGAACCACACGTCCTCAATCTCGGCCGGGCGCTCATCGAGATTCTCTTTTCGCCAGTTTTCCTCCTGGAGCCAGACACGGGAATGCCGCACGCAGGCATACAGTTTGCCACCGGGGAAAGCGCGGAAGTGCCGCGTGTAGCCGCCGTCCTCCTGAGGCTTGTCATGCGACCACTGCTCCTGCGCAAAGGCCGCCTTCAACTGGCCGATGGTGGTTTCTGCGCCGGTGAAGCGGTTCACTTTGACCTTGTCCAGCTCGGCGGGCAGCGGCAGGCACGCCAGGGCGGCGAACTGCTTCACCGGCTGGATGATCTGGTGATCCGCGAGATGCTCGATCCATCCGCGGACCTCTTCGGGCGAAAGACTGGCCGGGCTGGCGAGGCGGACAGTGCTGCCGGGTGGCAGTGTGATTTCGCGATGCTGCACGTCGATGAGCGATCCATCCTCCGCAGGTCGAAAGGCGACGGGCGATCCCTCTGATGGCATGCTTTGCCAGACGAGCAGCTGAGCAAGGCGTGCCAGTAGCGGGTGCTGCAAAATGTGCCGCTCAAAGTGCTCCACCGGTCGCTGGTAATCCTGCGCGATGGCCTGGCGAGTGCGCAGGACCTGCACCTCCCAGGTGTCACGCAGCAGCCGGCGCGCATGACGGCACGCCGCGCTGAGACGCAGATGCTCCGCTGGATCCAAAGTGCGTGCACGAGGCGGCAGACGACGGCCTTCCGTGCCATCCGGCAGCGGGAAGCGGAGCTCGAGCCGGTCATTGAGCCGGGCTTCCAAGGAAAGACCACCCGTCTCGAAAATACGCCTGCCAGCGCGGTTAAAGCCTGCCGTCGGCACGTGTGCGTCGGCCAGGTGCTCCAGAGACACGCCACGGCTCTCCGCTGCCTGCTCCAGCATCTTCCGCGCCTCGGTCCTCTGCATGCTTTCGTGCGTGGCATGAGCGAGACGGTGGAGCTGGCTGATGGCGACAGGAGTGGCCGCAGTCGCGAGCGCACGCACACCGGCGCAGGCTCGCGTGTGCGGCCATGGACTGTCGAGCGGGCGATAAACCAGAAAGCGGGACAACCGCAGATGAAACTCCTCGGAGCCCCACACGCAGGCCGCCATCAGCACCCAGGCATCCGCGGCCGGGCAGCCTTCCTTTTGCCACTGCTCAAACAGATGGCGGGCAAAGCGGTGCAACGATTCCGCATCCGCCCATGCGACGATGAGCGGAGACCAACGGGGAGGGTTTCCGTCTTTCGATGACTTCCAGCCATGGATCAGGCCTTTCACCTGGCCTTGCGTGAGAGGAACGCCACGAACGGTGATGGGCGGCAGAGCACCGACTGCCAGCCAGGAAGGCCCGGGCCTGCTTTTGAGGGAGGAAAAGACCTCTGCCAGCTCCTCCGGCAATGTGGATGCCTGCTGCTCGCGGCTGCTGTGCGTGCTGGCGCCCAGTTTCTCCAGCACGGGCCTGGATGCATCCGCCACCCACTCGAGTGCCTGGCGTGCTGTCTCAGGCTGGCTTTGCCAAAGCTCCTGCCAGAAGCTTTTCGCGGCATGCGTGTGCTCATCTGCCCCTGCGGCATGTGAAGCGAGTCCGACGGCTGCATGCACCACGTTTTCCCGCAGCCAAGCCGCCGCCTCTTTGTGCTTGGATCTCAATTCCAGCATCAATGGAGCCATCCCGGGATGCAGCACACGCCGCAGCGTTTTCATGACACGCTGTTGGTCAGGTTTGAGACCCGTCAGGCATGCCCGGAAGTGATCCAGCCGCGAAACTCCCGATGCAGCAAGGACGAGTCTCGCTGAGTAGAGCCCCTCAAAGCGAGGCTCGCGTAGCTGGAGCAATTCCTCGTAAACGGCCAGGCTCTCGACCCGGGCAAACAGCCAATGGCAGTAAGGCATGATTTTCGCCTTCGTCTGGCGCAGTGTCCCGGTGACGATGCCTGTGCTGCCGAAGACTGCGACCGCTGCCAGCGCCGTGATGCCATCGACGGAAGTCAGGTCTGGATCTTTGCGCAGGGCCTGCATGAACGGCTTCACGAGCTCCTGGCACTTTTCCCGGCTCAAATAGGGCGTGAGATGCATGCAGCACCCCGCCAAGAACTGGCCGAAACCAGCATTGTATTGCGACAATGCCGAATGCTCGAACGCCACGCAATTCGCCCGGATGAAGTCCACCACCTGTTCAGGGCTCAAAAGGGTCGTCACAGCCGCCACCAGCTCGGGATACCAGGAATCCGAAAGGACAGAGCGCATGCTGGGAGAGCTATGATCCGACGAATCGATGCCGCTGTTCAGCAGCTCCATGACTTGGGAGTGAGTGGGAGCCTTCCACGACTTTTTTCCTGCCATCTTGTCCGGCTGAAAGCTGCCTCCACACATCGCTTGCAGCCAAAACCAGGCCTCCTCGCGAGTCATGCTCACTGGAATGCCCGCGTTTTCCGGGCTGTGGATGTAGCCGTTCGAGTAACAGCACTTTTTCAACCGCGCGACGGCTTGGTCATAATCAAACTCGGCCGCGGGAGGCACTTCCAGCCCGTATTCGGCCTGCCAGGCGGGCAGCATCCTTTCCTGCTTCGAAATCCCCAGATCGATCCGCAGCGAGCCGTCGGCTTCAAGTTGGGGTGCGACGACTCGGGCGGCCATGGTGCGCAGTTTTGACAGTGAGTGGAAGACGAAATCACTCTCCCTTCGCCACGATGGCATGGACGAGGCGCAGCACCTCGCTGACGACGACTGGATCGACGGCCTTGATGGGCAGCTTGTTCTTGTGGTCGCCCCACCAGTCGGGTTTCACATGACCGGGGACGAAATAGACAGAGTGGATCTGCTGCGGTTCATCATAATAGCCCATCGACAAACCAGGATCGTAAGCAATGAAGGTGGTCACGTTAGCGGCGGGGAAGTGCTTCGAGTGCTGCATGAAGCCGCCATTATCTGCGGGAATATCCTTCACCCAATGCGAGCGCTCCAGGATGCCATAGACCGTGATACCGGGGATCTTCGGGCCTTTGAAGCGGGTGATGCTGGTGAGGTCGAGATCGCCGGGCTCGGGACGGCAGATCTCGCGGCCGAGCTGCTGGAAGGGCGGGATGATCTCGTAATCGCTGAGTACCTGGCCCCACGCCGATTTCGCCGCTTCGTCGAGATGCGCCGGATGCACCACGCCGATGCTGCCAGCACCGGGCAGATCGCACGGATCATCATTCGAGTCGGCCAGCGACTGGTCCTCGGTGATGCGGAAGGTGCTCTGCACGGCACCCTGGCCATCGTAGCAGCCAAAGACGAGCTGGCGGGCCAGATTCACCATCAGCGGATGCTTCACGAGCAGCATTTGAAACTCCTCCGGCGTCCAGCGGCGACCCGTGATCATGGCGTCCTCCAGACGTTCCGCTTGAATCTTGAGCACTTCCTTGAGCGTCTTCTTCAGCAGTTTCCACGCGACGACGGCTGCTTCGGCCCTCTCCTTGTCATCGGAACTGTTGGGGGAAGGCAGATCGGGCTTCACCTTGCCCGCGGCATCGCGCACAAGCGGCTTCATTTCCGCTCCGAGCACGAACTTGAACTGACGCGGCCCAAAATCGAAAACGCGTCCGCCCATCTCATCCAGCCCGCAATCCGGCACAATGCGGTCGGCGAGCTGCTCCCGCGTGAGCCCGCGTGCCTGGGCGATGCCTTCCATCATTACCTTCGCCTTTTCTTTGAGGCCCTGGAACTTCAGCTTCTGCGCGATGCCATTGAGGGACATCAGCGCCGTATCCGTTCCGACAGCACGCAGCACCTCGAGGCCGAAAACCGCCCGCTGATGCTGGCTCTCGCCGGGCCAGTCACGGATGAGCGGCGTGAGCTTCAGCACACTGGCATCCCCGCCGAGATGGCCCACGGCACCGAGCGCCCACTTGTCCTTCGACGCCGCGCCCATGCTGAGCCACTGCTCAAAGAGCTTCCACGCAAAGGTGTCGAGACTCGTGGCGTCTGCGTGGTGTTTCAAAAGCTCCACCAGCTTCGGAATCGGCGCGGCAGGCATCTCATCCGTGGTCGTTTCCACGCCATTCTGCGTCATCGCCTCCGCGAGTGCCGTCTGCTGGAGCGTCGAAGTCAGCGGCGCATCCTTCAAAGCGGTCAAAACACGCTCCACATCCGCCAACGCGAGCTTTTTGCCCGTGACCTTGATGGGCGGCAGGCTGGCGCTTTGCAGCCACGCGGTGGCTTTGATCGGTTTGAGTGCCTTGAAGGCTTCCGCGAGTGCCGGAGGCATTTCTTCACGCGGGAGGTCTTCCAGCAGCTCCTCGCGATGATCAATGATCTCACGCTGAAGCCACTCACGCTCGTTTTCAGCCAGGTGAGGCAGCGCTGCGGCGAGCACATCCTGCTGGCCGCTCCGGCGGAGGCGGTGAAGCTGATCACGCGCCGCCTCAGCCACCTTGCCGCTGCCCATCGCCACCGGAGCCAGCCCCACCGCCGTGTGCAGCGGATGCTGAACAAACCACTCCGCTGCTACAGCAGGCGCTTTGGAGTTCATCAGTACCTCCAGCATCGCAACCGCCGCCTCAGGTGCCTCAACGAGGGCGAGGACGCGGGCGAGTTGCGAACCTTCATCCTTCGAGGTCGCTGCCACAATGGGCTTCACAATCATATCGAGATGCCGCCACTCGGTGGCGGCGAGCCAGAGCGTGGCACCTTGGTGAACCCTCTCGGAGGCATAGCCATTGGGAACAGGAATCAACATGCCAAGGCGGCTGGCCGCTGCCACAAAGTCCTGCTCGTTGGAGAGGCCCGCCAAAACCGCCAGGCTGAGACCGCTGTGAGCGGGAGAGGATAAAGAAGCGACCACAGAGGACAGCTCAGGCCCTCCCTGGATAACACCCATGAAGGCGAGGGCGAGCAGTGCCTCGATGCTGTTTGGGGCGCCGGCACCATGATAACGCGCTGCCATGTCGGCACGCACCCCTTCTCGAACGTCTGCGGGCTCAAAATTAAGCACCTGGGCGGCGAAGGCATCCGCGATCGAATAGTGTGGCGTCCGCGGGTGATTGCTGCTGGCTGTCCGCACCCATTCAATCTGCGAATCATAGATCAAGCCCGCCAGTTGACGCGCCGGGAAGAAGGGAATCAGAACCTGCAGCCATTGCGGACGTGCGCCGAGAAAGCTTAGCACATTGCTGATGTGCTCATTGCCAGCCGCATCGTCCGGAAGTGCCACGCTCAGCGCCTGACGAAGAATGGCTTCCCAAGCTTCCAGCTTTTCGACTTTGCGTGCCGAATATCCACCGTGCCAATTTTTCCCGCCACGGTCAGACGCAGCATCCAAAGCCATGATCCAGAACCAAGCCTCCTCCCTGGAGAGGTCATCCGGAGGTTCCGCGCTGTAGATGTAGATGTAACCATAAGACGAATGCCATTTCTTCGCCGCACGAATACATGCCTCGGGGTCAAAGGGTCTCGGCTTCGGACGCTCGAGTGGCTGCCACAGCCAGGAGACACGGTTGCGCTCGCTTTGCGGCAGTCGGACGCGACGCTCAAGGGTGAGTGATGCAGACGGCATTGATGGAGCTGGCTTCGGCGCATCCGAAGGTGTTTCGGCGGCAGCATCGGCTTTTGATGCCGATTCGGCCATGGCGGCGGACTTGGGCGTGTCCTTTCGCGCCTTCTCCTTCTCATCATCCACCTGCTTCACCACCGGCACCGGCCTGGACTTGCTCACCTCACCCACCTGCACCTCGACGTAGCCTTTCTTCGTCTTCTCGGCGATGAGCTTGTCGTGCTCTTTCTTCGCGGCATCGGCGGTGGTGAAGGTCTTTTCCTGCGCCTGGCCGTTCGTGCCGATCTTGCCGTAGTGGACGATGAAACCCTGCTCTCGCAGCTCGATGGACCAAAACTTGTTCGAGCTGCCCTCAGAAAATTGAAATTCGCGACGATTCATAAGCTGAATTTTTAATCTGCCTGAGCGCCGCAACTCAGGGAAGAGCTTTTTCACTTCGCGATGAACTTTGCGCACACTTGGGTGCTGTGGCAGTCCTGGCAAGCGGCGGAGCGGGTTGCGAGACGGCGTTTGGCAAACTCGTGCGGCAGGTCGGCGATCTGCGCGGGGGTGGTGAGGGTGCGGAGGTCGATGCCGTAGTCGGCCGTGGTGAAGCTGCAGGGCGAGGGTGCAGCGCCGGCCACTGGGTGGAGAGGGTGGAGACTTGCTCCGGCAGCAGGCGGTTGGCGGGGTAAAACTCGGGGCGCTCAATGCCGCCGAGCTGGTTGCAGGTGATCTCGTCAATGCCCCAGCGGGCGACTTCGCGGCAGAGCGCGGGGAAATGCGCGATGGTGTGACGCATGAGCACGGTGTTGATGCGCAGGCGCGGACCGCGACCGGCGATTTGCTTCACAGCGTGTTGGATTTGCTTAAAGAGACCGCTTTGACCGCGAAGGGCATCGTGCAAAGGCGCGGGGCCGTCGAGGCTGATGGTGAGCTCGGCGTAGTGCTCGATGAGGTGCTGACGAACGTCCTCACGATGCAGCGTGGTGCCGTTGGTGGTGGTGCTGATGGCAAAGCCGTGTCGCTGGCGCAGATCACGAGTGAGCTGAGTGAGCGCGGGCCACAGCAGCGGCTCGCCGCCGAGCCAACTGAGCAAAACGGGGCGGCTCAGACTGGCAGCGAGTTCTGCGAACTGTCTCACCAACGACTCGTCGGTGTGTCGGCGCGAGATGTTTTGCGTGCGGTCATAGGCGCAAAAGGCGCAGCTCAGATTGCAGCGGCCGGTAACACGCCAGACGATGACGAGCGGCTTCATGCGGTGGGTTCTCCGAGCAACCACGAGGCCGCAGACTGCCATTGAATGCCGGGCGGGAGTTTGGATGGAGCCGTGAGATCCATCGAGAGCAGCAGGCAGCGCGCCTGGGGATGCTGCTGACCGGCTTCGACCAAGGCCCTCGTTTCGCGCTCCAGAGTGTCCGGGCTGCCGAGGTCCACACAAACCTGGATGAGCCAGATTTCTCCACCGGGAAGGGCGGCGTGGAAATCGACCTCGTAGCCTGAGGTGGTGCGCAGATATCCGATGCGTGCGCCGAGGCGTTCCAGTTCCAGCAGCACGGCTGTCTCCAGCGCGTGGCCGGTGTTTTTCCGGGTGGTGTGGTCAAACACGGGGATCAACCCAGGGTCCACAGGATAGACTTTGCGCGGATTGACCATGCGCTGGCGCTCGGAGCCGGAGTGAAGGCTCACCGTACGGATGAGGAAAGCGTCCTCCAAATGGGCGATGTAGGCGTGCACGGTGTCCTTTGCCACGGCGATGCCCTGGGACTTGAAGGCGTCATAAAACTTCTGTGCCGTGAAGCTGGAGGCCGCATTGCCAAGAAGCTGGCGCACCAGCCAGCGCAGTGCGGTGGGATTGGAAACGGAGTGGCGCTCGATGACATCCCGCAGCATGGCCACATCCACATAGCTGCGGAGCAGCGCCTCGTGATCGCGAGTGGCAGCACCCTGAGCCTCGGGAAAGCCGCCTTGCGCGAGGTAGTCGTCCAGATGCCGTCGCAGGGTGGAGGCGGCGGCTTTCGGCAGTTGCGCCAGTGGTTTGAGCGGCTCGGACCCACGGTGGCGGAGCATCTCTCGAAAACTGAACGGGTGCACAAGCACCTCCAGCGCTCGGCCACGCATGGAAGTGGCGATTTCACGGCTCAGCAGACGTGCGGACGAGCCAGTGATCATGATCTCCACTTTTTCGGTGTCCATGAGCCGGCGCACGAAGCTCTCCCAGCCGGGGACGAGCTGGATCTCATCCAGGTAAAGACGCACGAGCCGCTGGTCGCGAAAACCAGGATGCAGTTGATAGTAGGTCTCGATGATCTGGTGCAGATCTCGCGCATGCATCCCGGCCAGGCGGTCATCTTCGAAGTTGAAATAGAGCAGAGCCTCACGCGGATCGCCGGCCTGGAGCCGGTCCTCCAGCCGCTGCCAGAGAAAGGTCGTCTTGCCTGAACGCCTCATGCCGATCACGGCGAGAGTTTTGCCCGCGATGGTAGGCACATGGACCTCACGCCGCGTGCCGCCAGGTGGCAGGGCGGACAGGCCGTGGATGATTTTTTCGCGGATGGCGTCTTTGAGTTCTCCCTCCATGGCGGAGAACTTAGTTTGTATTTATCCTTTTCAAAAGGAGAAAGTGCCAGGCTGGCGAAAGCAGGGCGCTCATGCGGCGGTGACGCGGGTTTCTTTTTCTCCATACCGTTGCCGGCTGAAATCGCGGGCGAAGGCGACGAGGTCCTCCCAGGTGGCGACACGGTGGACGTGCCAGTGCTGCTGGTCGCGGGCGCGGCGGATGTCGGCATAGGGCGCGTGAGGGAAGGTGTCCCACTTCTCGGGAAGGTTCAGCACCATGGTGCCGCCGCCGCGGGCTTGTTCGAGCGCGGTGGCGGCGACGTTCCAGCCGGAGTGGCCACGTTCATCCTTGTCAAAGAGCGTGGTCACGCCGTCGTCGGAGATGATGAGGATGTGCGCGGGGCGGTCGGTGGTCTTGCGGGCGGCGAAGGTGTCCCGCAGCTTGTGGATGGGAAAGGCGGTGCCGCCGCCGAAGTAGCCGGTGAGCACGCGGAGCAGGGATGTCTCATCCCTCACGAAGCCGGGCGTGCTGGTGAATTGGTTTTTGCCGCTCCATAGCGTGGCCTGCACTTTGGCACCGGCACGCAGGGCGCTGAGGCAGATGATGGCTCCGGCCAGCGCGGGGTAGGAGATGAAGCGCTGCGGATTCATCATGGAGCCGGAGCTGTCCACGTAGAGGTCGAGATCGAGCGGCTCGGGCTTCTGCTCCGCGCCATCGCTCACGCCCCACACGCGGGTGAGCGTGGTGAGGCCGGGAATGACCTGTGGGCTGTGCATCACGCTCTGCAGCCAATCGATGGTGTCGAGCGGGTCGCCAAGGTTCCAGGCTTCGAGGCCTTCCGGCAGCGGATCGGTGCCGCGTGGTTTTTTCCTCGATGGAAAGGGCACCAGATGCGGCAGCGCCTGCTCGCGGTAGTAGCGCACGGCGGCATCGTGGTCGCTGATGTCGATGCCGGCGGCGCGGAGTAGCTCGCCATATTCAAAAGGCTGCCGCGCCTGGCCTTTCGAGGGTGTGTGGCTGCCTTCGATGGGTTTTGAAGGCGTTTCCTGCGTGCTGTCTTCGGCGGATTGGTCGCTGCCATTGAGCGCGGGGTCGAGTGCGGGATGGAGAACGTCATCGCCCTCGCCTTCATCGAGATCGGTGAGGCCCGTTATCTCGCCACCGGTGGCAGCGCTGCGGGTATCGGCGAGTTTGGCGAGGAGTTCGGCGGATTCCTTGTCCTCCAGCAGGTAAGGCAGCAGCAGCGCGGCAAAGCGGCCCGCGCCCTGCATCCAGTCGCGTGCATAGGTGCGGATGAGGCGTGCGCCGAGCAACGCATCGCCATTCATGCGGTCATCGCACGTTCCGGCGAGGCTGCCACGGTCCATGCGCCAGAGGATTTCATAGATGCGCATGTAGAGCCGCCAGACCGCGCCGGTTTTCGGTCCGCCGGTGAGCTTTTGATACACTTCGCCCATGCGCAGGTCGGAGCCGCGTTGCAGGCGGTCATTGATGAGCAGGTCGGTGTAAAGATTGGCCACCATGGGGGCCTGCGCCTCCAGCGTGGGCAGGCCGCGCCTCATGCGGGCGAGCATGCGCCCGTGCTCGGTGAGCGTGGCGGGCGCGAGCACGTGATGGCCGATCTCATGCGCCAACACCTCCACGGCATAGTCCTCCACGCCGCAGGCCACGACCTCCGGCAGGCTGACGACGATGGTCTGATCGACAAGGCGGATCATGGCAAAGCTCCCCGTGAGGCCCTCGCCGCGTGCCTGTTTCACCGTGAGGCAGAGCTGCGGTGGGCGCAGGCGTGTGAAGCGGCTCCAAACCGCGAGCGCCTCCGGCCAGCGGGCGGCCCAGGCGGTTTGCAGCGCTTCGAGCTCAGCCGTGGTCTTCATGCGGCAAAGAGCAGCACGGCGTGCGTGAGTGATCCGGTGACAGCCACGGTGTGGCGAGTGCGGGCGGCGCTGGTGACCACGCCGATGTCGGGTGGCGCATCATCAAAATGGCTGCCGCCGCCCGCCTCGAACTCCGCGAGCGTGGCGCGATGAAACGTGGCGCCAAACGAGTCCGCCGTGAGCAGCCACACGTCATCGCCACTGCGGACGAAGAGCTGGTCATTCACGGATTTGACGAGCGGTGGCACGATGAAAAGGCCGCCAAAGCCACGAAACGAGCCTGCGCGGAGGTTTTCGAGGTTTCCGGCCGGTTTTTCGATCCAGGGGCTGGCGACGACTTTTTCGAGAAACGCAGCGGAATCGGCCCCGAGGGCGATTTGGGCGATTTTTGGCTCCAATGCCGCGATGAGCTTCAAAGCGCCTTCGCGGTAATGCGCGAGTCCCGCACGCCATGCGGCGATTTGACCTGCCTTGAGGAGCGTTTCGGCATCGGTGATGGCTTGCGCCGTGTTTTGCATCAAATCGAGCCACTGCTGCGGTCGTGCGCCGGGTGTGGTGGCGAGTTGATGCGCGGCATTGCTGAAAGCGGGAATGAGCTGCCGCGGCGAATGCACGAGCTGCGCGGCGAGACGGCTCCAGGTCTCATTGATCCACGGATGACGCGCCTGCGGACCAGCGAGACGCTGCGCGACAAGCTCCAGTCCGCATTCCCACGCGGTGCCGATAACTTCGAACGCGCTATCTTCATGCGCGAGCCGTGCGAGCGGATCGATCTGCTGCTCGATGAAGCCGGTGAAGGCCGCGTCATCAAGCGTGGGGTGCTCGCGCCTCGCCTGGGCAAACTGCGCATTCAGATCCGCGCGGGCGCTGCGCAGCACGGAGATGAGGACATCACAAAGCATGGCGTGCGGTCAGCGGGTTTGAAGCCAGCGGAGGTAGTTCGTGTGGCGCTGGTGCAGGTATTTGAGCTTCAGCAGGTCGTCGTAGAGATGGCCGTAGAGCTTGCGGCCCTTCGCCCAGTCGGTGATGAGGCTCTCGATCTTCACCAAGCGGCTGCGCACCTCGTTTTCACTCACACCATCAAGCCCCTGGCGGAAAAGCCCGGCCAGCTCGGCCACGGGATCCTCACGATCGAGGTTCAGGCGGTCGTATTCCGCACAACTGAGATCCAGCAAACGCCGCAGCCAGCCGATGCGGTCCGTGCGGAAAGCGCCATGTCCCGGCGCGTCAAAGAACGGCGCTTCGGCATCCGGCACGAGCTTGTCGAAAAGCACGAAGGGCAGGATCTGCCGCAGATCGTCCAGCTCGACGGCGCGGTTGCCACGGAAGTAGGCGATGGCCTTGGCAAAGTGGATGATCGTCATCAGTCCGCGCACGGAGAGGCCATTGCGCGTCTGGCAGCCGAGGTCCTTCAGACGGTCGCGCCCGGTCTCTTGCGCGGTGAGCAGGTGCCACTCCACGCCGGCGAGCCGCGCGGTGTCTTTCGTCTTGTATTCAAACTGGTCGCCGGCCACCTCGCAGAACTCGAACTGGCTGGTGAAGAACTCGATGCGGCGGCGGATCTCCGGCGGCACGCTCACGGTGCGGATCTCATCCTGCATGCGGTCGATCTCCGCTTCGGTGAAGATGATCTGGCGCGGCACGACCTCCTCCGGACGGATGCGCTCCTCAATGCGGGTGATCAAATCGGAGAGGAAGCGCGGATTGAAGGCCAGCGCCTGCACCGTGACGTCGATGCGATCACGCAGGGCCTCAATGACCTGATAGGTGCCGCCACCCTGGTCGTCGTTCGCCGTGAGGAACCATGCGGCCTCCGGGCACTCATGAATGTGGTCGAGCATCTCCGCGTAGCCATCCCCCATGACCGTCAGCAGTGCGCTCTGCGTGCGCGTGGGGATGCGGTTGTATTCGTCGATGATTTTCACCCGCTTGTCGAGCCAGCCGCGCCAGGCGATGCGGATGTCGGCGATGTTTTGCGCCTGCACGAGGTCTGCGGGCAGCGGATTGCCCAGAAGATCGGCAATGGTCATCTGCGGATGCCCGTGCAGCATCGCCCGGCGCACCTCGCGCACCGGATAGCCCGCCAGCACGCCCATGAGGATGGCGCTGGCCGTTTTTCCGCGACCCGGGCCGCCGATGAAGAGGCACTTTCGCCGCGTGGCAAAGGTGAGCAGCGGCAGCAGCACAAAGCTGGAGTAGCTCTGCGCTGAAGGCAACGTCAGGCGGCTCTTCGTATCGCCCAGCACATAGCTCTGCGGCGGGCCGTCGTTGTATTCGATGTCGTAGTGCGGGCTGATGATCGCCGTGTTGACGATCCAAAAGTAGGCCTGGCGCAGCTTTTCATCGAGCGGCAGCGCGGCCGCATCCGTCGCGGCACCGCTGTCCGCCACCGGGCCTCGATAAAGATCCGCCACATCGAACTGCCGCGCCACCGGTGCCGGATGCGGATTCGTCGGAGCGGCGGAGAGTCTCTGGAAGAGATTGCGAAGAGCCATGCGGACCACTGGCATGGAAACAAATCCGTCGCAACCCTCCCTGGGTGGCGTGGAATTTGGCACCACGTGGAATTTGGCACCAAATTGGCAAAGTGCGGTTCTGAAACAAGAATGAACCACCATCCGGTCGTTCTTCATTCCACTCATGAAACCCACCCGCGCCCGCTTCATCGTCCTCGCCGGGCTCTGCTCGGCGGCGGCGCTGGCTTATTTTGTGCGGAATGGGGTGGCTCCGGCGGAGAGCACGATTCGGGCGGACCTTGCTCTCACGAAAGAGCAGTCGGGCATGATGATGAGTGCGTTTTTCTGGCCCTATGCGCTCTGTCAGATCCCGGCGGCGATGCTGGCGCAGCGGCTGGGGGCACGCTGGGCACTGGCGATGTATGCGGTGATGTGGTCGCTGGCCACGGCGGGGCTGGCGATGGGCGAGCTGGGCTGGATGACGGCCTCGCGGGCCTTCATGGGCGTGGCGCAGGCGGGGCTGGTGCCGGTGGGTGTGATGGCGATGTCGCGTTGGTTTCCCAAAACGGCGCAGGCCTCGGCAGCGGGAGCCTTCAGCGGGTTCATGTCGGTGGGCAGCATCGTGGCGGCCCCACTGACGGCGTGGTTCGTGATGAACGCGGGCTGGCGATGGATGTTTGTGCTGAATGCCGTGCCTGGTGTGTTGTGGGCGGCGTGGTTTGTATGGTGGTATCGAAACCAGCCTTCCGAGCATCCAGCGGTGAATGCGGCAGAGCGTGAATGGATCGAAAAAGACGCGACGACTGCCCCTACGACGACACTGGCGATCCCGTGGCGATCTCTGGCGACGAGTCCCTCGCTCTGGCTGCTCTGCACACAGCAGTTCTTCCGGGCGGCGGGTTACATTTTCTTCGCGAGCTGGTTCGCCACCTACCTGCAAGAGGCTCGCGGCATGACGCTGGCAAAGTCCGCCTGGCTCACGACGCTGCCACTGCTGGCCGATGTGGCAGGAGGCTTCTCCGGCGGGCTCATTTCCGATGCGCTGATGCGCTGGACACGTCGCCCACGTCTCGCCCGTCAGGGCATGGCGATGACGATGCTCCTGCTGTGCGCGGCGCTGATCTTTGGCGCGTGGTTTGTGGCTGATCCGGTGCTGGCAGTGATCATCATCAGCGCAGGCATGTATTGCGCCGGGGCGGTGAATCCCTGCTACTCAGCCACGCTCATGGCCTTCGGCGGACCTCACGCGGGCACCGTGAGCGCCATCACGAACATGTGCGGAAACTTCGGCGCGGCCTCCTTTCCCATCGTGGTGCCCTGGCTCATTGCCCACGCTGGCGGCTGGGATGCCGTGCTCGTCGGCTTTGGCACGATCTACATCATCGCGGCGATGCTGTGGGCGCGGGTGCGCTCTGACATGATCAAATGAGCGAAAGGATGCTTTAGTTGTGCACTTTGTAGGTCGTGCTCAGTCATCTGCCCGAAGTCTCTTTGCCCTGATCATCTCCCTTTTTGCCCCTATGTCTTTTCTGTCACGAATCATCGCAGTCGGAACGCTGTCCGCAGCTTGGTTGCATGGTGCGGACGCGCCTGACTTCGAGCGAGAGGTGCTGCCGGTGCTGTATCATCATTGCTTCAGTTGCCACAGCGAGAAGCAACCGAAGCCAAAGGGTGGCCTGAGGCTTGATTCGGCGCAAAGCATACGAGAGGGCGAGGTGATAATGCCAGGCAAGCCAGAAGAAAGCGAGATGCTCACGAGGACCTTGTTGCCCGTGACGGATGAGGATGTGATGCCGCCACTGAAGGGCGGGGCACAGCCATTGAGTGATGGCGAGCGCGACATCCTGCGCCGCTGGATCGCTGGTGGAGCTGGGTTCGGCCAATGGGAGCATTTTGATCACCGCGGAGCCTCGTTGCAGAGTGTTGCAGCTGTAGTGCAGCCCAAAGAACTGACCGCGAAGATCGATTCGCTGGTCGAAGCGCATCATTCCAAGCTCGGAACGACGCTGAACCCGCCTGTGAGCGACGAAACCTTCCTGCGCCGCGTGTATCTCGATGTCATCGGCCGCATTCCAAGTCTGGAGGAGAGTAGGCGCTTTCTCGATAGCAAAGACGCGAACAAACGCGCGAAGCTCATCGATGAGCTGTTGGCGAGTCCGGGCTTCAGCAGCCACTTGTTTAATTGGAAAGCCGATCAGCTCCGCCTGATCACGCTCGGCCTCGCAGGTCAGCCCGGCTGGCTTTACGATGAGTGGGTGAAGGCCGCCATCCGCACGCGAGTGCCGTATGATGAGTTCGTCCGCCGCTTGATCACGGCCAGCGGCTACCTTTGGGAAAACGGAGCGGTGGGCTTTTATGTGCGTGATCTCGGCATGCCGCTGGATCACATGTCAAATCTCACGCGAGTGTTTCTCGGCACACGCATCGAGTGCGCGCAGTGCCATGATCATCCGCTGCAGCCGGTGACGCAGAAGGAATTTTATCAAATGGCCGCCTTCACCTTCGGCGTGAGTAACTTGGCCAGCTCCAGCGGCTTTTCCGAGCATAACGTGAAGCAATGGCCGGAGATCCAGACGAAGCTTGCTGCGATGAATGCAGATACCGCGCTACGCCAGAGCCTCAGTCGTACGGTTTCCTGCCTGAAGCGCCTCACCACAGATACCGGCAAGGCACTCGTCTTCCCGGAGACCTATGCGTATGACAAAAATCTGCAAAAGAAGCCTGTGCAGCCGCAGACGCTCTTTGGCCAGGCAATGGAAGGTATCTCCGGCAGTCCACGCGAGGACTTCGCCGCATGGATGACCTCGCCACGCAATCCGCGCTTCGCCACAAACATCGCCAATCGCCTATGGAAGCTCGTGATGGGCGCGGGGCTCATCGAGCCAGTGGACAGTCTCTCCGGCTTGCCAAACACGGATCACGCGGAGCTGGTGAGTCTGGTCACGGCAGGCATGGCCGGCCTGCGCTTCGATGAACGTGCCTTCCTGGCCGCGCTCCTGAACACTCGGCTGTATCAGAGTGAATCCGTGCGCGAGACGCCAAAGCCCGGCGTGGTCTTTGACCTACGCGGACCGTTGCTGCGGCGTCTTTCGGCGGAGCAGGTGTGGGACTCCTGCCTCACACTGATCGTGCAGGATCTCGACGAGCGCGCCTCACTCCGCCGCAATGACGGCTCGATGCTCGATCCCGAGCGTTTGCGCAAACTGGCGACAATGTCGGCGGACGAGATTATCCAGCGTGCACGCGATGAAATGGAGTATCGCGAGCGTGATCGCGAGTATCGTCTTCGTCTCGTCGAGCAGAGCCAGGAACGCGCTGCTGCGCGTGCCAAAGGCGACGAAGTGAAGGCCCGCGAACTGCAAGCGGCTCATGCAAAGGAGAATGAAACCTTCTTCAGCCCCAAACTGAAGTCGTTGCAAATGGGCGGTGCCTACTTCGCGAAGGAGACCGATCCGCGCTGGAAGCATCTGCCGAATGACCTCCTGCGCGCCTCGGAGATTCCCGTGCCGCTACGGCTCGGACATTTCCTGCGCCAGTTCGGCCAGTCGGATCGCCGAGAGGTCGATGCCTTCAATCGTGATCCGAACACCACCCACTCGCTCGCGCTCATGAATGGCGAGCTGACAGAACGCATCCTCAAGAAAGATTCCGCGCTGCAAATGGCGGTGGCCCGATCCAAGCTCCGCGATGCCGAACTCACTCAATTCATTTACCGCACCATCCTCGTGCGTCAGGCCAGCAGTGATGAACTCGCACAGCTCATTGGTTTGACCCGTGGCAGCCTTTCACCAGCAAACGATCTCATCTGGGCGCTGCTGAACTCACCGGAATTTCTCTTCAATCAATAGACCGTCATGACGCACCGCCTTTCCGATCTCAGCCGCCGCCAGTTTGTCGAGCGCTTCGCCAAACTCTGCCTCGGCGTGCGTATCGCCACCACGCCGGGAATGCTCCATGCCGCTGTTGCTGGCGGCAGAGCCAAAAGCGTGATCTGCCTCTACCTGCGTGGCGGCATCTCCCACATCGACACCTTTGATCCGAAGCCAGGAAAACCTGAGATGGCGGGCGTGCAGGCGATCAAGACCTCCGCCGATGGAGTGCAGATTTCCGAGTGGTTCCCACATCTGGCAAAGCAGATGCATCATGTCACGCTCCTGCGCTCCATGACCTCCGTGCTCGGCATACATGAGCTGGGTGCCTACACCGCGCACACCAGTTACATCATGACGCCGACCATCAAGCATCCCGCGCTCAGCACCTGGGCGCTGAAGCTGCTTGGCTCGAAAAATCCGGTCCTGCCCGGCAACATCCTCATCAACGGCAGCCCTCAGCATCCAGGCTGCGGCTACATGGAGTCACACCTCGCGCCGCTGCCCATTGTGGACCCGGACGCAGGGCTGCAAAACTCCGCGCTGAGCGAGGGCGTGACTGCGGCGGACTTCGCACGGCGCAACGCCCTCGCGCAGGCCGTGGGCAGCCACTTCGTCAAAAACACACCGCATCGCGATGCCGCCGCCTATCTCAAAATCCAGCAGGAAGCCACCGCGCTGATGAAGAGCGATGACTTGAAGGTCTTCGACATCACGCGTGAGAGCGCCGCCACACAGGCCGCCTACGGCAAGCATACATTTGGAAAAGGCTGCCTGCTCGCACGCCGGCTCGTCGAGGCTGGCGTGCGCTTCATCGAGGTGGAGGACGATCAAAACTGGGACACCCACAACGACCAGATCGCCTCCATGAAAAACATGACGCCCAGCACCGACCAGACGATGGCCGCACTGCTCGAAGATCTTCATCAGCGCGGCTTGCTGGATAGCACGCTCGTCATGATGATCACCGAGTTTGGCCGCACCCCGAAGATCAACGAGGCCACTGCCGGTCGCGGTCATCATCCCGGCGTCTTCACCTGGTGGCTGGCCGGTGCCGGCATCAAGCGCGGCTACGTCCACGGCCAGTCTGATGAGATTGCCGAGCGTGTCGCTGACAAGCCCGTCTCCATGCCCGACTTCAATGCCACCGTCGCCCTGGCCATGGGCATGGATCTCCAGCACACAGAGCATTCGCCTTCCGGTCGCCCCTTCACCGTCGCGGACAAAGGCAAGCCGGTGATGGAGTTGTTTGCATGACGCCCTCGCTCTTGGTTTGAAAACCAACATGATCGCAGTCCGCCTCCGTCCAGGCCTTCCGCTCAAACTCTACGCATTGGATAACACCCACGACCAGGACTTCGGCGCGTCACCGTGATCAAGCTTTCCCACCGTGTCGGCTCTTTGTTCGCAGTTTTGAGCTCTCTTTTCGGCCTCAAGGAGTAAGCCTGAGGTCAACAATGTGGTCCTTAGACCTGTGCGAATTTAAGTCCCAGCCGCCCGCCATTAAGGCGTGTTCAACCCGGCGTGCCAGATGACTCCTCCGCCAGAGCCACCCTGCAGAGGTCTCCCGTGACTCTCACGAGTAGCGGGACAAGGGCATCTGAGCAGACTTGGGAGAGCTTGTAAGCTTGGGCAAAGTCGTTGTCGCCTTTCTCCGGCAGGCGCAGGGCTCCGGCGATGGGCGGATGCCCCTCCATGTAGGGGTGCGCAGCATCCCCAAGCGTGCTGATGGCCTGCTGCACCGCCACAGACACACGCTGGGCCACGCCTCGCGCGATGCGTTCTAGCATCATGCCGTCGTTGTGGTTGGCAGCGTTGTTGAACAACACATTCAGTGACCGTGTCGCCCGCTGTGCTTGCATCAAATGCGGCAGCACCTCCGAGAGGCGTTGCTGGGCGGTGATCACATGCTGCAACATGGCATCATCACCACGAGCGAGTCGCTGATTCACTCCGGCTGCCAGGCGTTGCGCCGCCGCCAGCTCAAAGGGCTGCATGGGCACCTTCAGTTCGCTCAGCCACAGTTGGGTGACTTTGACATCTGCTGCCGCCGCAGTTTCCGTGTTGGCGCTGAGATCAAATTCACCTGGGTTAGGGAAGGTGAACTTGGCTTTGAGCAGATCGCCTCCCACCGTCTGGTTGAGGAGCTTGGCCTCCAGTCCGACATACTTTTTCAGTAGTGGATCATAGGCGGGCCCATGCTCTTCCATCCGGGCGCGGGCCTCGGCCGCGTTCGGCGGGCTGTTGAGGTCCAGCGGGCTCAGCCGCAGGAAGTGAAAACGCTCCCCGTAAAAGGCATCCACGCTTCGGTCGGCCTCATCTGCCGCCTGACGATCCTGCACCATCCGCGCAGAGCTGCGGAACTGCACCTGGTCCAGCGGCACCTCGAGCTGGTGCTGGAAGTGGTCTCGCGTCACCGCACGGCTCAGGGAGGTGAAATCGGAGAAAAGCTCCGCTGCAGGCGCCTCAAGGTGAAAAACACCGGGCTCCTGAAGTGCCAGCGCCGCCTTCACACGGTCTGCATCGGCGGGGTGGGTGTGGTTCCATGCCGTTCGCGACTCCTGCGCCGCCTTCTCGATCTCGCTACGCACCTTCTCCTGCATCGTGCTCTCGCGCCACACTACCAGCGCGGGCAGATCATCCGGCAGCTCCTTGGTCTGGAAAGTTTGGTAAGCATCGTTCATCGCCGCGCCATGCGCCACGCTCAGCAGCCTGAGGCGTTCCGCTGTGCGGGGGAATTCGTCGCTGCCTGCCACTTTTGCCTCGTAGCTGTCCGCGTCGAACTCCATCTGCCGGGACATGAAGCAGCTGATCGCATGACCCGCCTGCATCAGACACCACAGCACCTTCCGCCCCATCCACACGCCGCCCTTCGCCAGTAAGAAGACCAGTTTCAGCCAGATATTCTCCGTCTTGGCCCAATCCTCCAGCCGCTCGTCCCAGTGGTCGCGCTCATACACCACGCGGGCAAACCAGCCGTTCACACTGCGGATGATGTAGCTAAACCGCATCCCAGCGCCCTGCGCGAAGTGGCCGAACTCATGGGCCAGCACACCGGTGAGCTGGCGCATCGTCATTCCGGCGGCCATCGGCAGACCGATAGTCAGCACCAGATCATGAGTGAAAAAGCTCAGCCAGCCCCGGCGGAATCCTGCCGAAGCATTCACCTGGGCGTCCAGCCTGATTTCACGCGGCACAGGTGCACCCACGACCTCGCAGACCTTCCGCACCAGCGCGAAAAGCTGCGGCTCGTTCGCCTCCAGCAGTTTGAGTGGCGGCGGCGGCTTCGGCGCACGTGAAAACAGTGGTTTTACAAGGAAGAGAATGAAAATTACCCCGGCCACCGCAGGGCCTAGATAAAGCACCAGCGCGATGATGGTCGCCCGCCCGTGCAAGTTTTCGAACATCATCGTGTCGTTCATCAGATGCCACCACACCAGCCAACCCATGGCGATGATCAGAGCGATGTAGATGACCGGCAACAGCACCATCGTTAGGGCCACAATTCCCAGCCCGCCTTGGTAGAAAAAAGAAAGCTTCGCGGGTCGGATGCCCCCCGTGAAGGCCTGTTCTGGAGATGAGGAAAGGGTGTCAGTCATCGGGAGAAATCGCCACTTTCCTAGCGACTCCCCGACGAGCCGTCAATATGGGATCTCTTCCCTCGACAACTCTCCGAGAAGGGGACAGTCAAAATAGACGGATCACCAAAAGACGGGCTGGCAGGGTCGTTTCAATGTCTGGCTGGATCCCAGTCGTCGAGGTCCTGCAGTCGTAGTCATCCCAACCATGCCTTTCCCCAACCAGCTTGAATCTGCGCGACAGTACCGCGCCTGCGGGACTTTCGCCGTCATCGTCACTCTCTGGATCTTCACGGCCACTTTCCTCCGCGCGGAGACGATGCTGCAGTACTTCAACACCTCGTGGGCGGAGATCACGGCGAAGATGCCCGAACTCGCCGAAGCCGGTTATACGTCGCTTTGGCTACCGCCGCCCACCAAAGGCTCCGGCGGGCTTTCGGTGGGGTATGACATGTGGGATCCGTTTGATCTGGGGTCGAAGAATCAGCGGAACTCGGTCAGAACGCGGTATGGGACGGAGGCGGAGCTGATCCGGCTGGTGGAGACGGCGCATCGGTTTGGGATTCGGGTGTATTTTGACAACATCATGAATCACCGCGCTTTCGATGTGCCGGGATACAATGAGAACACGCCGATCGACATCTATCCGGGGCTGGTGCCGGAGGATTTTCATCTGCGGCGGACGCAGGATGGCTTTTACCGGAAGTGGGACAACACACGCTCGTGGAGCGATGCGTGGCAGGTGCAGAATCTGGGGCTGGCGGACCTGATCGACATCGCACAGGAACCGGGGACGACGAACCATAACTTTGGCCTCACGGAAGGCTCGACGGCACCGAAGATCAAACTCGTCCGCGATTTGCTGAGGCCGGGGCAATACTGCTATCTGCCGAATGGGACGTATGTGGGCTTTGGGCCGGGCAATGGTATCACGACAGAGCTGCTGAATGCGAACAAGGCCTTCTATGAGGAGCGTGTGGAGGATTACCTGAATCGTGCGGCGCGGTGGTTGATGGATCGCACGAAGGCAGATGGGCTTCGACTGGATGCGGTGAAGCATGTGAAGGCGGATTTCTTCGGAGCGACGTTTGGCGCGGACAAAGATTCGTCGGACTACGGCTACTCGGGGCAGGTGCAGCGGCAGTTCAACATCACGCGTGGCTTTAGCGATGCGAACCATCGCGACACGGTTTTCAGCCTCGATGGAGGTCGGGATGATGCGATGCTCTTCGGCGAGCATCTCGGCGAACCTCCGGCTTACGGGCCGTACATCGACGCAGGGATGCGTTTGGTCGATAATGACCTGCGTAGCCAGCTCAACAGCCGTTTGGGCAATCCTTCGAGCGGGCTGCAAGGTTACGACTGGGCCGGTGTGGGCGGTTTTGCGGCGGACATCGGCGTGACGCATGCGCAGAGCCATGACAACGACTACGCGGCGCGGAAGGAGCTGCAGCATGCGTTTTACTTCCTGCGTCAGGGACTCGGGCTGCTCTACACGGATGGCAATTACCAGGCGGAGACGCTGGGGGAAAGCGGCGGCGCGTTTCCGCGTCATGCGAATACCTCCTTCCTCGGTCAGTGGAATGACGCTCGCGTGCCGAACCTGCTGTATGTGCATGAGCAGTTCGCTCGCGGCTACCAGCTCGGTCGTTTCAGCGATGCGGATGTCGTCGTGTGGGAGCGGCTCGATAAGCGCGAAAATCCCGGCATGAGCGATGCGGATGCCGTGACGCTGCTCGTGATGCTGAGCGACAACTACAGCGCAGGCACCGCACGCACCTTCACCAGCGCTTTCCCCACCGGAGCCTATTTGTACAACTACTCGACCTACGGCGGCGGCTTCTACAAATTCAAAGAGGAGCTGTCTTCGACGGTGTTGCCCGCAGGCGGCTACTTCCTCTTCTCGTGGAAGAATCCTGATCCATCGGAGCTGTGGAAAAACATCGGCGGCAGGCCCATCACGATCACCCAAAACGGTGTCGAGGCTCAAACGGTGACTGTGAAGCGCAAAGACGGCCCGAATGGCGACAAGGCCTTCAATGGCAACACGTTGCCCGAAGCCTCGCGGCCTGTTTTGCCTGCGGACACGGTGACGACGGACTACACCTACAGCGCGGTCATTCCGCGTGTGACGAGCACCAGCGGCGTACGTTTTGTCGCCCGCACGGATGGCTCGACGGCGAATGTGTTGATGAAGCTCGACGGCGGTATCGACCTGAACGGCACGGTGCCCGTTGGCAACACGGACCCGGCATTGCGCGACAATCCGCCTGCCCTCGCGAACGACATGTTCATGGGCTATGAGCAGCCGAATTTCATCAGTCGCGTGCATCCTGAGCTTTTCGCGGCGCAGGACACGGCTCGCAATGCCACTGGCAGTGCGGGTGCGGAGACCTTCACCTCCACGACGGTCACGAATGGCTCCGCGCCGAAGTTTATCGACGGCAACACGGCGGCGTTTCTGTATCACGACCCCGCCGCACCTGTAGGAAACATCACGCCGGCCCGCAATCAATACGATGCCTCGCGCAATGAGATGTGGGTGAAGGCGAACAGCGTCGGCGGTGGCTACAAGGCCTATCTTTATTACACCACGGATGGCTCGAACCCCGAAGGCGCGGCGGGACGTGGTCGCGGAGCGACGAAGGTCGTGGAGATGCTTTACCGTCACAACGACGATGGCGGCGCGAGCGATTGGTGGAGCGCGGTGCCGCTGCCGGGGGATTTCACGGCCACGTCGAAGTACAAGATCGGCATCGCCAAAGATGCGAATGATCCGTGGTGGCCAGGGAATGCGGCTGCGGTCACGCGGAAGCAGAAGATGATGTCCACTTATGAAACGAATGCGCTGAACCTCGCCACCTTGCCGGTACGTCCGCACTTTGACTATGGCGTGGCGCAGACGGGCCTCAGTGAGGGCATGCACGTCATTCGGGCGCGTGCTTTCCTTAGCCGCAGCGGTCAGGCGAGCATCTACAACACCTTCACGCAATCGTTCTATTATGATGCGCAGCGCACCACGGGCGAGGTGCGCTTCCCGGAGAACAATGGCGATACCGTGGGCGGCAGCGAGTATGGCATGGTCGTGCGCACGGACCCGAGCGTGACGGAGGTGTGGTATCACATCGACGACAACAGCACGAGCAACGACGACAGCATCACGCGCGGCCAAAACGGCAACGGCGGCGGCTTTGAGCCTTTCACCGATTCGAACCGCAATGGCACTCGCGACACCAACGAGACCTACACCGATTTGAATGAGAACGGCGTGTGGGATGCCACTCTCGGCACCGCTTGGGTGAAGGCCACCGAGGTCACGCCGAGCGTGGAGCCGACGAATGCGGCCTACACCAAAGAATGGCGCTTCAACTACGCCAACATTCCCGCCGATGGCACCGCGACGATCAAGGTGCGTCTGCGTGAGCTCAGCAGCGCCGGTTTCAAAGACTTCACCCTCAGCGATGTGAACGGCCACTACACCACCGTGAACCGCGTGGTGAACTGCGCCGGGCCAAATATCCGCATGTTCGTCGCGTGGCCGCCGAATGATGGCGATCTGGTCGGCACGGGCTATGTGATGAAGGTGTACTTCTCCAAAGCGCTCGCCGATGGCCTCACGGGCACGCAGTTGCGCGATCGCTTCACCATCCGCATCGGCTCCAGCGAGACGAATCAATTCACCAGCTACGCCCGCGATCTCTACACGATCAATTACGACGAAACGTCCGAGTATCACTCGCTCGCCTTCACCTTGCCGAATCTCTACAACGACCAGCCGGACTACCTGCATCGCATTGAGGTCACGCATGATCGCCCTTCGCCGAATCCTGATTTGCTGGCCACACGGCTTGTGAAGGCTGAGCCGAGCATCATTCCGCGCATCAGCATCGTGAACCCGCCGGAGCTCGACAACTCTGGAAAGCCCTTTGAGATCGTTTTGCCCGATGTGGTGTCACCCACGGCGGATCAGCGGAAATTCACCATTCGCGTCAGCACGTCCGTGGCGGCCGATTCGGTCGTTTTAAACGTCAACAACGGCCCCATGACGCTCAGCGGCCCCACGACGACCATCGACGGCAGCAACAAGCTCTGGGAGTGGGAATGGTCAGCGATGCAGCAGGGCGAGTTCCAGTTCACCGCGACCGTTTTCGACAATGGCAACGAAAACCACGAGACACGGAATGCCCGCGTTTTTTTTCGCCAAGTCGTCCCCGCGAGCGCGGCGGACCCGGACGACGATGATGATGGATTGCTCGATGGCGACGAAGGCACGGACACGCCGCTGCCGAACGGCTTTCCCAGCACCGACCCGCGCTACAAACCGAATGCCGAGCAATGGACGAATGGCGAAGTCCACATCGCGAATGCCTTTGGCAAAACGGAGCCGCGCAATCCCGACACGGATGGAGATGGCTTGCCGGATGCGCTGGAGGTCGGCTGGCGACTCGCACTCGTCGTGGGCGAGTTGTTTTCAGACACGGGCTTTGGCTCGCCCGTCGTCGGTGCGGGCAATGGCGTCTTTGATTGGACGGATACGAACAGCAACGGCGCTCACGATGTCGGCGAGCCCAGCGAAACCTTCACGGATGCCGATTCGGATGGTGTGTATGACTTTGGCACCATTTTGACCGCTGACACGAATGGCGATGGCGTGACGAATTTCCGAGGTGACATCGACCCGCCCTTCTTCAACACGCTCGACAACCTCAACAAAGTGCCAGGCGTGAACACCGCCGCCGAAGGTGGTGATCGCTCGAAGCAACTGCGAGGCTCCGTGACAAAGCCCGATGATGCGGACAGCGACGACGACGGCATCGAAGACGGCATTGAGGATACCAACAAGAACGGCTGGCTCGATGGCGACGGCGCGAGCCTCGCTCCCGGTGATGCGCCGACGACGGCACGCAACTGGCCGAACAAGGTGCGTGATCCCGGCGAGACCTGGACGGAGACCGATCCCAACAACGCCGACACCGATGGTGATGGTGCCCGCGATGGGACCGGTGAAGACAAAAACGGCAACGGCCTCATCGACGGCGACACGGGCAACGATCATGTGTGGGCCGCTGGCGAAATTTGGAGCGAAACCGATCCGCTGAAGATCGACACGGATGGCGATGGCCTCACGGATGGCTGGGAGGTGCGTTACGGCCTCGATCCGCTCGACAATGGCACCGTGAGCTTTCGCGGCCTCGTCGCCAATGCCGACAACGGCCCGGCGGGCGATCCCGATGGCGATTTGTTCACGAATCTGCAGGAACTCACCAACGGCACGAACCCCGTCGAGGACAACACCATTCCTCCTGCGCCGCCTGGCCAGATCGTCATCGGCCCGCAGACGCCGGTGGTCGTCGGTGGCGTGACGAACAACCGCGAATTCACCGACTGGCAGATCCACGACCTCATCGCGCTCGATGAATACAACGGCGACGGCTTCAACAACCAAGGCAGTGACCTTTACCGCAATGGCGACGGCTTTGATAGCAGCCGCGACCTCGTGGCCTTCTATGCGCATGACGGCGGCGCGGTGACGAATGGCGGCGATGGTCAGTTTTACTTCCGTGCCGATTTTCAAGACCTCAAGGCACTGGCCGAGGAAAGTGCGATGGATCTTTATATAGTCATCGACTTCAACTCGCCCAGCGTCGGCGAATCGGCACTGCCTGACCAAGTCGATGCCCGCACGAACATGAAATGGGAAGTCTGCGTGGCCGCCTACAGCACGGACAACGGCGCGGTGCATGTCGATACGAACGTCGCCAGTAACAGCACGAGCATCAATCAAACGCTCACCGACTTCGGCGTGGTGCGTCGCAGCCAGTTCGAGACGAATGGCTTCAAAAAGAGCTGGTATAACAGCGCCATGGACGCCGTGGAGATCAGCATCAGCCGACAGGCGCTGCTGGATGCCGGTTGGAATGGCAACGTGAACACGCTGAACTACCAGGTCTTTACCACCAAAGACGGCACGCAAAACTCACCCGCAGGTGCTGGAGAAATCGGCAACCGCAACGACATCCGCGACAGCATCCTCGATGACGGCATCGCCAGTGATTACTGGCGTGATCAAAGCACGCTCGCCGGCAGCGGCAGTGTTTTGAAAGCCTGGTTCGGCCCCAGCGGCACGAATGACATGTGGAAGCGTGTGAAGGTGGCCAGTCTCATGCACGAAAGCCGCCCGCTCATGGCCGGGAATGAAATCCAAGCCTTGCTGAACAATGGCGCTGCAGGTGGCTGGTATCGCCCGCTGGATGTGCATGAGGCTTACGCATCACCTCTCGCCATGCACATCACGCCACAGCTCGGCAGTGCCATCCAATGGGCGAAGGTCGATCCAGCGGTGAACAAGCCCTGGCGTGATGGTCCTGCTTTGAATACACGCCTCAGCTCGCTCGCAGGCAGCGGCGTGGTGAAATTCACCGGCACCACCTTCAGCGATCACATCCTGAATTATTTCCCGCAGAGCTACACGCAGACCAATGTGGCCGATGCCGCCTCGGCGATGACGCAGATCTACGGCGCAGCACCTTCCACGAGCGTGTTTTACCCACCGGAGCGTGTGCTCAGCAGCAGCACGCTCGGCATCATCAGCGCCTGCGGCTTTGGCTACACCTTCATCGACCAGACGCGGCACATGGAAAAGTGGTATGGCCGCACGAGCAGCCTCGGCAATGACGGCTACCGCATCAATGACAGCGGCAGCGGCCTCAAAATGTTCGTCATCAATGACCAGCCGAGCCAGTTCCGTTTTCAAAACACCGATGGCGGGCTCAACACCAGCCTGCGTGAGCTTTTGAGCCGCAAGGCCCGCAGCGCCGTGCAGGACCAGGTGGTGATCCTCGGCAGCGATTGGAGTGATTTCGTCTCCAAAGCCAATGCCGATGCCTACGACATCAATCTCGCCTGGATGGCCAGCCGTCCGTGGATTCAAATCACCACGCCGCAGGCCATCGCCGCGGGTGAGGTCGATTCGAATCGCGATGGCACGCCTGAAGTCTGGCCCGCTGTCGTGCGCAGCACGCTCACGATGCCGCTGGTGAGCAAGGACTTCGTCCACTACGCCACGCAGGAAAACTACGACAACTGGTTCAACGGTCAGCCAGGCCGCGAGGAAGGTCTGAATGGCAAAATCTTCAACGTGCGGCCCAGCGTGGCTCTTCCGGGTGCCTTTGGCCGCGTCGGCGTTTCCGGCCTCGCGAACAACGCATGGACCGCAGGCACCACGTTGGCCGTCGCGGAGCCGAATCTCGGCTTTTTGACGCGAAACGCCTTCCACGGCTCGATGTGGCTCACCGCCTTTCATGATCAACCCGTGGCCGATTTGTCGAAATATAGCACCGGCGAGTATTTGTATCCCGACACAAGCAACAACAGCCTCGCGGGCTTCTCCAAAGCCGCGCAAAGCCAGTTCCGCTGGGCTGCGGTCTATCAACGAGTGTCGCAATGGGCTGCGAGTGCCGCCGCGCTCGCGAACTCGACCTCCGCCACCAGCGCAGACGCCGATCTCGATGGGGAAGACGAATATCTGCTCTTCAACGACCGCGTCTTTGCGATGTTCGAGCGCATAGGCGGCCGCATGACCTGCGCGTTTGTGCGTGATTTGACCACCGGCCGCGTGCTGCAAGTCGTCGGCAATCCGCACAGCTACTCCGGCTTTGAAACCGAGGAAGAAGGCGCGGTGAATGTGATCAACGGCGCGGTGGGCAGCTATCGCACCAGCGGTTTCAAGGACTGGTATGCCGGCAGCATCGCCTACAACAACGATCTGTATGTGGCCACCGCCACGACGAACGGCTTCACCTTCACCAGCGCCGATGGCAAGATCGCCAAAACGATCACCCTCGCCCCTCGTGCCAATGCGTTGCGAGCCGCCGTCGCCCTCACCGGCGGCGTGACCACGCTTTACCAGCGCCACGGCCTCAGCCCGCATTTGCAGAACCTCCTGGTCAAAGGTCAGACACATCTCGGCAACGTCAGCAACGTCGGCGGCATCGTCTCCCTCACTAATTTCGCCCCTGACGCCACCGTCCGCACCTACCTCCGCGCCATCACCGCCACCACCTACAACCCCAGCGCCATTGACGACGATCCGGTCATCACCTTCGACACCCTCAACATGCGCAATCAGGCGCAAACCCAGCAAATCGAGCTCGCTCTGACCAACGGCGCGACTTTCGATCTCGGCTTCGAAACCGGCGTCACCCTCAGCGAAAGCGTGGACGGCGACGCCCTCCCCGACGCCTGGGAAGCCGCCAACAATCTCAACAACACCGACGGCACCGGCGCGAATGGAAACACCGGCAACGCCGACGGCGACCGCTACGACAACCTGAGCGAATTCATCTTCGGCCTCAGCCCCACGCAAAGCGACAACTACCAGCCCCTCGTCATCAAAGCCACCAGCGGCTTCGACGTGACCTTCCCCACGATCCCCAACCGCTGGTATCGCGTTTTCGCCAGTGACACGCTTACCAGTTGGACCCCCATCAGCACCGATCAACTCGGGACCGGCTCCCCCATCACAGTGAACGACCCGACCTCGCTGACTGCCCGCTTTTACCGTGTCGAAGCCCGCCTCGTGACGCCATGATCCGACTTCTACTATTCCTTATTCTTGTTTCTTCCGCCTCCGCGTGGGTCGCCAATGAAGTCGATTTCCCCGGCGACGGCCAAGGGTGGGATCTCAACACGACGAACAGCTACAAATTCACCGGGCCGGATGGCAGTACGGAGTGGTTTCGCTTTGAATGGTCGGCAGCGGCGGCGGACAGCGATTACAACTTCAAGATGGTCACGGGGAATGACTTCGCCAAGGACTACGGTGGCAATCTGATCTTCCCGAAGAACGAGCTGGCCATCCTTTATTACCAACCACTCGGCGATTCGGCGGCGAAGCTCTCCGGCGGCGTGACGAGCGGCAAGCGCTACATCTTCACGGTCAAAGACCCCGGGCTCGCGAACACGTTTATCAGCGTGATGGAGCTGAGCAGTGCTCCGGTGGCGATCACGGGTGTGTCGCGGAATGCGGGCACGGGTTTGATCGCTATCAATCTCAACGGCACGCCATCAGCCGAAGAGAAGGTCTATGTGCGTTACACGGACAGCGCGTGGAAGTATTCGCAGGTCATTCAGGCCACGGTGGCGGGCGCTTCGGCCACAGCGACGATCCCGGACATCAAAGACGGCAAAAACTACGCGTGGTATGTCTTCACCAGCACGGCCACGCCGGACAAATTCCACGGCAGCTTCGCCACGGATGCGCTGACACTTTCCTGGAACAACAACGCGGGCGCGAACTACAGCATCACCGGCATCCAGCGCATCTCGAATCTCACGATCAACAGCGCCAGCGGGCCGTATCAGACGACGAAGTTCTTCATCGACGAGATCGCGGCGGAGTCGCAGACGCTGAACGTGAGCACCACCTTCAACGCGGGCACACCGCCGACCGAGGTGCAGTTGGTGACGAATCTGAACCGCCGCGACAAAGCCGATCAGGACAATGATGGCGATGGCGTGGCCGATGGCATCATCCCGCCGCCGCGCGATCTCGCCACCACGGGCGAGGCCCACTATTACAAAGCCTATCCGATGACGAACAGCAGCGGTAGCACCTGGATCGCCGCTTTACCCGTGACGCGGACCGGATCGTATCGCGCCACGGTGCGCTACCGCTTCTCGCCCACGGGACCCTGGTTTTACTATGGCGACCGCGACCACGCGGTGGTGGTGTCGCCACGCAAGACGCTGGAGATGACGCTCTATGTGGTGAACACGCTGAACATCGAGGCCACCGCGAACACGCAGGGCGGACGCAGCACCTTCGCCGACCTGCTCGGCGCGGCCGATGGCGATACCGATGGTCACGACCCGCTGAATCTTGATTACTTCAATCTCGTGCAGGCGAATTGCCTGTGGTTCCAGCCCATTCATCCGACGGGCGGCCTCGGCGTGGAAAACGATCCCGCGACCGGATCGCCGTATCAACCGGGAAGCCCGTATGCGACGAAGAACTTCTTCGCCGTGAATCCGGCTATGGGCGCGGCGAACACCGAAAGCTCGGCAATGAGCGAGTTTCAAAATTTCGTCGCCAAGGCCGATGCGTATGCCGGCAGCACCGGCACGATCAACATCATGCTCGACTATGTGGCGAACCACACGGCCTGGGACGCGGTGTATGGCCAGGGCGGTGTGGATCTCGGCTTCACTGGCAGCACCAGCACGCCGCTTCCAGTGCATTGGTACAGCCGCACCGGCGACTACGGCCAGCCTGCGACCTACTTCACGAGTCTCGGCGACAAAGACAAGGCTGTGGCGCCGGATCGCAATGACTTCGGCAAGTGGGCTGATGTCAGCGAGCTCTACTTCGGACGCTACTCGGCGCAGTGGCGCTTTGGTAGCTATGCCGCCGGCAGCGAGCCGCACAAAAACGAGGACGACTTCGTGGACTTCAACAGCCTCAGCCCCGAGGTGGTGAAGGCCTGGCGGCTCATGGCCTACTACCCGATCTACTGGCTGCAGCAGACCGGCCATACGCTCACGAATTCCACCAGCGGCACCTACGCCCAGCGGCTCGCCGCTGATGACAAAGGCATCGACGCCCTGCGCTGCGACTTCGGCCAAGGGCTGCCGAATCCGCTTTGGGAATACATCGTGAACCGCACCCGCAGCGCGAAGTGGAATTTTGTCTTCATGGCCGAGACACTCGACGGCGGCGAGCCCGGCTACCGCAGCAACCGTGTCTTTGACATCCTCAATGAGAGCATCGTCTTCCAGTTCAGCGGCACCACGCCGGTGAACAAAGAATGGGCCCTGCAAAGCGCTCTCGAAAGCCGCCGCAGCAACTACCGCACCGGCTGCATCCTGCTGAATCTCACCAGCCATGACGAGATCATGCCGGACAACGACGCCTGGCTCACAGCGACGCGTTACGGCGCCGTCTCCGCGGTGCCCGGCCTGCCGATGATCTTCCTCGGTCAGGAGCAGGGCATTCAACGATACAACACCACGCCCGGCAACGGCCACTACGACGGCTTCGACACCGATCACGAGCTCAACTTTGGCAAACGCGTGCCGCATTTCAAAAAGTGGAATCGAGCCTCTTTCTGGACCAATCCGCCGCCAAACAACACCGGTCTCGCGCAATGGTATGGCCGCGTGAACTGGGCACGTCTCAACAGCCCCGCGATCAAGAGCCTCAATCAATACTACCTCGATCTCAAAATCGGCGGCGGTTCCCCTGCGGACAACATCTTCGCCGTAGCAAAGTATGAGCAGGCCAATGCCTCGCCAGCCTTCAAAGATGTCGTGTTGTGCTTCGCGAACCTCTTCGAGCACAACGCCGCATCACCCGGCACCGGCCCGACGACGCATTTCAGCACGAGCGACACCTTCGACATTCGCGGCGGTGTCGGCGACCCGCTTTGGAACCTCCTCGGCCTGCAAAACAGCGCCGCCCGGCAATACAACGTGCGCAATCTCGCTAGCAGCAACGCCGCCGCGAACCTCTGGCCCACCGCCCGCACCGGCGCGGAGATTTACAACAACGGCGTCTTTGTCAGCCTGCATGGTGGTGTCGGCACACCAGACATCACCGAGGACGGCGCCCTCGTGCAGTATTTGAAGATCGTCGATGTCACCCCGCCGCCGAGCAGTGCGCCAAACACGAGCTACTACCAGATCGGCAATCAAGGCACCTTCACTTGGAGCAGCAACGCCGGACCGCATGACAACATCTCAGGCTATCGCATCAGCATCGGCACCACACCCGGCGGGAATGATGTGGCGAACAACATCAGCGTCAACGGCACCAGCTATCAGTTCACCGGCACCCCCGGTCAAACCTACTACGCCACGCTGACCGCTGTGAGTGCTGCGGGCGTCAATTCGACCTCCAGCGCCTCCGACACCGGTGCTCCGAATCCGAACAGCACCACCACGCCGGTCAGACTTCTCTCTCCGACGGCGGATGACGACGCGGATGGAACTTCAAATCAGGACGAGAACTTAGCTGGCACGAACCCAATGGACTCCAGGAGCCGTTTTCTGATCACTTCTGCCAGGCGAACCGATTCGGGAGTTCTTATGACACTTACCACTGTGCCAGGACGCTATTATCATGTTTATAGCAGCACGGACCTGATGACATGGACTCTCGAAAACGAGGCCAGTTCCAAGAATAATCAGGCAACAGGAAGTGAACTGATCTTTACCGACACAGATTCAACCGGCGTCAGGAAATTTTACCAAGCGCGAGTCACTGCTGGGCCGATCCCCTGAGAAGCGAGTAAAATCATGCCTCCCACAGGGATCGGATGATGTAATCGCGACTTACTCAACCTTCATCACGCCGTTCATGATCACGCCATGACCGGGGAAGGTGCAGATGTACGGGTATTCACCGGCGGCAGGGGCGGTGAACTCCAGAGTTTCGCTGGTGTTCGGCTGGAGAAGCTTGGTGTGGAATAGGATGTCCGGGGACTCTGGGATGAAGCCCTTGGCCATGCCGTCTGGAGCGGTGGCCATCTGCATGGCGAGCGCGAGAAGCTTGTCCTTGGCACCAGCCTTGGCGATGACGATGTTATGCGGCTGGGGAACGGCTGGATGAGAGTTGTTGAAGGTAAGTTTCACCTTCTGGCCAGACTTCACTTTGAATTCCTTCGTGTCATAGGCCAGCGGGTTGGCGGTGTCTGGTTTGATGGTGATTTCAGCAACAGCGGTGGCAGGTGCTGCAGCCGCTGGAGTCGCGGTGGCAGCAGCAGGGGCGGCTGGAGCCGCTTCAGCGGCGGGAGCTGCGGCGGCTGCTACAGGAGCTTTGGCTTTCTCACCCACACCTGCACTTTTCATCCAGCCGCCGACCAGAAAAGCGGATCCCCAGAAGAAGGCGAAGCCGCCGACGGCCAAGGCGATGATTACATTCAGGAAATTCCAGATGGAGCCTGAGCTTTCGGAGGAAGGGGAGGAATGGGCGGACATGACGGGGAGGGATTTGGGAGCAGCCATTGGAGCACGGGAACGGGCGAACGCAACCCGCGAGACTGGTGAGCCCCTGTTTCACTTTTTTCAGCCGTCGCCCTGTATCCTGCCCCGCATCACAGCTCGTCCGCTTGTGCAAGGATCACGATGAGCTTCTTGCCTACGGCTTCTGCGGCGATTTGGGCCGCCTCCTTTTCAGCGACTGCACGCACGTCCAGCCGACGCCCGAGAAGGGATGACATTTGCGTGCCAAAGCCAGCCTGCTGGGGTTTGCCATCCGCGTTACCGAAGCTCGATGCAGGATCTGAGAAGACGCGCAGGGCGTCGCCACCCAGAATCAATACGGGCGACTTTACATCGCTCTCCAGGCCGAGGATGGAGACCAGTTGCTCGCTCTCTTCGCCGAAAATGGTTTCTGCGCCCTGTGGGAGAAGTTCGCGAGCGAGGTCACCAGAATCGGTGCGTTCCAGGATCGTCGCGGATATCACCGGGGTTTCGGTTCCCGGAAGCTGGGGCCATTTTTCACGAATGCGCTTCGCCACGGCACCCGCCACTACCTTCATCGTATCAAAGGTCCAATGACGGTCGGTCGAGTAATGGGATTCAGCTTTGATGAGCCGATCCCAGAGGGCCAGGGAGGGGTCGATCACCTCAATGCCAGCCGCGGCCAGTTTTTCCAAACGCGCCTTCTGCCCGGGTGGCTGCACGGGCGCGGCATACTCGGCACGGAAGATATGATCGGTGTACATCGCCGCTTTCGCAGGAATGACGACGAGCATCAAGGGAACGCCTTTGGTCTTTAGCTCACCTGCGAGTTTCACCAGAGCCTGCGTGGCACCTTCGCTACGCCGCCGCAGCGTAAGGTGATCCAACTCACGCAGTGGAAAGAGCATGCCATCATAGCCCACATGCACTCGCGAGTTCCCCTGGTCGAAAACCCAGGTCACCGGCCACTGCGTGATCTGTCTCAGGAAGGCAGGCGTGGAAGCACTCTCGCGCATGGCCATGAGCAGTGAGCAGGGAATGAGCAGTACGCCGATGGCGTGCCAGCTCCTGATTGGCTGTTCCAGCACCCAGCCGAGTCTTGGTAGGCCGATGCTCGTGATGACGGAGAAGAGCAGCATGAATTGCAGCCAACCGGAGGTCAGCCGCTTGTCCAACAGCAGGGAGTAAAGCGTCGGTTTTGCGCTGACAAACATCAGCTTCAAGTTCTCCAGAGCAGCTACGACGTTGGGCGAGACGAGAAGCACATTCGTGACGACCAAAACTAACATGACTGAAATCACACGCAGAGGTAGTGGCAGTGGGTAAAAGAGTGCCTTCCCGCGTCGATCTTCTACGAAGACGAGCGCGCACTGAATCAGCAGCCAAATCAAGGACCCGAGCACACAACCGTGCCAGAGCGAACCGATCCCGGCGATCAGTAGCAAAGCGGGGATGCATGGCGTGAAACCGGCTGTCGAGCCCCTCACCAAACCAGGCAACAAACGCCTCCAAAGGTCGCCGAAGTGTCCGGCGCGGTAGGCAGAGTGATGCATCTCCGCGAGGGGACAATCACGCAGAGCCGCGATGCCCGCCACCACATCTGCTGAGCCGGTGATCACGAGGTAAAGCTGACAGGTTTGCGCCAGTGCCGCGATCCACACGGCCTTTCCGCTCACAGCGAGTGGCTCGCCGTTTTGAAACAAATAGCTGAGCCACTCCAGTGGCAGTGCTAGCAGGCAGAGCTTTGCCAGACCGAAGCCGAGCTGGGCCAAGGCTCGGAAACGATCTGGCGATTCAGTCGTTCGCCGTAGCGTGGCCACCGCCACCAACAAAGCGACCACGAGAGCAGGGAGAAGAGTTTTTGCGTATGCCATGCAGATCAGTCAGACGATGAGGAAGGAGAAAGCTTGGGTGAGCGTTGCCATGATCCTGCCTCTGGCTCAGACGGTAGGCTTTTCACGAGTGGGCAGGTGGATGGCTGTCTCCAGCGTGGTCTTGAGCTGGTCGATCTGCTCTTTGTCTCGCAGTTTGTCGCCGTTCGTGGTCTGGATGTAGATGGCATCAATGGCCACGCCTTTTTCGGTGCTGATGCGGGCGTGAGTGACGCTGTGTCCGAGTTTGCCGATGGCCATGAAGACGTCGTAGAGAAGCCCGAGTCGGTCCACCACTTGCAGCTCGGCCACTGTCTGGTCGTGCGAGACGTCGTTATTGATGAACACACGCTGCGGGATCTCGGCCATGACTTCATCGAAGCCGGGAATCTCTTTCCGACTCGCAGCGATGGAGGGACCGAAGTCGAACTTTTGATGGAGGAAGGCGGCACGCACGGCCTGCTCGACACGTTGTTTGGCGCTCTTGCTGGTGACGGCGGCGAAGTTCGTGTTGCAGACACGGAAGATATCCAGAACCACGTTGTCGCTGCGCTGATAGAGATCTGCGCTGAGAATGTTGATGTTCTGCGCGGCGAGCGCCCCGGAGATTCGAGCAAGCAGAAGACGGCGGTCCCAGCAGGTGACGACTAGCTCGCTGTAGCCTTGCTCGGCGTGGTCCTCCCAAGTCATGACTGGCATGAGTCCGGCGTCGGCGTCTTCCTGGGTTAGCTGGATAAAGAACTGCCGGAACTGGCGGATGTGTGCGGCGATTTGGAGGGGCTCGCGGTAGTTGAAGTAACTGCGCGGCATGTGCTGGAAGTGCGCGCTGATTTCGAGGTTGAAGTCGGCCTCGAGTTCTTTCTTCACAGCATCACGGACATCATCCAGAGGCACGGCGACTCGCCGCATAAAGTCTGCAGGCGCATCGAGGTAGGCGACGGTGTTGTGGTAAAGCTGGAGGATGGATGCCTCTTTGTACCCTGACCAACTGGCGTCGCTCGTGCCTTTCGAGTCGGCGTAGGTCATGATGAGCAGCGTGTCGAGGTACTCCTTGGTCTTCACGATGGCGGCCACTTCGCCGATGACCTGGGGATCATCCAGGTTCGAGGTGGTGGCTGTGCGGTACATGAGTAGGTGGTTGTCCACGAGGAAGAGCAGCAGCTTGCGGCGTTCTCCTTTGATCAAAAGACGACGGCAGACCGCATCTGCCATGATGGTGCTTTCTGCATCGTGAGCTTTCGTATTCGCAGCACGTCCAGCATCGTGAAGCAGCAGTGCGAGGTAAAGGATCTCAGGTAGGTGTAAGTCGTGAAACAACTGCTGATAGAGCGGGCGCACCTTAATGTGTGCATCGCTGAGTTCATCCAACATATCGATGGTGCGCAGTGTGTGCTCATCAGCAGTGTAGCGGTGGAAGAACTCATGCTGCACGAGATTCGTCATCGCGCCGAACTCGGGCATATACCTGCCGAGGAATCCGACCCGGTGCATCTGCCGAAGCACCCGGGCGACATCGCCTTTTTTGGCAAGGATCGCCAGGAAGGTTTCACGCACGCTTTTGTTGTAGCGGTAGCTGACGTTAACGAGGCGGAAGCTTTCCTGCATGATTTGGAAAAGCTCCGGGCTCATGCGCAGGTGACGCTGCTGCGTATGCAGGAAGGTGCGCATGAGGCGCGTGGGGTCTTCTTTGTAAACGGTCCGCGCTTCGGGGTAGAGACGCTCGTTCTTCACGATGAAGCCATCCAGCTTTTCCGCGCGCTTCTGGGCGGCTTTGCGGCGAACCATGAAGTTGAGAAGCCCGGGCTTTGTCTCCTGACCTTCCAGCGCGGCGAGGTGAAAGCGGTCCATGACCTCACTGCTACGCTGGAGGATGTTTCGCGTGGCAGTGTAATAGTCGCGCATGAAGGCCTCAATGCGGCGCAGGATGCGCTTGTGTCTGTAGCCGAGATTTGAGGCAACGAGGCCCTGCAATCTGAGTGTGAGCACGTCACTGGCGCGACGCTCGGTGTAGTGCATTTCATTGCGTGCACGCACGATGAAGTCATAAGCTTCGGCCAGTTCACGCCAGCCAGCCGGAGTCATGAGACCTTTCTGAACAAGATCCTTCGGGTTCAGGGTGCGTAGCTTTGCATACGACATCCAAATGAGATTCTGATAGTCACGGAGACCTCCGCAACCGCTCTTAACATTGGGTTCCTGCACGCAATGTGTGCTGCCATGTTTGCTGTGGCGGCTGGCGAGGTCTTCCTGCCGTTGCTTTAAAAACTCCGCCTCACGCCCGGTCATGCATTCCTTGTCGAAGCGCTCACGGAACTCTTTGAAAGGAGCTTCATCGCCACAGAGAAAGCGAGCTTCCATGAGCGCTGTCTTTGTCTGCATGTCTTCGTTTGCCATTTCGATGCAGCCACCGATGGAGCGCGTGGCGCGGCCCACTTTGAACTTCAGATCGTAGAAGAACAGCAGGTAATCCGCGATGAGTTTGGCTGTCTCAGCAGGGATCTGGGCTCCGTTTCCTGGCAGCATGAAGGTGAGATCGACATCGCTGAATGGGCTCATGATTCGCCGGCCATAACCGCCGTGAGCGACGACGCTGAAGTTGACCTTCGCTCTATTTTCCTGGGACAGTGCGGCGAGGCTTTCAGCCCATAGCTGGCGCGCGAGACAATCAATGACATCCGAGCGCATGCGGCAGATCTCCGAGCCGCCAAGTCCCGCGCGATGGCGCTGCTTGATGCGGGTTTCCTTGAGCTTGAGGAAGCGCTTTGCGAGCTTCAGCGTCTCCGTGCGGCTGTGCGGAAGGGCGCTGTCATCGCCAAAGATTTTCAGCCGGATGGCTTCGACGTGTTTCTGATACTCGCGCTCAGTCATGCTCAGGGTCGAGGATCAAAAATTGATAAGAGAATGAATCGGGCCTGTGTGGTCGATCTTTTGCCGACCTTCGAGGAAATCGAGTTCAATAAAAAAAGTGGAGCCGAGCAGTGTCGCACCAGAATCCTGGATGAGCTTTAAAGCGGCACCAGCAGTGCCGCCCGTGGCGAGGAGGTCGTCCGCGAGCAACACGCGATCACCAGGAGCCAGGGCATCTATGTGCATCTCCACGCTGTTCGTGCCGTATTCGAGGCTGTAGTCCAGGCCGCGGGTCTTCCACGGCAGCTTGCCTTTTTTCCTCACAGGGATGAAGCCCGCACCAAGCCTCTGGGCGATCATGGCACCGAAGATAAAACCTCGTGCGTCAATGCCGACGACCTTGTCCACCTGCTGCCCAGCGAAAGGCTCGATCATGCCATCAATGGCGAGCTGCATGAGCGACGAGTCTGCGAGCACGGGGGTGATGTCTTTGAAAAGAATACCCGGCTTTGGGAAGTCAGGAACGTCACGGATGGCACTACGGAGATGGGAGAGTGAGTCAGAAAGCATGGCGCGGCAGTCTTGGAGGACTGCCGCGCCGATGCAAGGATGGAGATGGAGGCTTTTTCAGCGAAGGATCAACGGCCGAAGGAGAAGCTCCAGCTCACACCGCTGCGAGGGGGCGGTGAGTAAATACGGCTATAGCCATTGTGGCTGGGGCAGTGGTGATGACTTCTTGGATTGCAAACGCTGCAACCGCAGGATGAACGCTGAGTGACCCAGCGGCCAAGAGGATTGCCACAGCGGTCATGGCCGTAGATTTGGTAGACGGCATACACAGGGCGTCCGCAGGGCAGGTAGCTGACGATGCGGGTGTGGTGATTGCATTGATCCCAGGCCTGAGTTTCGGATGGAACGGCGAAGCCCAGAGTGGTGACGGCGGCGACGAGAGCGAGGATCTTTTTCATAGTATAGTGAACTTTGTGTTCGCGGCATTCAGACGAGCCTCTTCGAGGCCTATTCAGCCACTTCAGAAAAATTTATCTGCATAAGCGCCTATGACTGGGCCGGTGGTGCGTGACAGGAAGTTTGAAGCTGGAGTATTGCCAAAGCGGCCTGGCTCTCCCACAATCGGTGCCATGCAAAACTTGATCAAATCTCTCCATGACGGCCAGCCCTTGAGCGAGCGCGAAGTCCGTGAAGCCGCTGCGTTTCTTGTCGATGAGCAGGAGTCTGATGAAACGAAAGCCAGTCTGCTGCGGGCGCTGGCGCGAAAGGGCGAGACGCCGGAGGAGATCGCTGGATTCGTGCAGGAGTTCCTGAAGCTCGCGGTCGATCCTGGGCTGGACCGCGCGAAGCTTCCCGGGCCGATGCTGGATGTCGTGGGCACGGGTGGCGACAAACTGCACCTCTTCAATGTCTCCACGACGGCCATGTTCATCCTGGCTGCGGGTGGCGTGTGCGTGACGAAGCACGGCAATCGCGGTGTGACGAGCAAGGCGGGCGGTGCGGATGTGCTGGAGGCGCTGGGTATTCGCATTGATCTGCCTGTCGAGCGTGTGGCGCGTGGCATCGAGAGCATCGGGCTGGGCTTCTTTTTCGCACCACTCTATCACCCGGCGTTCAAGGCGGTGGTCGGTGCACGGAAGATCCTCGCGGTAGAAGGTCAGCGCAGCATTTTTAATCTGCTCGGCCCGCTGCTGAACCCGGCCCGGCCTGACTACCAGCTCATCGGCGTTTTTGATCCATCGCTGACGCGCACCTTTGGGGAGATCCTCGTCACTCTCGGGCGGAAAGGTGCCTGGGTCGTGCATGGCACGGTGAAAAAGGGCGGCGGCATGGATGAACTCTCCACGCTCGGCCAAAATCAGGTCTGCAAAGTCGATTCAGGCAAACTCACCAGCGATGTGCTCGATCCACAGGATCTTGGTTTCGCCGAAGCAAAGCTGGATGATCTGGTCGGTGGGGACGCCAATGAAAATGCCGCCATCATCGAGTCGGTGCTCGCTGGAAGAGACAAAGGCCCCAAACGCGACATCGCCGTGCTGAATGCCGCGGCGGGCTTCGTCATCACCGGCAAAGCGGCTGACCTAGCCGCAGGTAAGGCGCTCGCCGAGTTCGTGATCGATCGCGGCGCGGCTCATGCGAAGATGGTGGCCCTGCGCGACTGGTGTTGATCACAAGATCGGCACAGGAATCATCCGTGCTGCTGGCATGGCTTGTGCCATGAGAGAGGTGTGATTTTCACTCCTGTCCTCGCTGAAGCCTCGTCCGTCGCCCATGATCTGCTGCTTATCAGTGCCGTCGTATTGGCGGGCATCGGACTCGGGCATGTGGCGATCGCGGGCACGCGGCTGGGCATTGCGGGGGTGCTTTTTGCCGGACTGCTGGCGGCGCATCTCGGCTGGGTGCCGCAGGTGGAGGTGGCGCATTTTTTAAAAGACTTCGGGCTCGTGCTCTTCGTCTTCGCGCTCGGGATGCAGATGGGGCCGGGCTTCTTTGCTTCGCTACGGAATGATGGGCTGCGATTGAATCTGTATGCGGCTGCGCTCGTGATCGGCGGGGCGGTGGTGGCCTTCAGCGGCGGCTGGCTGATGAAGATGCCCTCTGCGGCCATCGCGGGTTTGTTTGCCGGAGCGACGACGAACACTCCCGCTCTCGGTGCGGCCCAGCAGGCGCTGCAAAGTGCGGGTGCCGAGGCCGCCACGACCACGCTGCCAGCGCTGGCTTACGCGGCGACATATCCGCTGGCGGTGGTGGGGATCATCTTGGCGCTGGTGCTCATGCGGGTGTTTTTCAAAGTGAGCGTCACGGATGAAGCGGAGGTGTTTCGGCAAAAGCAGAGTGCGGGGGTGGAGCCGCTGGAGCGCATGAACCTGCGTGTCGAGAATCCGAACCTCGACGGCGTGGTGCTGGTGTCTGTGCCCGGAATTCATGAAACGGGCGTCATCGTCTCCCGCATCCGACATGCCGGAGAAAGCGAGGTTCAGGCAGCGACACCATCCACCGTGCTGCATGTGGGCGATGTGCTTCTCGTGGTGGGAACGCACGCGCATCTGGAGCAATTTCGACTCGTCATCGGCAGCGTGACCGAGGAGAACCTCATGAAAGCGCCAGGCAATGTCGGCTATCGCAGGGTGGTGCTGACGAACCGCGCCATCCTGGGCAAGACCGTCGGCGAACTGGGGCTGGATCATCTGCACAATGTCATCGTCACCCGCGTGAGTCGTGGGGATCAGATCTTCTCCGCACTGCCAAACGTGCGCCTTCAGTTTGGCGACATGCTCCAACTCGTGGGTGATGAAGACGCGCTCAAGTCCGCCACGGCGGTGCTCGGCAATGCGGTGCAACAGCTTCAAGAGACCAAGTTTGCCGCCATCTTCGCGGGCATACTGATCGGTGTCGTGGTGGGCATGCAGCCGATGCAGTTCAGCTGGCTGCCAGCGCCAGTGCGGCTCGGACTCGCGGGTGGACCACTCATCGTGGCCATTCTGATGAGTCATCTCGGGCGACTCGGACCGCTGGTGATGCACATGCCGATGAATGCGAATCGTGCACTGCGTGAGCTGGGCATGATCCTCTTTCTGGCAAACGTTGGCCTGCTCTCGGGTGAAAAGTTTGCCAGCACCGTCTTCACCACGCAGGGGCTGCAATGGGTGGCGCTGGGGCTGGCGGTGACGCTGATTCCATTGCTCGCTGTAGGCTTCGTCGCACGTCGCTGGCATGGCATGAACTACATGACGCTCTGCGGCCTGCTCTCGGGCGGGATGACGGATCCGCCAGCGCTTGCCTTTGCCACAGCTCAGGCGCGCAGTGATTCACCAGCGGTGGCCTACGCTTCCGTGTATCCGCTGACGATGCTCCTGCGCATTATCGTGGCACAGGTTCTGGTCCTGCTGTGAGACTTCTGTATCCGCGTATGGGAAGACAGGTGCAAAGGAAGCGCATTAGCCCTTGGCAAGCTTTGTAGGAGGCAGGGCTGCCACTTCCATCTTCAACTCACGTCCGGGCTTGAAGCGCACGACGCAGCGGTCGGGGATGATCACGGCGTCTTCGGGCTTGTTGGGATTTCGACCGACTTTCGCCTTGGCCACGCGAACTTCAAAGGTGCCGAAAGTTCTGAATGTCACATCGTTGCCTTCACTGAGACGTTTGCTCATCAGTTGGATAAATGCATCCACCATGGTGGAGACATCAGACTGTGTGAGTCCGGTCTGATCACTCAAATCGGACACGATTTCGCGTTTGGTAATGGTAGCCATCGTTTTCGGGGGGGGGAACTTTAAATGACTTCTTATAGGGATTTCGCAAGCCAATCCTTGATCCTTGCCTGTCTTCCGAGCAACTGATCCAGTGGTGATATGACGACCCCATCGTCCGGCACTGGTTTTGTGGGATGCTCTTGGTTGGTGATGTCTGTTTGCTCAGTGCATGTCACGATCAAGGCAGCATTTGGGGGTGGAGCGCCTCCAAAACACGGCCAGAAACCCTACGAGCCCGACTTCGGTAACGTTGCTTTGTTTCTGTCACTCAGGTGGCGAAATTAGGGGACAAAAAAGGCCCGGAGCTTTCACCCCGGGCCTGAAGGTTCGCGCCGTGACCGGCGACGATCGCCTTACTGAATTTCCAGGCAGACGCCTTCTTTGGTGCTGCGGGCAAAAAGGTGATTGTAGGCCATGACTGGGTAGCTCCAAACTTTGCCGTCGAGGACGTCGTCGCGCTTCAGTTCGGTGTATTTCTCGGGAGACGCCTCGGCCACCACGACTTCACCTTTGTCGCTGAGGGCGATAACTTTGTCGCCAGAGAGAATGACCTGTCCGGGGCCAAAGCCACCTTCTTTCCACATGTCCTTGCCAGTCTTGATGTCCACGCAGGCGAGGGGGCCAGCTCCGTATTCTTTGAAGCTGAACATGCCGTAGAGGTAACCATCCTTCACCACGGGAGTGCTCCAGTGGTTGAAGCACTCGTTTTCGCGGCGCCAGATCTGCTCGGCGCTGAGACTGCTGCCGCTCTTGCTGATCTTAAAGGCACCGGCACCCACACCGTAACCAGCCGAGCAATAGACGATGTCTTCAAACACAACCGGGCTGGCTGCGGTGGAGACTTTGAAGGGGAAGGGAGCGCGCCAGAGCACTTTACCATCGGCTGGTGTGACAGCCACCAGGCCGGTCTGGGTAAAGAAGATGCACTGATGCACGCTGTGGATGTCGGCGATCACGGGGGTGGCGTGGGTCATCTTGTCGTCTTCGCCTTTCCACAAGATCTTGCCGGTGGTCTTGTCGAGACCGAGCAGAGCCTGACCGGCACCACCGCCGCACATCATGAGCACATTGCCGTCGATCACGGGAGATGCGGCGTTTTGCCATTTGATCTGCACGCCCGCGTTTTCCTTCATCACGTCGAGGTTCCACACGGGTTTGCCGGTGGCTGCATCGAAGCAGAACACGCCAAGATTGGCATCAATGGCATAGACTTTGTCACCATCGACCACGGGAGAGGAGCGGGGGCCGTCGCCACCTTTGTTGTCATTCGCGCCCGCGTCACCACCGCCGTCGTATTTGCCGATGACAGTCAGCGGCTTCTTCCAGAGTTCCTTGCCGTTTTTCACGTCGAGGCAGACGATGACTTCACCCACGTTGCCATCGGTTTCACCAGTGACGATGGTGTAGGCCTTGGCTCCGGCAACAGCGAAGGAACTGAAACCCGCTGGGGTGTCTGTTTTCCAGAGGGTCTTGATTTTGGCACTCTTCCAGTTGCTGACTTTGAGCACGGGGGCGGTGCCGTCATTGTTTGGGCCACGGAATTTGGCCCATTCGGCAGGGGCGGCGGTTTGGGCGGAAAGGCTGGCCGCTGCGAGCAGCGAACCACCGGCGAGGAGAAGCGAGGGGCGGATCATTTTGGAGTAGTGGAGGGTGAGCGTGTGCAAACGAGGCACGGTGCGGCAGTCTTGCGCTTCCTGCCTGCCGGGCAAACGAAACCTCCGCCATCTGGAGGGCTGCTTATTTCCATCTCTGTGGAAGTTTCGGAAACTCTTGCGCCTGCGCCTTCGTTGGGGTTACGAGAACGCATGTGGGACTTCGTGACAGAGCACTGGCGCGACGGCGTGGAGATCATCATCCTCGCCGCGCTGGCTTATCATGGGTATCTGTTTTTCAGGGCCACGCGCGGTGCTCGCATCCTCACTGGGCTGCTGATCCTGTTGCTCAGTCTGGCCCTCATTTCGCAGCTCCTGGAGCTGGAGGTAATCAACTGGCTGCTGCAGCGCATCTCTGTGTTCCTTGCAGTGGCTCTCGTGGTGCTTTTCCAGCCGGAGTTGCGCCGCGTGCTCGCTGAACTCGGTAGCCATCGGATGTTCTCCTTCAACCGGCCAGACCCTGAGTCCCTGGATGTGCTGCTGGAGGCGATGCAAAAGCTCTCGGCTCGCCGTTGCGGAGCCTTGTTTGCCCTGAAGCGTGGCATCGATCTGAAGCAGTTCGTCGAAACCGGGGTCGAGGTGGATGCGTCCATGAGCGTGGAACTCATCACCACGATCTTTCACCCAAAGACCGCCCTGCATGATGGTGGACTGATCATCGACCAGGGTCGCATCCAGGCAGCTGGCTGCGTTTTCCCCGTGAGCCAAAAAGAGGTCCGTGATCGTGCTATCGGCCTGCGCCACCGAGCGGCCTTGGGTATTACGGAGGAGACGGATGCCATCGCGCTTATCGTCAGCGAGGAGAGCGGTGCGCTCTCGATCGCCTATCGCGGGAAGCTGGATCACGATCTGGAGCCTGAAGAAGTCAGGGATCGACTGAATGAGATCCTGATCTTTGGTAGTGTGAAAGGCGAAACTTTATCAGAGGAGCCGACCCGTGAGATTGGAGCAGCTTAAAAATATCTTCGTCCGCAACTGGAAGGAAAAACTGCTCGCCCTCGTGCTGGCATTCCTTTTCTGGTTCATGATCAAAGGGCAGGCCGCCCGTTCAAACATGCCGTACGGCTATGGAGGCGAGCGCTTCCCGCGAGCCGGATCACGCATGTGATGGCAAAAGTGCGAATGGACTGCATCTCATTGAAAACTTGGATCTGACGGGCGGGAGCTTCATCATCTGAGTTCCTCTGGTCTTGTGGGCTTGTTGCGGGACCATTTTTCCTTTTGCTCAGGATTCAGATCCTGATCGATCTCGGAACTCGCGTGGTCGAGGATGTCCCAGATGCTCCGCATGGCCTGGGCCTTGAAGGACATGAGTTCGGCAATGGCGGCATCGACCTTGGCTTCGAGTTTCGGGAGTTGCTCGGGCGTAGGATCGAGCTTTTTCAGCTGATTCATGGCCGCCCATTTCATGAACTCGGGCTGCTCGGTCTTCTTTTTCCAGGCCTGATGCGCCAGAATGCCAAAGACAAAGCCAATGCCGAGGCAGAAGCCGATGAGCGTGGTCATGAGGCAGCCGGCTTTGAAGCGACGTGAGATCATCATGGCAGAAGAAGGTGAGGGGAAAGCGGTGCATCCACCCACGAGGGCGCGAGTGAGACGAAGTCCACCTGCCACGCGACGAGCGCCGCGCTGGCGATGAAAAGAATCGCCGAGGTCAGCACGGCACGCAGCCCGAGCGCCGTGAGCAGGTCCAGCCAGGGCTCGACGGGGGTGTTTTCAAAACGGGCCAGCACGCGCGTGGTGAAGCCGAAGGGCAGCTCGGCGGGCTCATCCGCGACGCGACGGGCGGCTTGGGCGGCGGATTGCCAGCGTTGGTCGAAATTGTTCATGACTTCATGCATTGAGATTCATTTCCTGCGCGATGTCCCGCAGCTTCCGTCTCGCCCGCATGGCCCTCATTTTCACCATGGGTCGGGTCCAGCCGGTGAGTTGAGCAATCTCCTGCG
>JAGKWZ010000174.1 GCA_021151605.1 Verrucomicrobiaceae bacterium
CCGAAAGCACCGGCTTTGAGCAGGACTATGACCGGCCCTTTGCGTTTCATTACCGCGACTTCGTGATCAAAGCGCTGAACTCGGACATGCCGTATGACCAGTTCGTGAAATGGCAGCTCGCGGGGGATGAATACGAGCCGCAGAACCCGCTGGCGCTCGCGGCGACGGGCTTTCTCGGCGCGGGTGTGTTTCCTTCTCAGATCACCGCGAATGAGGTCGAAAGCTCCCGCTACGATGCGATGGACGATATGCTGGGCACGACGTCGAGCGCGATGCTCGGCCTCACGCTGAGCTGCGCCCGCTGTCACGATCACAAATTCGATCCGCTGCCCACCCGCGACTACTACGCGATGCTCAGCACCTTCACGACGACCACACGCATGAACGTGGACGTGTTTCCCGATGGCAAAGTGACCTCTGCCGTGACGACGATGAACGCCAAAAAGAACACGCCAGCCGTCCCGGGTGCCACGCGCATGATGATCTGCGCCGAGGGCTACGATCCCATCGTCATGCACACGCAGGGCGGGCCGTTTTTTGACAAAACACATGTGCTGAAACGCGGCAACCCGCTCATGAAGGATGGCGAGGCCACGCAGGGCTTCCTGCAAGTGCTGAGCAAGCCCGGCGACGCAAAGCGCTGGCAATGGCAGCCGCCGAAGGACGCGAAATACAGTGGTCGTCGTCGCTCGCTGTCGAATTGGATCACGGATGTGGATCAGGGTGCGGGGGCTCTTCTCGCACGCGTGATCGTGAACCGCCTGTGGCAGCATCATTTCGGCACCGGCCTCGTTCCGACACCGAATGACTTTGGCAAGACCGGCACAGCCTGCACGCAGCCGGAGTTGCTCGACTGGCTGGCGGTAAAACTCATCGAAAACGGCTGGAAGCTCAAACCGATGCACAAACTCATCCTCAGCAGTCGTGCCTGGCAGCAAAGCAGCGCCCGCGATGCGAAAAAGGAAGCCGCCGATCCCCCTCGTGCTCATGAACAGCCCGCAAGCTCGTCAATGGGCCGATGGACTCGCCAAACGCGTCTCCACTGCTGGCGATGCCACGAAGCAGATCACCATGATTTACCGCCTCTGCTTCAACCGTGCTCCAAAAGCCGACGAACTTGCTGCGGGTACCGAGTTTTTAAAGTCCGGCGCTTCGCTGGCGGATTACTGCCAGGTGGTGCTGAGCTTGAATGAATTCATCTATGTGAACTGACCACCGATTCATCCATGCAGTAATCGAGAGTCATTCGGAGCGGACACGCGTTCATCCTCACTTTTTACTGGGGCCATCTTTCGCCGGAGTCGCAGCAGGATCATAGCGCCAGACCCAGTCGCCACGATAGCCTGGGTGAGTCGTCCCTCTGTTGCCAGGGATCCCAAGCTCACAGCCAAACTTCCCGCCATCATCCGCGCCATCCTGGCCGGGAGACCAGAGCCTGAATCGGCCTCCAGGAACCAGGGCATAGTGCATGGACTCACCATTCACATCCAGGAGATCCATGCCCGCACGAAAGTCGGGATCAATGCCAGCCAGGCTGGCGGGGTAGGCACCATGGCGGAGAAAATGCCGCTCCAAGGCACAGGCAAGCCGGGCTTGAATGATCTGATTGGCCCCAGCCACGGCAAAGCGGCGCACCATGGTGATGTTTGCCATTGAATGCTTTTCCAAAACAAGATCTGGGCGCTCCCAGGCAGTCGCTTTGTTGAGCAGGGCATTCAGCCGGGCAATCTCAGGCTCGACGTAACACAGACCGTTCTTCTTGAGAGGCTGGAGCATGTAGTCGTACTGCACCTCGACGACCCCCGCTTTGCAGAGGGTGAAATAGCCCTTGGGAGCTATCGGGAGCCAGTAAGGCATCAGGTCTTTGAGTATTGAAGGCTCAATCAGCTCCGAGAGACCCGAAATGACCTTCCAGCGCTCACCAGGATGCTTTCCCAGATAGTCGGAACCGTTCGCCCCCAGGGCCAGCTCTCCCCGCATTGAAGCTAGATGCTGCGCGGCGGGATCGATGCGCCTTAACTCATCCTGGAGCAGAGCCAGTTCAGCATCGCTCAGGCACCTGTTTTGCAAATGCAGCCAGACCTGGGCGGCAAACTGTGATTGATGAGTGATGCACACGAGATTCCCCAGGAAGCTGCGGCTGCCATGCGCTGCTTTGGCGAAACGAAGCAGCACCAGAGAGGCTTCCAGACTCGTCTTGGGATCGCCGTCTTTCAGACACGCGATACTGTAGAGCCGGCACACGGTGGCCAGGTTTTGGCAGACGTTCACGTGATCGAAGGACATCAGCATCATCATCTCCGGCAGCTCATGCCTGCCGAGACGTGGGAGGTATTCGGCCTCTCGGCGGGATCTCACCGCCTGGGTCAGCTCACGGAGGATCGGCGCTTGCTTTTCGATCTCGGCCCTCGCCTCCCGCCAGGTCAAAGTGGGAGGTGTTTTCCCAGGTGCTGGCAGCGCTGGCAGTCCTTTTTGACTCAGCGCCACCAAGAGTTCGTGGTCCGCAGGTGCTTCCGCCCGGTTCCAGACATCAAAAAACGACGTCTGACCAATCGGTAGAGACATAAACGCCGTCTGCTTCTTGATCCCATCTCGTTTGGCACTGCTGCCAGGGTCACGAATGCCATTCAGCGGGGCGATGGCGAAAAAGTTCTGATCATCCGGCGTGGGTGGTGGCAGCTGAGCGAAGTAGTCCAAGGACTCCCCCGCAGCTTCCAGCCGGGATTTCACCTTCTGCCAGCGCTTGTTGCCCGCCCAGCCCAGGCTCAGGCAGATGCAGATCCAGGCGAGGGCAAAAACCGCCACCGTGATGAGAGCCCAGCGGTAGCCACGATGACCCCAAATTTCAGCCCAAAAAGCACGCATGAGGGCATCCATGCTTTTCCAAGAGGCTTCTGACAAGCACTGAATACTCACGTCAACCCAGCGGGCAGGCGCGGGCTTTGACCTCCTGGGTGAGCTGCTCTGGCGGCTGGGCGATGGTGCAAACGACGTTCTGCACGTCGCTATATAGGGGCAGACCAATGACAGCTCCTTTATGCCACATGCTTTGGTCTATGCCTGGTAGCTAGATCGCGATGGTGAACGTGTAAGCCAAAAAATGCAGTAGATGTAGCCAAACACGGCCGGAGGGACCAAACCGAGGGCGAATAGAGGGAGCGCCGTGAGCCAATCCTCACACAATTCTGGGTCTGCGAAAATTTGAGACATTACGCTAGGTAGTCCAATGGTGGCTACTATGGCCAGAATGGAGAGCCAAAGTCGAGATAGCCCACGAGTCACGAGATACCAAAATGGCCATCCGAGTAGAGCCTGGATACCAACGGCGAAGATACAGGCAAAAATGACAGCTGCGAACGTCATCATGCTAGAGTTAGAAGGACCGGTAAGGTGAGGTCTGGGCTGCTCCGTCCAGGCCGACCAAGCAATCAAAATGTTGAGCCAAAGAGCTAGGGGTGCCAAGTATGGGAATAGCAATCGCATATTGTCTTGTGACGCATTGGACGGGCTGAGTTTGGTGAACATCGCCGATCATTCACAAACCGTGAGCTTTGTCAGCCGCTTTATCTCCGACCGTTTGATTGCCTGAATAAGGTGTTTTGAGATCATGGGAGCCGTGAACACTCCAATTCCTGGACCAAGTCTAGTGGTTCATTCCAGGAATGCGGCTAGGTGCCGGAGGCACCCTGGCTGGTAGTCCCGCGTGCGGGATGGAGTAAGGCTTGGCGAACGAGAACCACCGGTGGGTGCCACCAAGAGCCCCGCCATCAGGATGGCGTCCCGGTAGGGACGCCGGAAGTCGGTGCATGGCCAGTCATCGCCCACACGGGCCAGCGCGAATTTCCGGCGTCCCAGCCGGGACGCACTGATGAATGCATGACGTCTTGCCCCTTCTGTTCCGGTGGTTGCCACCACCGGCTACCGGCCATCATGCCTCAGGCATGGATCGGGGATGTTTCGCCAGACCTCCTGTCCGGGCTCATTCCCGCTCCAGGTCCGATCCCAGACCTCGCCTCCTGCTCATCCTTTTTCAAAAATCGGCTACAGACCCAGTGGGTCCGACACCAGACCCATCAGGTCCGGCACCAATTACGCAAGTTTGACGCCAGACCTAGCGGGTCCATCGTCAGACCCAACAGGTCCAACACTAGACCTGCATTTTTGTCACTAGACCTAGCAGGTCCGACAACAGACCTAGTAGGTCTGACAAAAGACCCGATAGGTCCAGGATTAGACCTCCCAGGTCTGACGCCAAAACTCATGGTTCGGCGCCGGGCCTGATCGGTGGCACGGGGGAAATCCTTGTTTGAACGAAAGAAATGCCCGGTTCATCGAAGCACCTGACCGACGATTTTCCGCCGGCCAGCCCCTGCCACCGGCTTTCTGGAGGCACTCCAAACCAACCGCTAATATGGCACGCACAACCGTCAAAATCGAAGTCCCCAACGGCAGCCCGGATGAGCTGCTCAACCTTCTCAAAGCCCTGCTCGCCGAGCACGCCCACCGAGTGAAGGACGCCCCCGCCACCGTGGAACTGCCGCCCACCCTGGTCGCCAAGCTCAAGACCGCGCTCGACAAAGCCGACCCCAAACGCCAGGAGGTCCAGCGACTCTCCGCGCAGCTTCAGGCGCTCAACCAGGAACTCTACACGGACCTCGGCATCGCCACCGGCCAGACCACCCGCACGCCGGACACCGTCCTGAACCTGCTCACCGCCGCCCGCGATACCTTGCAAGGCCTGCACCTGGGCAGCGAGCAGGCCCTGGAGACCTACGGCTTCGATGTCGTCATTGGCACCGCTGCCAGCCCCAAGGCCAAGCCCAAAGCCGCCAAGCCCGCCTAAGCGCCTCAGAATGAACCTCACTGGCCGATGCCTGGACACCGCTCCGCGCATCGGCCTTTTTGTGCGCCCACAGCGGATAACGAAAGCCTCAGAGCGAAACGAAGGCCTGTTCAGCCACAGGGACATTGTTGCCTGCATCCGTTTTCTTCGCGTTTGTTTGGGGTTGGTGGCCTTGAATCATGCGGATGCTTCTGGATTCTTCTCAATGGGTGATGGGCGGATGAAGGTAATCTCTCCACTCGTAGCGGTAAACCGGCCACACAAGTCCCCGCCCATGGCCGAATCCAAGTCCACTTGAAACTGTCCTGTGGACTGAAAGTCAGCGACCGGTGAAAAGCCTAACTCAAAGAGGATATTTTCTGGGATGAAGTCGTCCAACTCAGCGAAGCTAATGCCAGCAAAGCGAAATCCGATCTCATGACGCTTGGTGAGGACGAAGTATCCACGAGAATCCACCTCGGATGTCATCTCCCAAGCCTCCACCTGCAGTTCGACAAACTCCGAAGTCCTCGTGAAAGTCAAAACCGGAGAATCATGGAAGCTAGGCCAATAGCCAAATGCAGCGACAACTCTTTCAAAGCCGGAGATGTAGTTGGGCGATTCCCGCATGACGAGTGGGTTGAAGTTGAGCGAGACGATCAAGCGCTAACACCACTGGTGGCGCGATGAGAGTCGGGACGGGTTGGCGGGTTACAGTGACGGAAAGCATGGCTGATATAGCAGCCCCAGAGGTTGTCCAGCCGCGCTGTGTTCGCCCTTGATTGTCCAATGGACTTCATCATTTCGCTTCCTTGGCAAACTGTTCGCGAATGTCCATGAGCATCCTTCCGAGCATGTTCTGCCCTGTGCCGTCCCCACCGTCTCCCCAATAATCGTCGTTCGGCGTATGCTCGATCAACTTCGCTGTCCCTGTCGATAGCAGAAGCGTCTTCAGCTCAGGATGCTGAGTAAACTTGGCAAGCAATGCCTTTCGCATGACGCCAAGTCGAAAGCGCTGCCAATCGGGACGAGGTTTCTTGGAACGATCCCGACCAAGTGTAGCTGCTCGATCAGGGCTAGAAGCCGATTGGATCTTCTTGCGGTATGCTGGATCCTCGAACTTTTGTGCTTGGAAGTAATGTTCGGCTGTGGGCCAAGAACCCCCGTCGAGTTTTATTGGGAAGGGTGCGAAGTTGGAGAACTCACCCCAAGTATCCGCAGTGCTGTAGAACTTAATCGGGAGCATCGCGAGTGGCGTTGTCGAAGTTGGGCGAACTTGAGGATCATTCACAGATCGTAATGTTTGTCAGCAGCATTATCTCCAACGGATTGACAGGAAAAGTAACGGGCGTGGTGCTCATGAACATGGTTTTACACCTCTAGGGTGGAATCAGGCAATCAAAACGTCGGTTTAGCCCACCATGGGAGGGTTGATGCGCGGCGTGATCAATCTAGAGCGACACGCCTCCAGGTTCGTGGTGCGGGGTGCGTGCATCAGGCTTATCCCATGACAGGGAACTCCAAACGGGGGTGTCGCCGGAATGATGTGCCCTTGGCACTCTGCCGGAGAGTTCCGCACATCCTTCTGGCGACGCATCACTCCAAACTCGCCCCTGCAGGATCAGCACCAAAAAGAGAGATTGCAGGTGAGCCCTAAATCAAATCCTCCACCAGAAATTGATCGGTGAAGAAGTCTTTTCCTGACGAGAAACAATCGCCCCTGAAACGACTAGCTGGGCAGAGTTAGACCTGGATGCCTTCACTGAGCGATACCAGACCTTCACTTGACGACATCAGGCTTCAAGTCGACGGCCATGGACTCGAAAGGCACAAGGATACTTCTACGGCCATTGCGGATGTTTTCGGCGTGAAGCTCCATGTTTGGCGCTAACAAGAAGCCAACTCCCTGCCCCAGGCGCGGCACGAGTAATCCGCGATACTTGGCCATGAGCGGCCTCCCAGCAAAATTGCTGTCCAATGCCAGACTGCCGCTGAAGCTGCTGTCCGCCGGATTGATGGTCAAAGAAGCCTGTCTGTCAGCGGGGGGGAGTGGTGTTGCCCGATAGCGTGTATCGATGCTGAAAAGGCGATTCAAGCTGCTGGAGATCCCGAAGTCGTAGGCGGCACTCAGACGTTGAGGCTTTGAGTGGAGGTTCAGGAGCGTAGCACCAGTCCCCGGCGGAATATGGCGGCTGCCGATGGCTTGCAGATAAAGAGCCAGGGAGTCCATGCTGAATCCGTCTGGATAGCTGGGATAATTTGGCGAGGCGTCTTGGATCCACACGAGGCGGCCATCCATGAGGCCGCCCCCCGTAATGAGCCAGCCCTGGACCAGTCCCAGCCCCTGGGCGGTGCGAACACAAAAGGGAAAGCGCACTTTCGTGGTATCCTCCCAATCATGAACCAGTTCCCCTGACGCTGTGAAGGTGCTGCCATCAGCCATGACACCGACACAGTTCATCATAGGACCTGGACCAAGCCTGGCCATGACCTGACTCGCACCAAAGGGATACCCTGAGAAGCTGCCTGTGCCGCTCGGCATCAGGGCTGTAGGGTAAAGCCCTGGTGGCTGCTGATTGGGGTTCAGGCGATCCACGCAGATGCCAGCCTGGAAGCTAAAAACCGCATCCCCCGTCGAATGGATGGACTCCAGAACCCTCTCATTACGGAGCCTCAGATCCCAGAGGTTACTACCGCTCACCAGCTGACCTTTCAGATCGCCGGTGAGGTAATCGAATCTGAGCAGCCCCAAAGCTCGCCATCGGACTTTGCCATCATCAATCTGGGCAGTGACATTGCCAGCCGCACCCACCGTTGCCTGCCAGCGACCTTCGCGTCCTTTGGTCATCCCGCCTCCCGTGAGCCCAGCGAAGCGCATGCTGCGAAGGGGTGGCTTTACCCAAAGAGGCAGTTCCACCGTCGGACCTCGACCATACTGGTTTTCCGCATTGACCCGCACCGTGTAGAGCAGCTTCTGTTCAGGCGGACTCCCTATGGGAATACTCTCTGGCAGCGGTGTACCTATGATGATCCCATTGGAGGCAGATATAGTCATCCCTGGTGGTAGCCCAGTGGCAAAATAGCCGCTTACCGCGCTGGTTGAAGTCCTCGTCAAAGTTATCAGGTATGGCTGTCCCACCATTGCATAGCCGAGGCTGGTAGTAGTTATCCTTGGCGGCTGCGGGATCGTGAGATTCATCGTCAGCGCACGCGTGGTCAAAGGGCTGCCCCCGGCCCCATCTGCCATCGTCACATCACAGGTATAGATGCCTTCATGCTGAATGCCCAGAGGCGTGAACTGAGCGGCCCCTCCGTTTAGAGTCAGATTGGGTATAGATCCAGGCAGCGGCTGGCCATTCAGCTTCCATGTATAGCTCTGAGAAGGCCCAGCAACTTGGGCAACCAGGAGGTAGGAACTGCCAGCAGACCTCGAACTGCTGAGATTGATCGGATTGACGATGCCGATGTTCGCAGGAGTGGATGAGACGACATTACCGTTCGAGAGAATAGCCCTCACTTGGTAAACCCCCGCATCGCTCGTGGTGGCTGAGGTCGTCACCTGTAAGGATGAATCGCCCGCGCCGCTAATGACTCTGTTATTCCTCGTCCATTCATAACGAACAGCCGTGCCGACCAGGGTGGATGTCAGGATCAGCGGACTTCCCAAGGTGACCCATCGAGATGCTGGTGATGCGGAAAAGTAAGCCGTCTGAGTGCTGGGTGGCCCCTGCGCAAAGATATGCGTCGTGGCATTGCCTGCAGCCGACACAAACGTTATGTCAGCGATCTGGGCGTCTTCCAGCAATGGCGTCGTCGTGACCGTGGCTTCGAGTCTGCCACCCACAGGAATAACGGCTGGAAAGCTGAGCCCGGTAAGAGCGACCGCCGGGTTGGATACCAAACCAGCGGTGATCGTCACGGGAGACGTGCCTGTGTTCAAAACATACACTGGCACTGAGCGCTGCCCAGTCACTGCGGTGGCTTGGAAATCAAAGGTGCCTGGCACCAGATGGAAAGATGGTTTCCCAGAGGCCTGGATACGCACATTGTCGATGCCTGTCACCGCACTGGTATCCGTACTGAAGCGCACTCCCTGGATGTCGATGGAGTTTCCGGCTGGAAGAGTCCAGGTGGCTTTGACGACATTGTTCACCAGGAAGGTAAGCGCTCGGCTCGCCTCATCCCAGACTGCCTGAAAGTGGGTGGCTGCAGAGGCAGTGTAGGCAGGTCCAGACACTGGGTTACCGGTCAGCACTCCCGACGCGTAGTTTAGAAAGCTGATGTTACCACCCCCCAGATCAATGCGCAAAAAACCGTTCGGCAGGTCGATGAAGAAAGCCACGTTGGCACCCGCTAACTGACAGAGATCAAAGTCGATGGTGTAACGTTCAGCATTCAGACCCAGGGCCATCTCGATCTGATCATAGCTGTCACTCAGGCCCTTGCTGAGTTCCAGCACCCTTCCTGTGAGCGCACCGATGCCATTGCGAACATAAGGGACTCCGAAGTTCACGCTGCTGGGTGAGCTCTGACCACCCACTGAGGTCACCTGTCCCACCTGATGCGGCAGATCCTCCCAGGTGATGTCATAGACCAAGGGGGCGCTCAGAGGAGGCGTTAGCGTCTCACCTACCGGCGGGATCACAACGAGGTTATCGAGGTTATAACCCGTGCTAGGGATTTTCAGCTCAACGATGTCTGCAAAAGTAGAAGGAAAACTACAGGTCTGAAACTGGGTGCCCGCTGCACGAGTGAAGGTGGTGCTCACCGTTGACCCATCGTCTTTCATCCCCAGCACCATGATTGAGGTAATGGAGAAGCTAATATCCACGCTGACTGGAGTGAAGCGCAGTCCCTGCTCATGCTTCACACTCAGGTTTTCCGCCCCGCTGATGAAGCGCGCGTAGTTCGATCCATTGATCGGAGAAAACGGATAAAGATGCGGCTGCACATACATGTGGCTGAAAGCCTGATTCACCGGAACAGAGAGATAAAAGCCCTGCTCTCGCACCCCCGGCGTAAACCCAGTTCCTCTACCATTCGAGATCAGATGCGGCGGATCAAAACCGATCTTCCGAGTGACCACTTGCGCATCAATGTGAGCAATCAGATGAAAGAACAATAGGAGAAAGCAAAGGCGCATTAACCAGTGTAGTAATCTTCCTCCGACAAACTGACAAGAAGGCATCGTCAGCCAGGGGGCAGAATTCACCCTAATTTCAACGGGGCAGGATGCCTGGGCTTGCCAACCTCTCTGCACCTTGCTCATCCCTTTGGTAAATTCGGCAACGGTTCCACTCCACGGCGGGGAGAGGGACCAGACGCTCGGACGCCATTATCATGAGCGGAACTCCGCAATCTTGCTGACATGAGCGATCAGGGGGCTTCGCAGAACACTCTGACGCCGCATCCACTCCAAACTCACCCCACCACCCACCGTCTCGGCACTTCCCATGGCGCGAGGGCGGCGCAGGCGCGGGCTTTGAACTCCTGGGTGAGTTGCTCGGGCGGCAGAGCGATGGTGCAGACGACGTCTTGCACGCGCTCGGGGTCTCGGCTCCGGGCTCCGCTGATCTGCACGCCGTCGATGCCGGTGGCTTCGCGGATTTTGGCGGCGATCTCGTCGGGGCCGAGCTTGCGGCTGGCGACGTTGATGCCTGCGCCGAGACATTGATCAAAGGCGAGTCCTTGCTCTCCGACCTCGATCACATCCCAGGTCAGGTGCTCGCCATGGGCAAAGATCTCGCCGGGTTTCGTTTCATCGTAGCCGAGGCCCACGGCATCGCTGCGCACCATGAGCCGGCCTTCCTGAGTGGTCTGAACTTCGATGCCGGGCAGCACTTGGCCGATGTCGGGCTCGGAGGTGCGCGGTATCGTGGAGGCATCGTAGCTGATGGCGCCGCATTCGCTCGTGCCGTAGAGATTGTGCAGCTTCAGCCCGAAGACCTCCCGCACGCGCTTTTCCAGATCGAGCGAGAGCACGGAGCCTGCGGACACGGCGAGTGTCACGTGGCTCAGATCCAGGCCTGAGAGCAGCCAGGCCTTCCACATCGCTGGCACGCCGGGCAGAAAGACCCGCTCATGCTGTGCCAGTGCCTCGATCATGCCTGTGGGGAAAGGCGTGGGCAGCCAGTGCGTCGGCAGGCCGTTCAGCAGGGTCTGCAAAACCGTGGTCGTGAGGCCGAAGGAATGCGCCACGCTCAAAGGTGCCAGGGCAACGGCGTGATCGCGCAAACCCAGCACGGCGTGGAGCCGGTCCACATCCGCGGCGATCTGATCGAAGCTGAAACACTGGCAGCGCCGAAGGCCGGAACTGCCGACGGTTTGCTTGATCAAAGCTACCTCGGCGGAGGCTGTGGAGGTGGGCACACGCCTCTGGCGATCCTTTTCCACCACCTGCACGGGCCGCCCGGTCAGGAAACCTGCCAGCAGCGCACTCGTGATCTCCACGCCGTCTCCCTGGGCCAGATAAAAATCTCCCAGCACCGGGCAGATCTGCGGCTTCAGCGCACGAGCTGCCGCCTCCAGCTCCCGAAACGTGAGCGCGCCCTCAGGATACCAGAGGGCGATCTGATCACCTTTCTGGCGGAGGTTTTGTTTCCATCGCTCAGCAAACATTTGACACTCAAGGCCGCGCGTCCTTTAACCGGGATCGCTGGGGGCGCGACAGTGGCGAGTTCAGCGCGTAGGTTCAAGCGCTGGAATCCATCCTGCCTTCTCCGCCGTTCTCCCTTTGCTTTGATCGTGTCTTCTTCCTCTTCTCAACGCATCCTCATCACCGGCGCGGGCATCGTGTCGCCGCTCGGCATGGACTGGCAGGAGAACGAAGCCTCGTTCCGGGCCAACCGGATGAACTTTACCCCGGTGACCAGTTTCGATG
>JAGKWZ010000175.1 GCA_021151605.1 Verrucomicrobiaceae bacterium
GAGGCGGAGATTAGGGGGGAATGAGGGGATGGCAAGGGCGGAGGCAATCGGATGCATACGTGAGAGCGCGCTCCCACGGCCGCAGCCAAAGAGGGGCGGTGGGTGGAACACGGCCTTTCCAGTTGTGAAACGGCTTGGGTTCGCTGTCATGCCCCCAGGAGCCCTGCCGAAACAAACCTCAACTCTCGCCCCACACGTCGACACTCTTCACACGCGATGCAGGCGCCTTGAGGTGCAATGGCATTCTGACTTTGTTCTCACTTTTGCTTTCTGATCGCCAACCAGAGCAAGCCGACTGCGGCGATAAAGCCGATTGTCCACACGAGCCATTGAACTGTCGGGCTTGCGCCTGCTCTTTCAATGGCATTAGGCTCCTTTACCGTCTCAGAGGCGGTCATCTTGGCCAGAGGTAGCAGCACTTCAGTGCTCAGCGTTGGTTCAGTATCGTGTGACCCCTTCTGGAACCAACCAACCTCCAATTTGAAGCCACGCTTCCAGTCCGGGCCAAAAGCCTCATCAAGGCGAAGCGTGTATGTTATTTTATCTCCTGACGAAATTTTGCGAGTTCTTGTTTTGGTCCATTCCCTGTAACGCGGTGAATTAAATGCAAACCAACGTTCATTCATGGTGATGTCTACTCCTTGGGCGTCTCTCAGACGAAAATCGAAACCTAGTGAATCTAGCCAGGCATCATAATCCACAGGGGATGGCGTTGTGTTGATGATCTCACACTCGATCTCAGGATGATCGTCGCTAAAGCTCGGCTTGATGCGTGCATTTAATAGGATGTTCGTCGCGGTGCCATTTCCTGCTTCGGATTTGCTACTTTGAGGGAATGCACAGGTTATCGACAGGCTGAAGACCAAACAAGACAACAAGATGAGTGCCCGGAGTGAGTAGGTTTTTTTCATGCTAAAATATGTGCAAGTCTTCATGAGGCTCTTTACCTTATTTGAAGACGATGGTCTCTGCTAGAATGTGGAGCAAGCCGGGCTAGTCTGGGTTTCATGACTGACGAATCATCTGCTGAAACGAACCCCTGGACCACCCTGAGCACGCGGGAGGTGTATGCCAACCCCTGGATCCATGTGCGGGAGGATCAGGTGATCAATCCAAGCGGAGGGCAGGGGATCTATGGGGTGGTGGAGTATCAAAACCGCGCCGTTGGTGTCGTTCCGATCGACGAGGACGGCTTTACCTGGCTGGTGGGGCAGTGGCGCTACTGCCATGAATCCTACGAGTGGGAGATCCCCGAAGGCGGCTGCCCGCCGGGAGAGGAGCCTGCGGAATGTGCACGGCGGGAGCTTTTGGAGGAGACAGGGCTGCGGGCGGAGGTGATCGAGCCGCTGCTCTCGGGCCTTCAGCTCTCGAACTCGACGACGAATGAGGTCTGTGACCTCTTCGTGGCACGCGGGCTGACGATGGGTGAGTCGGCCCCGGAGGAGACTGAGAAGCTGAATGTGCTGCGACTGCCTTTGAGGGAAGCGATTCAAATGGCGCTGGATGGGCGGATCAAAGACAGCCCAAGTGTGCTGGCGCTGCTGAGGCTGGCGGTTATGGACGCGTGACCCGGAGGCGCATGAAGCGCTGGGCACTGCTGTTCATCGGGTTGCTGTCGCGAACGACGAGGGTGCTGCTGGTGCTGGATTCGATGACGACGCCGGAGGTGGTCCAGGCGGCTGGATTGGAGAGGTCGCTGGTGATTTCGACGACGTATGTGAGGTCTGTCGCCAACGGATTCTTGGTGATGGTGAAGCGAAGATGGCGATTGCTTGCCAGCGGCACGGTGTCGAGCGCGAGATTTGCCGACGCGGGATTCGAACTGTTGGGCGAGAGACCCAGGGCATACTCGATCAGGTTCGGGATGCCATCGAGATCCTTGTCGGCGGTATCAGCGGCGTTCCCAGTCTGGCTAACAGAGCCAAAGTTTTCCTGCCACCATGTCTGGCTGGGGGTGCCGGTGACGGTGACGACAAAGGAAGTGGAGGCCGTGGTGCCTGAATCCTGCGCTCCGAGGGTGATGATGGCGCTGCCGACTTTGTCAGTGGCTGGCGTGACCGTCACCGTGCGGTAGATGCCAGTGCCGCTGATGTTGATGCTGCTCAGGGGAACCAGGGCGAGGTTGGAGGACTCTTTGGTGATCGTCAGTGCTGTGACCGGAGTTTCCAGGTCATCGACGCTGAAAAGCTGAGCGGATGTGGAGCTGTTGAGCGGGATGGTTTGATTGCTCAAAGCGGTGATCGACGGGAGATCATTGCTGCTCGTCACGGTGAGGACAAAGGTGTCTGAGGCCGTGAGGATGCCATCACTCACCGTGAGGGTGATGGTCGCCGAGCCAAATTGATTGCCCGATGGAGTCACTGTGACGGTTCTGCTGGCACCGCTGCCTGCCAGGACGACGGCGGCATTGGGAACAAGAGCTTGATTGGAGGAGCTGATGCTGACGGGCAGTGCGCTGGCCGAGGTCTCGGCATCGCCCACGGTGAATGCGATCGCGCTGGTGGCGCTGTCTTCGCTGATTTCTAGGTCGGTGACATTGCTGATCGTCGGTGCTGTGTTTGGCAGGCTGGTGCCTGGTGCGGTGAAGTTGATGCCCGGAGCTGTGGAAACCATGACGGTGGCGGGAATGGCCACGCGTGAGATGCCAGGGCCGGACCAAGCGACGGAGACATGATCCCCGCCGCCACCTTCTTGCTGCTGGGCCTCGATCCAATACACCTTCCCGGCAATGAGAGGGATGGTGGCAGATTTCTGGGCGCTGCTCTGATCCCAGGACTGATAGTTCGTCCAGCCATTCACCGCAGCGATCAGGACTTTGTTTGCCTGATAGCCATCGGTGCTCAGATACAGGCGACAATCATCATCGCCAGCGATCCAGAAGGTGTAGTCACCTGTCGTCTGCGGCTTCAGGTAGGAAGTCAGACGGCGTGAGTAGTTGTCGCCAACTCCCTGGGCACTGGTGAGCATGGTGCGTGTGCCGGTGAAGGTGGGCGTGCCAGTCCAGGACTCATTCCAAAAGGCGGTGGTGCCACTCCAACGCTGTTCGACCACGGCCTGGGCACCGGGGTTGCAGATGACATTGATCACGCCATCGCCTGAGGCACCGACATCATCCGTGGCGCGGACGATGAGCTGAATGCCGCCGGGATTCGGCAGAGAGGCAGGCAGTACCAGCCTGAGCTGACCACTGGCATTGATGGCAAAGATGCCGCTCGGATTACCACTGACGATGGACCAACCCGTGATGGTGCGTCCTGCCTGAGGTGTCGCCGTAGCCGTGGTGAGCACGGTGTTGGCTGCCTGACTGGAGGCGGCGCTGATGAACAAGGTATCCACGATCGGCAGGCCTGGATCGATCAGGGCGATGGTATGAGCCGAGGGATTCGAGAGCGAGGCACCGACGGGGTTCGAGATCGCCACGATGATGCTTTCTGGCAGCTCATTCACGGCGTCTGTGATCAGCGAGAGCGGAATGGCTTTCATCTGCTCGCCTGTGGCAAAGGTCAAAGTGCCGGGATTCAGCGTGTAGTCACTTCCGGCGGTGGCGGTGCCTGAGGTGGAGTAATCAACCGTGATGGGCGTGCTGCCCGCAGGACGGTCGAGGATAACTTGAAGAAGAGGCTCCGTGCCATCGGTCTCCAAGCGTGTTGTGTTTGAGGTCGCCAGACGGACGGTGCGAGGCGCGGTGTCCACCACTGGAGATGTGATGGGGGTTCTGGCAAAGCCCGGTCCCTGCCAGGCCACGGAGACGTGATCCCCGCCGCCACCTTCCTGATGCTGGACTTCCATGTAGTAGGACTGACCTGCGACGAGGGTGATGTTGGCCGATCTTTGAGAGGCGTTTGCATCCCAGTTCTGGAAGCCTGTCCAGCCACTCAGTGTGGCAATTTGCACCTTGTTGGCAGCATTTGCGGTCGTGCTCAAAAAGAGCCGCGATGAGTCATCCGAGGCGATCCAGAAGTTGTAAACGCCGGAGGTCGGCGCGGTGATCTGCCCGGTGATGCGGCGTGAAAAGTTGTCCGCCACATCCTGAGGTGAGGTGAAGCCTGTCAGGTAGGAGGTGGAGGATGGCGTGACGGTGTTCCAGGTGTTGTTTGTATAAACCGTGCCTGTATTCCAGCGCTCCTCCGTGACCAGAACCGGGGTGGCATCGTCAAAGATGGTGACGGAATTTTGACTGCGACCGCTTGTCAGGGTGGCATTGAAGGGGCTGAACAATTGCAGAAGCGCGAGTTCACCACTTTCCATGACGGCGTCGTTTTTGATGCGAATGCGGAGATTCTGCGTGGTCATCCCCGGCAGGAAGGTGAGCATGCCGCTGAGGATCGGCCGGTTGCCATTGGCGGCATCGACAAAGGCCCAATCCACGTCGTCACCCGATGCACTGCCTCCGGCTGAATGGTAACGCACGGTGATCGTGTTCGAAGAGGCGGCTGACAAGACGACGGGGATGTCCCGATACTCGCCGAGGGCTCCGGGCTGCTCGCTGGTGACGAGTGAGGATTGCTGAAAGCCGACGGTGATGGCCGGGGATTCATTGTCCGTGATCTCGAAGGTCGCCGAAGCAGGGCGATCTGCGCCGTAACCAGTCCCTGGCAAGACGGTGAGTGTCACGGTTTCGGTGCCTTCAGCGGCGGTGTCATTGATGGGGGTCATCACCAGATTGACGCCTGACTGAGTATCTGGAATGACCACGCTGCCGCTGAGTGTGGCGTAGTCGCTGCCATTGGTGGCCGTGCCGGAGATGGCATAATTAACGGTGAGATCGCCCGCCGTGAGCGTGCGTGAGAAGTAGAAGGTGCCACTCGTGGGTGTGGCCTCGCCGGGTGAATGATTGTAAGTGGAGACCGAGACACGATCCGCGCCGCTGTCATTGTCCTGGATCACCATCTCGGCGCTGGCGTCATTGTAGGCGCGGTAGTTGGCGGAGGGTGTGATGGTGACGACGACGGTTTCGGTGGCCTCGGGAAGGGTGTCATTGCTCAGCGGGATGGTGACAGTGGTATCGTTGGAGCCATTCGCCGGGACGCTGACGCTTCCTGACAAGGCCGTGTAGTCGCTGCCTGATGTCGCCGTGCCGCTGACGGTGTAATTCACGGTGATATTCCCTGTGCCATTGCCGATGGAGCGGAACACGAAGGTCGGATTTGTGCCACCTTCCGTGCCAACATTGCCAGAGCGGATATTGATGAGCGGTGTGTCGGCATTGTCCGTGATGTTCACCGTGCCCTGGAAGACGCTGCCGATGTTGTAGGCGTTATTGAAGTTGGCGATGGCGAGTGTGACAAACTCGACGGGCTCGGCGACGTCGTCGTCATAAGGAGAAATGACCACCGGAGCGCTGGTGGCACCGGCAGGGATGGTGACCTCTCCATTGAGGGCTGCATAGTCCGTGCCGTGCATCGCACTTCCAGATAGGCCATAATAGACCTTCAACGCAGCAGCCGTGCTTCCAGTGCGGCTCAGGAGGAAAAGGCCTCCATTGGCCGAACCCTCGGCGGCAGTGGAATCCGGCACGCTGACGCTGACATAGGGCGTGTCATCATCCGAGATGGTCACGGTGGCAGTCGTCGCTGAGGTGTCGCGAATGTAGGCCGCGCTGGTGTTAATCGTGGCGATGACGTCCTCGGGCGTTTCGATCAAAGCATCGTCGATGGTCGTCACTGGCAATGAGAGTGAACTTTGCCCCGCTGGGATCGTCACGGTGGTGGGCAGCGTGCTGTAGTCGGTGCCGTTCGAGGCCGTGCCAGTCCATGCGATGGACAGATTGAGGTCTGCATCCGTGCTGCCGACGCGAGTGAAGAGGAAACTGCCCGCGTCACCGCTTGGCGCTTCCATCGCATAAGGATCGGGAGCCGTGACTCTGACCTGCGGCAGCGTCGTGTCATTGTCCACCACGGTCATGACGACCGCGCTGGCTGTTTGGGCAAAGTAGCCCGTGGCTCCAGCGAGCTGCATCGTGATCGTCTCCGGGCCTTCAGCCGCCGTGTCCTGCACGGAGCTGGAGTTCACCGCAGCCACACTGATATCGAGCGACCCTGCCCCAACGGGAATCGTGAAGGCGCGGAAGGAGCCCGAGGTGACAAAATCCGGCGTGAAGGTGTAGTCCGTGCCCTTCACCGCTGTGCCGCCGACGGGTGAAACCAGCACGGTCAGGCTGGCATCGGTGCTGCCCGTGCGCGTGAGTCTGAAGGTTCCATTGGCTCCGCCTTCATTGGCATCGGCGATTTTTGCGAGGGTCACAAAGGTGGCCGCAACTGCCGTCCAGTTGGCCGTATTGGTGCCAGCCACCACCGTGAGCGGGTTGGTGAAGCCTGGGGTGAAAGTATAGCCCGCCAGGGTCGCCGTGAGGGTTTGTGCGCCGGTCGCGACACCGGTCAGCGAGTAGCTGCCATCGGCATTGGTGTAGCTGGCTTTGCCACCGCCGGAAACATACACGCCCTGCAAAGGCAGCCCGTCGACGGTGATGCTGCCACTGATGGTTTGCCTACCGTGGCTGCCGACATTGATCACGATGGAACGCCTCACCACACCACCTTTCATGTCGGAGACCGTGAGCATGGCATTGACCTGGGCGGCGGCGGTGAAGGTGCGGGTAAATTCAGCGCTGTTTGTGCCGGAGATGCCGTCATCAAAGAGCCAGTGATAGGCCAGAGCATCTCCATCAGCATCCGAGGCCGTGGCCGTGAAAGTCACACTGCCACCCACAGCGATCGTGGTAGCACTGGCCGCTAGTGTGGCGGTCGGTGGTGCATTGCCTGGAAACGGTCCGCGATTGTAAGCGATGTCGAGTGAGGGCGGGTTGGTGTTGTTTTGACTGAGCACCGTGAAGTGCATGTCGCCTTCATGATCGGAGAAAGTGCGCCCGACAGCGATGCCACCATCATCTTTGCCATTCAGGCTGCCTTGCGTCGTATCGAGCAGATGCCCGGCGTTTGACCCCATGCCGCTGTAAATCACGAGCGCGTTGTTCGCCAGGAAGCCGCCGCGAGCCGGGTGATACTCGATGTTGTACTGCCGCACGCTGTCCTTGGCGACATTCAGCCCATAGCGCTTGCCTTCCTCCAGCGTCGGCTGGTCATAGGCAAAGATGCGATACACGCCATTGCCTCTGGCGAGGTGCATGTAGCTGTCCGGCAGCCAGGCGAGAGCGCGTTTGCTGATGATGTTGTAATGCGCGCTGAATCCGCCGCTGCCGCCCATGACATCGAAGGGATTGCCATACTCGCCATTCTGCCCGTAGCCGTAGGGGGTGCCATCCAGAGAGTCCCAGGAGTTGGCGTGATTGCGTCCGAGCGAGTGCCCGATCTCGTGATTGAGCACGTCCATGCCATTCCAGGTGATCCACACGCTGGTGCCGCCGCCCCAGGAGATGCCTTCCAACCGTGGCCCCTGGTTCACACGCACGATGATGCAGTCATACTGGCTCGGGTCATAACCCGCCGATCTGGCTGCCGCGCGTGAGTCGTTGTGAACGAGCCCAAGACCATCCACCTCCGCGTCCTTGGCTTTATACCAAGCCACGGTGCGTGGCAGGGTCAGGACGGGAGTGACGGTGGTGGTTTGCGTGAGCTTACCGTATGAGTTTTCCAGATAAAAACGGGCGTTGTCGCGCATGTCCGCATAAGCCTGCTCCTCCGTGTTTGGCTGGGCCATTTGGTCAGGATAAGTGACGCGGATGTAAAGGCAGCGCAGGTTGCCAATGGCACGCGATGAGGTGCCGGGAAAGTTATCCATGAAGAAGCCTCCACCGCCGGGACCGCTGGACTGAATGTAGGTGCGGAAGTCATCCTCCAGCACGCTGACATGGGCTCCATTGCAGAGCGTGATGATGCGGTTGCCGATCTCCACCGTGGGGGAGACTTCCGTGACGGTCTGACCTTCCGAGACAGCCTCGGTCGTCAGGCCGGACACGGGGCAGGTTTCCTCCACCAAAGTGCCGCTGGGGATTCGCTCGCCCGTTTCCAGCCGACGGACGGCATTTTCAGCCACCGCCATGTCTCGGTCGATGGAGATGCCACGCAGCGGCACCCCCTTTTTCGACATCACTTCCGTGAGTTCCCCAAAAACATGCGCTTTGTAGCTCACGCCATCGGCTTCGAAGTAGCGCAAAGTCAGGCCTTCCGGCGGCACGGGCACGCCTGGGGCAGGTCGGCCGAGATACACGTTGTAGTCTCCTTTGGCAGACACTGGCTTTTCGAGCTGAGCCACGACTTTTTCCGGCAAGTCCTGCCTCACGACACGCGGCACAGCCTGCTCCAAGGCACTGCGCGGGTCCGTCTGAATCAGTTGTTTAAACCAAGGCCGTCTCGCCGTGGCGAGTTTCACGCCTTCTTCCTCCAAAGCTTCACGCTGGGCTGGGTTGGCCGCCAGATAACGCTCGGTCCACGAGGTAAATTCTGCCAAGACCTTCTCCCGATCCGCCGCCTGCGGGTTTTCTGGCAGCGGCGTGACGGATGAAGTCGCCGAGTTCACCGAACTGAAACCTGGGGCTGCGGATTGGATAGGTTGGGCCGCCGTATCCTTGGTGAAAGCCGCTTTCTGGGCAGATGAACTCGATTCATCCAAGCTGCCGCCGAGAGTCCAAAAAAGGATCGCGACGACGGCGAGGATCAGGCTGGCTAGGAACGCACGTCTCAAGGTCATTTCTGGAAATTACAAGAAATGACCCGAATAGGCTAGAATCAATTCGCCCTGGCTTTGAAATACTGCTGATGAGAAGTCGATCAGCCCACCTCGAGCACGCCGGTGCTGTCACCGACTTTCTCTGCACGCACGCCCATGCGGTCGAGCATGGAGAGGTAGAGATTCGTCATCGGGGTCTCACCGGGGAGGACGACGCGTTTGCCGGGTGTCCAAGTGCCACCGGCTTTACCAGCGACAATGATGGGCAGGTTGTCGTGGTTATGGCGGTCGGGGTCGCCGATGCCACCGCCCCAGACGATCATACTGTTGTCGAGCACGGTGCCTTCGCCTTCTTTGATGCCTTTGAGCTTGTCCAGGAAGTAGCCGAGCTGACGGAGGTAGAAGCGGTCAATTTTGCCGAGCTTGGCGAGTTTGGTCGGGTCTTTCTGGTGGTGGGAGATGCCGTGGTGGGCATCTGGCACGCCGATGTCAGGAAAGCTTCGATTGCTGCCGTCATGAGCGAGCATGAAGGTGGCGATGCGGGTGCTGTCCGTCTGGAAAGCGAGAGCCAGGAGGTCAAACATCACGCGGATATGCTGTTCGTAGTTGTCCGGCACACCTTCTGGCACGCTGATATCCTTCGGTAGTTGAGCGGTGAACTTCTCAGCGCGCTCGATGCGCATCTCGATGTCGCGCACGGACTCGAAGTATTCGTCGATCTTGCGTTTGTCATTGCCGCTGACTTTGCCCTGGAGGCTTTTGGCCTCGGAAAGCACGGTATCGAGGATGCTTTTCTGCAACCGCTGACGGCGGGCACCATCAGCCCCACGGGCACCGGAGGCGCCAAAACCAAAGAGGCGCTCGAAGACGAGGCGAGGGTCCATTTCGGGAGCCATGGGCATGCTTTCATTCTTCCAGGCTAGATTGAACTGGTAGGCGCAGGAATAGCCGCTGTCGCACCGGCCCGCGCTGCGTTGGCCGTCCGTGCTGAGTTCCAGGGAGGGCAGGCGGGTGAGGTGGCCGATCTTTTGCGCGGCGATCTGGTCCACCGAGACGCCGAGCTGGATGTCCGCCCCGGCGGTCTTCTTTGGCATACAACCAGTGAGGAAGGTTGCGGTGGCGCGGGCATGGTCACCGCCGCCATTGCCATGAGAGCGGGCGAAGTCCTGGGCGAGGCCGGAGACGACCATGAAATCATCTCGGTGCTTTTCTAACTCCTTCAGCGAGGTGCTGAGCTGGTAGCTGGAGCCTTCGCCAGTGGGGAACCATTCATCCACATTCACCCCGTTTGGCACATACAGCCAGGCCGCCCGCAAAGGCGCTTTCTTCACGGGAGCCGCTGCGGCAAATGCACGGCTGCCGAAGGATTCCAGAAAGGGCAGGCTCATCACCGTGCCGAGTCCGCGCAACACATGGCGGCGGCTCAACTGATGCGAGGCAGAGGCGGTCTCGTGAAAGGTGTTCATAGGGGGGTAAATGGCATACGTCTGGCGCGACGCACGACTTTCCTATATTTCCCTGCAAGAGTGCAGTCTTCTTTGGTCACAAGAATCGACATTTGATTCGCATGATCCGACATGGTTTCGATTGATGGATTGCCTTTCCAGAGCGCGTTGGTAACTCTGGCGATTCCCAACCTCTGCACACTGCCATGTCCGCTTCCTACTCCGATTCCGACACACCTAAATCCTACACCCTTGCCTGGGTGCTTACCCTCCTGCTGATCGTAGGTTTCGTGATCGGTCTGCTGGTTTTCCCCCCGCTGTTTGAGGCCCCGAAAGGAGAAGTTAGCAGCAATGTCCTCTTTGTGGGGCGCTTCCACCCGATTCTCCTGCATCTGCCGGTGGGTGCGCTCGGGCTGCTTTGTTTGATGGAATTGCTGTGCTTTACCCGCCGCGGTGAGGAAAGCTTTGGAGCCGGGGCTTTGCTCACCCTGCTGGTAGGCTCGGCTGGTTCGGTCATGGCCGTGCTCGCAGGTATCATGCTCTCCCGTGAAGGGGGCTATCTTGGCGGGAACTTCACCCTGCATCAGACTTTGGCCCTCGTGGGCACGGCGGGGGTCCTGTTGGCCCTGGTGGTCCGCATTTACGCAATGGGACACAACAATCGGGAACTCATGCACGCTTACCGCGCCGTCTTCTTCGGCAGCTTCGGCATCATGGGCCTGGGTGCTCACTTCGGCGGGAACATCAGCCATGGAAACAAGTTCCTTACCCAGCACGCGCCGGAGCCATTGAAGTCCCAAATGATCGCCATGGAGAAGTCGATGCTCAGCTTGGTCGAAAAACCGAAGGCTGAGGC
>JAGKWZ010000176.1 GCA_021151605.1 Verrucomicrobiaceae bacterium
CGGCCCCCACCATGTAAAACGTTGTGTTCTCATCGACTCCACCCTCTACTCCATCACAGCCGTTTTGCCAATCGACAGGTTTTCAAACACGACCTAGTCTTTATCCAGGCAGAAGATGGCAGTGCTCGCACCGAGGAGGCGTCCATCGAACTGAGCCCGGGTGATTTCCGCACCCACATGCCGCTTGATACGCTCGTCAGCAGTTCGGGCAGTGAGAACCGGCTGGAGATCCGTGATGGGGCCGTCGATCCAGATTTGAGCAGGCTGCAAGTCACCGGCAATGTGGGAGTGACGTATCTGACGGAATGCACGGAGGGCGACTGCCCAAAGTCGGGTGCCAGCAAGAGCGCCTCATTCACTCCCGCAGGCGGCGTGCTGGGCTTCACGCCAGACGGCGGCTTGTTTGCGGTTGGCACGGTCACGTCGCACGCTCTGCAGTGGGATCGACGGGAGGAAGGGTTCTTCTCCCACGAGACGGGGGCATTCAAGGCGGCATCGCTTTTCGTCCCTGGACATCAGCTCTATGCAGGCGCGGCATCGGAGGCAGAGTTACGCGCGCCAGGAGCAGTGCTGTATGCCGGTTTTGACCCACAGGTGCCCGGCATGGTCTATCCTGGCACGGACGAGTACCTGCTGGGGGCAGGAGCTTATGCAGGGTTGAACTTCACTGTCGCCAACACAACCAATCAGGATGGTAAGGTACGCATCGCTGACATGAATGCCAGCCAAGACCTCGGACTCAGGCCGGGCGTGTCGAAATACTATGTCCGCCGCAGCGGTGTCTCCGGGCGGCATGTGGCGGTGACCTTTCCCCCAGAGCTGCGGCTCTACAATTACGACTTCGACTTCACGAAGTGGGAGATGGCCTTCCTCTCCAATGGTAGCGAGCCCGTGGCTGAGCCCTCCCGGATCAATGGACAGGTCAGTGTGCCCAAGGTGAAAAACATCGCCCAGACGGAGTTCACCCAGCGCTTCAAAGCACTCCAGATCGGCTGCAAGGGGGCGCTGGGAGATGGCGAGATCGACCCCAGAGATGCAGGTGTGAAGCCGCTGAGCTACTGGGATGGCAGCTTTAAGCCGCTGGACATCCGCTTTGTCGGAGCTGGCGATGACTGTGCTGGTGGCAGGCGTGATCTGACGATGATGGTGGAAAGCGGAGCCGCCAATATCTCCACACCGCTTTATGGCTCGCTCATCTTCCTGCCGAACGGGAACCTCGGCACGCTGGCCAGAGGGCTGCCCGGCGTGGATGGCCGGCTGGGTCTGCCTGCCGTGGTGGAGATGAAAGGGCCTGAAAAGGATGATGGCCACGAGATCTACAAGATGAACCCTGTCTCGAAACTCTACTTCAACAACCCCGAGGCGGCAGGAGCTCCGGCCACGGGCTTTGTCGGCTTCGCTGCCCGCTGCCCGGTGCCTTACTTTGTAGATCTGGAGGTGCATGTGATGACCAGTGCGAACAAAGACCTCACCGGGGCTCTCGTCTCCGTCACCTCCGGCTGGGCGGAGGGTGGAGTCGCCACAGACACGTTCTTTGGAAACGTGCTTTTTGACCGCGATCACCGCGGCTTCCCGGACGACACTCACAGCATCACGGCAGACGCCTACCGCTTCCCGCTCCAGCCAGATGCCTTCACGGTAAAGGCACGTCAGTCCATCTTTGGACTCGTGCCGCTGGAGTATCCTCTGAAGTGGAACCGCAGCACTCGGGACTTCGTCGGCGAGGCACCGCAAAAAGTGGACATCGTCATCATGAACTTCAAACATCAGGTCGATTACCTCAGCGCGGAGAACCTGGAGATCACCTTCGGCAGCCAGTTTGCCGATCTGAAGCGGCTGAACCTCTCCAATGCCGTCTCTCAGGGGCTGGACAGACTGCACGATGCCGCCCACACGCAGGTCAATCGTGGTGCTGCCTCCCTGATCAATGGAGTCAATCAACTCGACGAACTGGTCAGCGACAACATCGACAAGCTCATCAACAACGTGACTGAGGATCTCACTTCCACGGTGTTTGACACCTTTTACGACAAGCTGGAGGCATCCTACAACCAGCATGTCCTCAACGGTGGCCCGCTGGACAACCGCGAGTGGATCGCTGACACCCAGAACGGTCTGGTCAAACAGATCGACAACTATGTCAAAGGTGAGCAGGCGGGCACGGCAGGCTTGAGAAAAAAGATCGGCGAGATCGTCTCGGGTGTGAACACCACCGCGAGCATCGTGAATCAGGTGGCTGAGTCCCTGGATCAGAGCATCCTCGCCATCGACATCGTCTGCGGCGACTTCAAGGTGGACGTCAACAATATCCCCGTCGCGACGATCTACGAAAAAGTGAACGGGCTCCTCACACCCTTCGCCGGTGAGATTCCCGCCGAGTTGGTGCGCCGGGGCATCATCCGTGAAGTGCCGATCTCCAACATTCCCAGCAGCCCCACCGAACGCCAGATCGTGCAAAGCCTGGTCAATGGGCTGGTACGCGCCTCCGTCCCGGAAAACGTGGCCCCCGTTTTGGAAGCGCTGCTGGCGGCCAACGCCAATTACATCAACGACGAACTGAACGGCATGATCGGGGACTTTGACCCGACACTCGACCGCCTCACCGAGGCACTCCAGGAACTCAAAGGCGTGCTGGTGGATGTGCGCTCCAAAGTGAAGTCCGTGCAGGGTGACCTAGGCACGGCACAAAGCATCGCCGGCGAGCTGCAAAGGGTGGTGGATGAGAAGGCGGACGATCTCGACAAACTCGTCGAGGACGCAGCGAAGGAGCTGAAGAAATTCGTCGAGATCGCTGCCACCGCTGCTTCAGCAGACACCCCGCTCGCCGTCGCCGATAATGGGCTGAACCTGCTCCAGGAATTCACACGGGATGAGATGCGCGCCTTCCTGCGCGCCCATTTGCGGGACAAGCTGATGGAGTCCGGCCTCATCCAAAACATCCAGCATGTGCTGCGTCAGCACATCGCGGAGGTGCGCATGGCGGTTCACTCCGCCATCGACACGGTCTATGCCCAGCTCAATGAGATGTGCCTGAGGGTGGTGAAAGAGGTGCTGGCCCCACTGGATGAAGAGATTAACAAAGCCCTCGGCCCCGTAGCGGACGTGCTCGGCGCGGGGAAGGTGGACGGCTACGCCCACATCGAGGGAGACACGCTGCGGCGGCTGCGCATAGATGCTCAGGTGGAGCTGAGTCTGCCGGAGAAGATGAACCTCAAAGCCTACTTTGAGATGATGTGCTTTGACTCATCCACGGAGAACAAAGGCTGCGGTCCAGCCGAACCTGGACAGCAAACCGTGGAGATCCGCATCGGCGCACTGGACGTGCCGCTGGACTGGAGCCCCGCCCCCGCGCCACCTGCGGAGGAGGTCGTCGAGGCCGTTCCAGGTGTCGAGCCGCCGGACACCCAGCGCCGGGCAGACATCGGCGTACTCTTCACCATCGGGCGCGCAAATGCTGACTCACCCTACCTGCCCACCGGCATCGGCGGCTCCTTCCAGATGACCAATGGCGAGTTCGACTTCGAGGGTGTGACCGTCTCCGAACTCTCCGCCGCCGTCGGCATCGGGGCAAAGCCGGACTTCTCCGGCCTCAACTTCGCCTACATCGCCGCCACGGCGCGCGTCGTCGTGACCTCGTATGAAGGCGCGGGCGGCATCTTCTTTGGCAAGACCTGCTCACTCGACCCGCTCATGATCGTGGACCCGGACGCCGCCAGCGTGCTGGGTCAGCCACCCTTCACCGGAGCTTATGTTTATGGGGAAGTCTGGCTGCCGCTCACCGAGGTACTGCTCGGCGTCCCCGCCACCTGCATGTTTAAAATCTCCGCCGGGGTGGGAGCTGGGGCCTTCTTCTTTGTCGAAGGGCCGACGTTCGGCGGGCGCATCACGCTCGGCCTCTCGGGCGAGGCACTCTGCGCCGTCAGCGTGCGCGGCACGGTGAAGCTGCTCGGCGTCGTCACGAATGGGGATCTCATTTTCAAAGGCAAGGGCAACATCGTCGGCACAGCCGGGTCCTGCCCACTCTGCCTCGAATTCGACCAGACCCTGGGCGTCACCTACCGGCAGGGAGCCTGGAGCGTGGACGAATGATGAACCTCTGAACCCTCTCCCTGAACTCACGTCATGAACTTTCCCCGCACCCTCATCACCGCCCTGCTGCTCGGGCTCAGCGCCAGCCTCTGCGCGCAGGATCTGCTCACCACCATCGGCACCACCGTCACCGTCGCCGGGCAGCCGCAGGCTTACTTGATCTGGCAGCCACAGAGCACCTCCGCCACGCTCGTCCGCCGCATCGGCATCTATTCCAAACCCGGCGCGGCGGATAGCAACGGCGTTTTCGTTCGGGAAGGCATCCAGACCCTGCAATCCAGCCCACGCACCATCCGCGCCATGCTGGAGCTGGGGTCAAAGCTGGACCGCGATCCCCGAGGTGCTGCCACGCGCATCGACGGTATGTATCGTGACATCACCCTGCGCCAGGGGCAGGCTCCGGCGAACCCAGCGGACCCGAACTTCGATGCAGCGGAGAAGCTCGCCTTCATCATCCAGTCTGCTGCCACAGAGCCGAAGTTGCTCGCCCGCCTCTTTTTCCTCGGTCGTGCTCATGCCGGCGTCATGCTCGCCCTCGGTCATGCTTTCACAAAGCCGCTCATCGGCCTGCGTACCTATGAAGTACGTGAGTTGAGCGATGCGGATGCTGACCTCCGCGTACTCGGTCGCGTGACGCTGGACCCCGCCGCTCCGCTCGTCCTGCCGCCGCCCGGTCCGCCAGTGGCTGTGCCAAATCCTGTGAAGGTCGGCTCGCAGTTCCCTGTCAGCTCCATGGATCATCTGAATGTCCGCCTGCGCTGGTCCATGGACCCTCTTCTGAAGCAGCGGCTGGCGCACACTTTTGGCTTCGATGTCTTTCGCGTGAAGAAGACCGTGGCAGAAACACTCGGCTGGCACCTCACCCCGCCGTCGGCGACGGACATGCTAAACCTCCTGGCTGCGGTGAACCCAGCCGATACCAGCCCAGACCTCGCCCTGGCAAATGAGCTGCCCATCATCAGCACTCAGGAACTCACGCCTGGGCAAGCCGCGCCCAATACCATTGACTCCGCCGACTTGAACATCGTCTTCATCGCCGATGACGGTGTGCGCCACACCGTGGCCGATGGCAGCCGCGCCCTGCGGCCCTACACGGACGGGGAGGCTTTTTACTACTTCGTCGCCGCGCGCAGCATCGCCGGGCAGCCAGGGCAGCTCTCACGCGGCACACTCGTCACCATCTGCGACCGCCTGCCGCCGAACCCACCCACCATCGAGTCCGTGCTCAGCACCTTCGTCGCCCCGAAGGACAAGACTGAGATCGTGAATCAGGGAGGCAGCCAGTTCCTGCGCCTAAAGTTCCGCCAACTGCCCGACACCGCCGAAGAGGGAGCCACCAAGTACTTCATCTATCGCTGGAGCAATCCGCAGGAGTACCTGGAGCATCTCGGTGATCCTGGCTTTAACAAGATCGGCGAGGTGAAGCAGATCGGGCCGCAAAAGACCGATGAGGGCGTTCTGGTTGATGCGCCCAAATTCGCCTTTTTTGACGACAACGGTCCAGGTGCCCCCACGACTGCGACCCACCTCGACAAGAGCGTCTGGTACACCATGCGCGCCGTGGGCCGCACCGCCTGCGGAGATGACAAGACAATCAGCGGCCACAGCTCCCCCGTGACTGGAGTGCTGCGTGACTTCAAGGCACCAGACGCTCCCACCGGCTTTTTCACCGTCACCCGGCATATTCCCTCGGTAACTCCTGACGGCGTCGAACGCCCCAAAGATCCGGTGATCATCAAAAGCCTACGCGCTCAGAACGGTGTTCCAGGAAATTTCAAAGGCATCACCATCAAAGCTGTGCGCACCAGCGCAAATGTCAGCGCTGCCTACATCGAACTCGCACAGCAGCAGACTAACGGTAAATTTCTCGTGCTCTACGGCAAGCAGCACCTCTACAAGACAAGCGACACCCTGCTTGTCTCCCTGCCCTATGAAGAGCCCACGGATGCTGCCAAAAAACTGCGCATCCGCGTGAGTGCCATCTCCGCCAACGGCCTCATCAGCGCACCAGAAACCCTGGAGACGAGTGATGTCTCGAACATCGATTACGTCGTCTTTACATTCAGCCTAAATACCACAAAACAGACCACCGTTGCGCAGGAGGATGCCCAGCCAGTGCATGAATCCTCGAACTTCGACGGCAGCGTGAACATCATTAGCGGCGAGCTTTTTTACGCCCCCCAGGAAAACATCCGCGAATGGCGTGTGTACCGCCGTGTTGGCACCGACGGAGAACTTTCCCTCATCGCCAAAGGAGAGGGCGACCCCACAGAGAAAGGCGGGAAATTCAAGATCAGCGAAGCCAAATGGGATGACGCCGCCATGCCAGCCGCCGTGGGCACTCGCATCTGCTACTACGGCCAGGTCCTGGATCAAAACACCAATGCGAGCCCGCTGAACCTGCTCGGCTGCACGCAACTCGTGAGCCCCCATCTGCCCACGCCCCTGCTCACCCAGCCAAAAACCGTGGTGAAGAAAAACGGCAAGCCCCAACTGCAACTCGAATGGTTCTGCGATCCCGTGGGCGTGGAGCGCTTCGAGGTGCTCATCGCCCAGGATGGCGGCGACATCGCGAATGTCACGGGGCTCACGCGGGTGATTTTGGTGAACACGAACTTCGAAGGTGACCCCACCACGATGCAGTTGCCTGACGCTCCCGGCCTTTCATTCCCAGCTTTCCAAACCTCACGCGTGGGGGCCTCAGGCATCGGCAACGGCCCTCGTTTCAATGTGACGATCGGGGTGAATCAGACCGAGCCCAAGCCGCTGCACATCGCCGTGCGTGCCGTCGGCCCAGGCACCTTCCCGCGCGCTGCCGGCTCCGCCAGCAATGTCGTCATCAGCGCTCTGCAAACGACCCTGGAACCAGGCAAGGATCCCGCAGGCGACTTCATCCCCTGGCCCGCGCGCCCGCTGCCGCCGGTCTATGTGAATGACCTCGACAATAACGCTTACGCTATCGGCGAAGGACCCTTCGATGCCGTCCCCACCAGCGCCTTTGGTGGCACCTCGGCCATCCTCATCGGCCTGACACGCCAGTCCATCGTCAGCAACTCAGCAGGCACCGAAGCCGCATTGGACGAGTCCGTCACTGACCCCACCCAGCTTTTGTTTAAGCTGCGCACCGTCAAGGATGACCCCAGCACTGCGGAAGACCTCATGCCGTTCATGATCTACCGGCATCAGCTCCCGAGTGCCGAGTTCCCGAATGCCCGGCCGAACCTCGTGCAGTGCTCTCCTCTGCTAGACCGCATTTCTTCGGTCGAGGAGCCGCTGAATGGCAAACAAGTCCGCTTTGTCCGTGACCCGTACTTCTCCTTCATCGCAAAACCGACGGGAGGTTTTCTTGCCGTCTTCCCATCACAGCAGACGACGACCGCGCCTTCTGGCGGGCAGCAATCCGCCACCACCACCGAGCCACCGGTCCCGCCTTACTTCGAGGGAGCCACAGGGATCATCGTCGCCAAGGACCTGCTGCCTGTGATCGAAGGCGCGAAGTACCAGCACCTCATCGTCCGCTTCGATGATCGTGGGGAGATTAAGCAAGTTATCCCGCTTCAGCCCATCCAGCATTGAACCCCTCAGCCACTCCACTGCCATGAAAGCTGCACGCATCCTCCTTTTCGCCGCGCTGGCCTGTGCCACTGCGCGCGCTGCCCCCACCTCCCGGCTGGCGGTCGAGTGGTATGTCCCGCTCGATTCCAATGCGGGCAAATTTGCCCTTGTGGACAAAGCGGGCGGCACCGTCCGCATCGGCACCATGACGGCGAATGGCATCGTCACCTTCCCCCAAGTCGTGCCCACCGGCATCACCGATGTCTCCGATGCCGCCTCTGGCATCACCGGCGCGAATGGTGAGGAAGTCTTCCTTACCTCGCCACTGAACAACCGCATCATCCGACTCTCAGCAGACAGCGCCGCGCCGTTTGCCTCCCTCTTCAGTCCCATCACCGGTATCGGCCCCTCGGGCATCGGCGAATTTGGTGCCACCACAGCCCGTGACCTGATCATCGGCTCCATCCTGAATCCCAGCGCCGCGCCGGGCGTCCTGGAGATTCGCAGTCAGAGTGGCATATTGGCCGTGTCCGAGGCCAATGCCACGCTTAACCAGCGCCTCGAACCCATGACCGATCCCACCAGTGGCAACCGCATCGGCATTGGCATTTCAGTAGATAGCAGCAACACCAATCTGTTTACCGTCGAGCCAAAGAAAACGGGTAAAGGAGTCAAGCTCACCAACGGCAACTTTGGCATCATCACCGACGTGCGCGGCAGCGCTGGAGGCAGGCACATCATCGGTTTCCGCGCACAGACGAACGTGGCGCGGATCATCACCGTGAGCCAGCCGATCAGCCTCACCTCCACCCTCACCCAGGCCAGCACCACCTTTCCGTTCAACGTCGGCGCACTCATTCCCGTGCCTGCGGCTGGCACCAGCCCGCTAACAGACGGTTTTATGGCCTTGGCCGCAGATGGCACCCAGGCTGTCTGGCTGCGGGTCAATGCCGCAGGCACTGCCTTCATCACCACACCTCACACCTTCATCGCCGACCCAGGCAGCGCCCTCACCGGGCTCCTGCCGCTGGCTGGTGGCGTGGTGCAACTCTCCGGCACTGAGGCTGGCAGCAGCTCCTCTTCCTTCAAAGGGATGCAATTTGATGGTACGAACTGGAACGTCACCAGCAGCGGCAACCTGCCCGGCCTGCCCACTCCAGCCCAGGCCGCCGCCACGGTGCTGTTCTTTGATCAAGACCCCAATGCTAGCACCACCGCGCGCCTGATCGGTTTGCAAACCGCGCCTGACTGGACACGCCGCACTGACCTGACGAATCCCGTGCCCACAACCGTCGCTCGCGAGGCCTTCATCTCCGCCACCAGCGGCCTGCGCTTCTCCACTACACAGACACTGGCCTTACCACCCGGCACTGGCTTCGTGATGACAAACCAAGCCGATCCCGCGCTCAGCATCGCCACCCTCGGAGACGCCACCACGCAGTTCTCCCCGCCACTGGAGATCAAGCCAGCCTCCGGTGTCTATGATCACAGCTTCCAAGTCACGGCGTCCTTTGATGCCCAGCGCTACGTTTTGAAATTTCGCCGCGATGCCACAGGCGCTTGGCTGGACTTCCCGGGCGCACTGCCTGTCGCCTACACCACGCAGATTCAGTTCAGCCTGCAAACGCGCGGCAGCAGCACACTCGGCCCCATCCAGAGCCGCTCTTATCAGATCAGCACAAGTTCGCTCAAAGGCCAGGACAGCGATGGCGATGAAGTCCCCGACTTTGTCGAGCTGTTCAAGGGTCTCGATCCCTTCAGCGGAGCCGATAGTGACAACGACGGCATCTCCGATCTCGATGAAATCCTTGGACGAAACAAAAGCAACGCCGTCCCTCGTGGAGCAGGCTTCCGCATCGCCGCCACTGCCTTTGATCACGCGAATCGTGAGATGGATGCCGACATCGACACCGCCGGTCCAGACACGGGAGAGCAGCTCAGCGCCCACGGGCTGGATGGGCAGCTCCTCACTCGAGCGGAGTCACAAATACTGACTCAAAAGCTGCCGGACAACACGGCCCAAGCCGCTTTGCTCGAAAGCCAGAACCCCATCCCGACGAATGAGCTGATCGGCCTCTACTCGCCGCGCCAGTTCCTCACGCCAGCCATCAAGCAAACAGGTGCCGAACCACTCAACGGACGCGAAACCATCCGCTTCGTCAGCACCAGCCCGCCGCCGAAACTCACCGTCAACGTCAATCCCCTCGGCGTCAGCCTTTCCGCCGATGCCACTGCCTGGATCAATGCCGCGAAAGTCGCCGCCGCCAGCATCCCCTTCGCTGCCACCCGCACACGGCTCGACCCCGTGGACAATGCCGTCTCCGTGCTGCTGGAGCATCTCGTTTACCTTGCCTTGTATCCCCCCGACCGCCCCCAAGCTCTAGCATTGGACAAATTCAGCCTCTTCACTGCCCGCGAGAGTGACACCACCCTCGTGGGCCTCACCACCGAGGACAAGAACCGCCTCCTCTCCGCCGGCTACGACTTCCGCAAGGCGCTGGAGATCGCCCAAAGTTCACTGTTGCCCACCGACAAAAGTCAACTTGCCACCGAAGTGCGCAACGCCACGACCGCCGTCGCCGTCGGCGTGTATCAGGCTCATGTCACAGAAGATGCTTCCCAGACCGGTTTCAACCTTCCCATTGACGCTCTCCGCATCATTCTGCGCGGAGGTGCCCCACCCTCAGGCTATAATAGCGCCGCGATCACCGCACAGTTGGGCACCGCTCGTAGCGCCTACGATACCGCCGTCTCCCAGGCCGCAACCGCCTTCCGCAGGCAGGAAACATGGACCCTCGAGATCCCAGCCGAGCCCTTGGGTGAAGCGGTGTATCTGCGTGTCTTTCCTGCTGCCGATGCCGAGCCTGTCGTGCTCCGCCGCAATGGCGCGCGTTTCCTTTTGGAGCAGGGACTCGGCCTCCAGCCCGGCACCCGCTTCAATGTCACTGGCTTCACCGATCTTCCTGACGATGCCGGATTGGCCGTGTTGGATGTTATCAGCGCCAGCTTCCTCTCTTCCCCCGTCATCAATGACCGCGACTCAGACAGCAATGGACTCGACGACGAATGGGAGCGCTTCTTCTTCGGAGCCATCGGTCAAAATCCCAGCTTCATTCCAGCGGGCAAGACCCAGACACTTGCGCAAATCTTCGCCAATGGCGGCGACCCACGCGGTGACTCGACAGCACCTGAGATCGTCATCGAGCAGCCAGCGGGCGCCAACCTCGCGGATGCAGGCGCGCGTGACTTTGGCATCATCGGCGTCGGCTCAGCCGTCAGCCG
>JAGKWZ010000177.1 GCA_021151605.1 Verrucomicrobiaceae bacterium
AGGAAATCGGTGGCGGCTTTTTTCCCTGCCTCGACGCCGGGCTGGTGGTAGGCGTTTACATTGACCAAGCTGGCGTAGAAGCTGACAGCACGCTCGAAGAGGCCGATCAGCAGTCCCAGGCTGTAGGCGCTGACTTCGGAGATGGTGAGGGTGATGGACTCGCGGCCTTTGTCGGCCAGGGCTTTGCGGGTGCCGCGCAGGAAACCCTGGAGGTAATCGCCGCTGGTGTAGCCGGGCTCGACCTCGAATCCGGCGGTGTCGCGATCTTTGGCCACCTCAATGAAGGTGGCGAAGAAGTTGTTCACGCCATCGCGGAGCTGCTGCACGTAGGCGTGCTGGTCCGTGGAGCCCTTGTTTCCATAGACGGCGATGCCCTGGTTCACGATGTTGCCATCGAGATCGTGCTCCTTGCCGAGGGACTCCATGACGAGCTGCTGGAGGTATTTGGAGAAGAGGACGAGGCGGTCTTTATAAGGCAGGACGACCATGTCCTTCAGCCCCTTGCCCTTGCCGGCGCTGAACCACATGAGGGCGAGCAGCATGGCGGCGTTTTCTTTGGCCGGACGGCTGCGGGTTTCGACATCCATGGCGGCGGCTCCGGCGAGGAAGCCCCGGACATCGACCCCCTGAAGCGCGGCGGCGATGGTGCCCACGGCGCTCATGACGCTGGTGCGTCCGCCCACCCAGTCCCACATGGGGAAGCGGGCCATCCAGCCCTGGGCGATGGCGTATTTGTCCAGCTCACTGCCCGGGCCCGTGACGGCGACGGCGTGTTTGGCGAAGTCCAGGCCCTGAGCTTGGTAAGCAGCGGCTGCCTCCAACATGCCATTGCGGGTCTCTTTCGTGCCGCCAGACTTCGAAATGACGAGAGTCACTGTGGTGGCGAGTTCGGCACCGATCTGGGCCACGATGCGGTCCATGCCGTCGGGGTCAGTATTGTCAAAGAAGGAGATCTCCAGGGGCGGATTCGCCGGCGTGATGGCCTGCGCCACAAGCTGCGGTCCGAGAGCGGAACCACCGATGCCGACGATGAGGACGCGGGTGAACTTCTGGCCATTCGGGGCCGTGATGGCACCACTGTGGACATCGGCGGCGAACTTCAGCGTGGCTTCCAAGGTTTCATCGATCTCCGCCCGCAGGTCGGCAGGAGCCAGGGCGGAGTTCCGCAGCCAGTAATGGCCGACCATGCGGCCCTCGTCTGGATTGGCGATGGCTCCTGCTTCCAGTTCCTTCATCTGGGCAAAGGCCTTTTCAATGGAGGGTGCCTGGGTCTCAAAGAGGCTCTCCTCAAAGGCCATGCGGCTGATGTCGATGCTGAATCCGAGCTGCGGGTAGCGAACGAAAAACTTCTGGAAACGGGGCCAAAGAGAGGAGGGGGTGCTCATGAGGTGGGAAGACCGGATGAAGCACGCGCCCTGCCAGGACGCAACCCACGTTTGTTTTCGCTCATCAAGAGCAGGCGGAGCCGAGATCCCTGAGCGCCGATTTGTGAATCGGGGAGGATGGAGCCGAGAGTCGGATTTGAACCGACGACCTGATGATTACAAATCAACTGCTCTACCACTGAGCTATCCCGGCAGGTCTCCAACCAGAGCTGGCGTCTGGCGGGCCGCGATGATGCGCCTGTTTGTCATCTCTGCAACGTGGAATTGCAGGATGATTCCGAAATCCTGAATTGTGCTCCGTCGCGAGATGTTTGATTGCCAAAACCGAGGCGGGCTCTCTATCCTGAGCCCGTTATGACGATCACTCCAGACCAATACGAAAAGCTCGGTGCCTTTTACCTCGGACGCGGCTACGACCTCGAATCGAAACAGCTCCAGGACGATCTCATCATGTATGACTCGAAGGACCTCGTGACGCATGGCGTGGTGCTGGGGATGACGGGGTCGGGCAAGACGGGGCTTTGCCTCGCGCTGCTGGAGGAGGCCGCGATGGATGGTGTGCCGGTGATCGCGATCGATCCGAAGGGGGACATCGGCAATGCGCTGCTGACTTTCCCAAACCTGAGCGCGGAGGAATTTAAGCCCTGGGTGAATGCCGACGATGCCCGCCGCAAGGGCCTGAGCGTGGATGATTTCGCGAAGCAGCAGTCCGAGACCTGGCAAAAAGGCCTGGGCGAATGGGGACAGAGCGCCGCCCGCATCGCGAAGCTGCGCGAGACGGTGGACATGGCGATCTACACGCCCGGCAGCAATGCGGGCCTGCCTGTGTCCATCCTCAGCTCGCTCGACTGCCCGAGCGCAGAGGTGATGGATGATGCGGAGACACTCGCGGACCGCATCGAGAGCACGGTTTCCTCCATGCTCGGCCTCATGGACATCGACGCCGATCCCGTGCAGTCGCCCGAGCACATCCTGATGAGCAACATCGTGGCTCATTGCTGGAAAAAGGGCCAGAACGTCACGCTGGAGAACCTCGTCAGGCACATTCAGCAGCCGCCGATTCGTAAAGTCGGTGTCGTGGACATCGACAGCTTCATGCCTGAGGCCAAACGCACCGCGCTGGCGATGAAGCTGAACAACCTCATCGCCTCGCCGGGCTTCGCGAGCTGGCTGGAAGGTGAGCCGCTGGACATTCAGCGCATGTATTACACCGCCGAGGGCAAGCCCCGCGTGACCATCTTTAACATCGCCCATCTGAGCGACAGCGAGCGCATGTTCTTCGTCTCTCTGCTGATGAATCAACTGCTTGGCTGGATGCGTGCCCAGCAGGGCACCACCTCTCTCAGGGCCATCTTCTACATGGATGAGATCTACGGCTACCTGCCGCCCTCAGCCATGCCGCCCTCGAAGAAGCCGATGATGATCCTGCTGAAGCAGGCTCGTGCTTTTGGTTTGGGCATGTTGCTCGCCACGCAGAACCCGGTGGATCTCGACTACAAGGCGCTGGCGAACATCGGCACCTGGTGGATCGGCCGCCTGCAAACCGAGCGCGATAAAGCTCGTCTGCTTGATGGTCTCGAAGGCGCGGTCAGCGGTGCTGGAGGCAAGTTTGAGCGTGGCGAGATGGAGACGGCCATGTCCGGCCTCGGCAATCGCGTTTTCCTCATGAACAACGTGCACGAGGACGGCCCCTGCATCTTCCACGTCCGCTGGATCATGAGCTACCTCAGCGGCCCGCTGGCGAAGGATCAGGTGAAGCGCCTGATGGACCCCATCCGCCCCGCCAAGAAGTCCGCCGCTGCTGCCGAGGACGATGGTTTCCTGCCCCCCGGTGCCACTGCCGCACCTGCTGCGGATCGGAACACCATCAAACCGAAGCTGCCCGAAGGCACGGCGGAGTATTTTATTGCCTCCGATATCTCGCCCGACAGCCTCTGCTACGTGCCCGCCATCCTGCGCAGCGCTGTGGTGAACTTTGACGATGCCAAAAAGAAGATCAGCGGCATCAGCCGGGTCACTTTGGTGAATCCCATCGACTCCAACGGCCAGCGCGTGCTTTGGGATAAGTTTGTGGAGATCCCCCGCGACATCGACATCGCCAAGTGGAACAGCGACCCGACCGAAGGAGCTGAGTTTGCCGAGCTGCCAGGAGCTGCTCAGAAGTCCACCACCTACACGAGCATCAAAAAAGACTACACCGACTGGGTGTATGCGAATCACTTCCTCGAAGTCAGCTACAGCCCGCTGCTGGAAGCTTACTCGAACCCCGGCGAAAAGGTGGACGAGTTCAAAGCCCGGATCACCCAGACTGCCCGCGAGCTGCGTGACAAAGCCATCGAAGAACTCCGCGCCAAAGCCGCGAAGACGGTAAAGTCCCTCGAGGACAAAGCCACGAAAGCCCAGCTCAAGCTGGATACCCAGAAGCAGCAGGCCACCAGTGCCAAGCTCTCCGCCGCCGTCAGCATCGGCACGAGTCTTCTGGGGGCCTTTTTAGGTCGAAAAGGAGGTCTGGGCAGCCTTGTCAAAGGCAGCACGGTGACCACTGCCTCCCGCGTCATGCGCGAAGGTCAGGAAGCCGCCGCCGCTGAGGCCGAGCTGAAGTCCATCGAGCAGGACATGGCCGACCTGAACAAGACTCTCGAAGACGAAACCCAGAAGCTCCGCGACCAATACGATCCCACCACCATCGCCCTGGAGACCTTTAAACTCACCCCGACCAAAACCCGCATCCAAAGCGACGCCATCGGCATCCTCTGGCTGCCCCATGAGCGCGTGGGTGGGGAATTGCGGAAGGCTTGGGCGTGAGTTGTCTCAAGCCAACGGGATTGTGCATCCTAGCGCAGGGTTGGCGCGAAGCGCCTACCCTGGAAGCCGTTGGGCCGACACCTCCATCCTGCGCGAACCCAGAACGGGTTCCGCATCGTTTGCGTTCGCCACACCTCAGATTCGGAACCCGCGTTGGCGTTCGGGTGGATAGTGGATTGTGGGTTGATCGAGGACCACGGTAGCCTCGCCAAGGCTCGGCAACCCTTCGCTATGATGCGGAAGGCCGTTGGCCTTCGATCTAGTAGCAGACTTGGCTTGATTACCTCTCGATCATGACTCACGACTCCGCCCGCTGCGGTTTGCACCGCCGACGTCGTTTAACCCGAAGCGGCGCAGCCGGGGAGATCGCCTCAATAAATCATCGCATCGGCAGGGGCGGTGGTTTCTTCCACCTTGGTGGCTTCGATGATGGGCACGACTTGGTCGCCCTCCTTCTTGTAGGTCATTTTGCCGATCACTTTGACCCAGCTCATTTCTTTGAAGTCGGGGGCTTTTTTGCCGAAATCGACCGGGATGGAATAGGGGCGTGCGTCCGCAGCGCAGCACTGGACCATGAGGCGGAAGACGCGAAGTCGATGCCCGTTTTCGTTGTTCACCTTTTCAGGCAGCACCTGGGCGGTGGTCTCGACGAACTGTCCAGTGATGACCTTCTGAACTTCGAGGTCGCCGCCGGTGTAATAGATCTCAGGCACTTCGAGGATGAAGTTCCCTTCCTTGCTCTGGGGCACCTGCTTTTTCAAATCTTCGAGGGTGAAGCTGCCGTAGCTCTGCGCCTTGTCCGGCGGTGGAGGGGAGGCTTTGGCGACGTTCTCCGCTTTGTTAAACTGCTGGGGCGGCGGCAGGGCCGTGGCTGGTAGAGGTGTGGGAGAAGGCGGTGCGCGATCTACTTTTGCCGAGGTGGCGGGTTTATCCTGACGGAGGGCGAACTTGTCCGCGTTGGTCTTATCATCGTAGTTCGGGATGTAGAGTCCTTTGTTCACCACGGCGTTGGCACTGTAGCGGTCTGGGGTATTGAAGGCCGCCCAGGTCAAAGGAGCGACCAGCATGAGCATGGCGGCGATGCGGCCGGGCCAGGCGCTTTCTTCAAGAATGCCGTGCCCGTGATCATGACTGTGGGCATGACCATGGTCATGGGTGTGGGAGTGTCCGTGATCATGGCCGCAGCAGCCTTCGTGCTTGTGTGCGTGGTCATGATCACAAGCGGCGTGGTCATGGGCGGGATCGTGACCGCAGTCCCCGTGATCATGGTCGTGGGAATGGTCGTGACCGCAGTCCCCGTGACCGTGGTCGTGGGAATGATCATGACCGCAGCCTCCCTTGTGATCATGATGGTGGTCGTGGCCGTGATCATGATCACAGCAGGCAGCGTCCTCTGCCTGCGTGGTGAAGAGATTAAAGAGTGCGACAACGCCCATGCCGATGCCTGCAATGAGCACCATGTCACGGAAGATACCATCTGGCGGCAGGTAGGCAGCGACTCGACCGCTGATGTGGAAGTAGAGGAGCACAGCGCTCCAGACCAGCATGATCAGGATGCTGAGGAAGTGAATGGTGGTGCGAGTTCCAGACATAATGGCGAAGAGCTGAGGGCTAAGAGAGATGGGAACGACTTACTTGGTGGCGAGCTTCTGGATCATCATCATCCACGGCTCAGACATGGCACCGATGAGAATGAACAGGCCGATGAGCAGGGCGAGGACGACGCGGCGCTTGAAGACGCCGGAGTACATGAAGAGAAGCTTGATGTCCATCATCGGGCCGAAGACCAGGAAGGCCAGCTTTGCCGCCATGGAGAAGACCGCCATGGGTGCAGCGATGAAGGCATCCGAGGTGCTGCACAGGGAGAGCACGATGGCGAGTCCCATGATCGAAGGCAGCGCAAGCCATTCATTGCCAGCGACGTTGTTGAGGATGGACTGATCGACCTGCGTATTAAAGACGGAGGTGATGATGACGCCGATGGTGAAGTACATCGTGGTATCGAGGAAGTCCCCCATCGCCGCACGCATGGCATGGACGAGTTTGGCATTGAAGCTCGTCTTTGGAGCGTGGGCATGATTGCCATCCACATCCACTTTGGCGATGCCATCGACGATGTTCTTTTTCAAAATCTGATCCGGGCGGAAGCGCAGCACGATGAGGCCCACGATCACCGCCACGGCATAGCCGAGAGAGAGACGGGAGATGGTCATGGTGGCATTGCCGAGAGTTTCCCAGCCGGTGACTTTCTGGAATTCCTTGAAGGCTGTCAGCGTGCTGATGGCCACGATGGGGTTCATGATCGGCGCGGCGAGCATGTAGGTCACAGCGCAGGAGACCGGCAGACCCTTCTGCACAAGCCGCTTGATCACCGGCACCACGGCGCACTCGCAGACAGGGAAGACCAGACCGAGCACGCCAGCGACGATGGTGGAGAGCACGCCATTTTTTGGCAGCACCTTATCCAGCAGGCGGGAGTCGAGAAAGGCGGCGATCAGTCCTGATAAAACGGTGCCGACGAGGATGTAGGGAGCACCTTCGAAAACGATGCTAAGAAATGCCATCAAGACATCTCCGATACGGCTGGGTTCTGGCAGGGCGGCTAAAAACATGGGTGGTCTTGGTTTAAACGCGAGCACTCAGTCGCTTCAAGCGCTAAACCTTCACATCATGTCACTGATTCGATGCTTGCTTTCCCAAACTTTGGAAAATGGTCGGGAGACGATTCAATCGCTGCGGACCAAGTCTTGACGAAACCAAGGGCCATCAAGGTGGCGGCAGTGGCACGTCGTTGCTCACTGCTGGCCCTCGGACGGTTGGGGCTGGCATGGCGTTGTTGATGCTGGGTGGCGGTAGAAGTGGCGTAGCTGCGGGGGCATGAGCTGGCTGAGCCTGACGGACCTGCTGAGCAGGATCGGCAGGCGCGGCCGATGCTTCACTCTGGCTCACCCAGCCGGCGATGTCGCCTTTTTGGAGTTGGACGCGGGTCTTGTCCATGGTGGCACCGGGCTGGACTTTGCGGACCTTGATGCCTTGCTCGTTCTCGCTGCCGATGCGCGCTTCAGTGAACTGCGTGGTCGTGCGGTCGAGCAGGATGGCGACGAATTGCCCGTCAATCTCGTAGGTGCCGGCGAGGCTGAGATTGTCCGTGAAGATCGGGCCCGTGGGTGCATCGGGAGATGGCAGATCCTTGGTGGTGAAGACGCTGCGCTCCCAGAGTGCGGCGTAGGTTTCCAAAGGTGGAAAGGGCACAGGTGTCTCCTCAGCGTGACTGATGAGCGTCACAGCGATCAAGCTGAGAACTGAGAGCTGAGAACTGAGAACTGGAAATTTCATGGCGTGTTGGCTTTGGAAATCTTCGCGGAGGCTTTCTCGCGGTAAAACTGGGTGATCTCGGCCTCGACGTTCACGGTCTTGCCTTCGCCAGCGGGGGTGATTTGCAGGCGAGTGATGCCGAGGAAGCCTTCTGGGGCTTGGAGCTTGTGCATCCACTGGAAGAGCGGCTGTTCTTTGACCTTGGTGAGGATGATTTTGACGGAGGCATGATCGAAGTAGCCACCTTCTTCCTCCAGCGGCAGTCCATCGGGGCCGAGGGCTTTCACGGGCTCGAGGAATTGCCGGTCTGTGAGAGTCAGGGAGAGCTGGTCGGCTTCTTTTTGGATGGTCTCCAGCAGGCGTGTGGATGCCTCCTGGCGTGAGGTGAAGCTGGGCACTTGCTTGTCCAGCCAGTCGTGGCGGCGCTGCCATTCGCTGCCTTGGGCGATGGCTTCGTTCATTTCGATGATGCGTGTGCGGAGGCCGTCGTTTTCTTCGAGGATGGCCATGTAATGCTTGATGCCCATGGCCACGGCGCCACCGCCGATGATGACGAGGAAGAGCACGCCAAAGACTGTGAGGAGTATTTTCTCACTGCGCTTCATTGCTGGGCTTCTCCTTTCAGTTCAAAGGTGGCGGTGTTGTCGCTGGCGATCTGCGGCGCGGGTGTTTCAAATGCGTAGCGGCTGAGCGCTTCCACCTCGGTGATCTCCTTTGCGTATTGCAGGGCCAACGATGGCGAAGCGGTGCGTCCGCGCAGCGCCAGGCTGGTGGGTGTCCACTCAAAGCTGGTCATGCCGACTTCGGTGCTGGAGCTTGGGCTCATGATGTCGAGCAGCACCTGCATCGGCCCGGCGCTGGGATCGACGGCTGGTGCGGCCTCGATCCAGGCTTTCTTCTGATCCAGCACTTGCGATGCACGCGGCGTGAGATCGGCGATCTTATCCCGCAGCATGTCGCGCTCGCGAGTGACAGTGGTGATGAGCACCATCATGACGGCGATGCAGGCGGCCAAAGCGAGCCCGATGCTGAGCGCGGTGACACGGGTGCGTGCGCTGGCCTGAGCGCGTTGACGTGCGGCGAGGATGTCCGCTGGGACAAGCGTGCTGCTGTCCTTCGCTGGCAAACGCGGCGCGGGGATGCTTTCGCGGCGGGCAGGCAGTCCGGTGATGCGCTCGATTTGCGCGACATCGCCTTCGTCATCGAGCCAGAGGACGATGCTGTCCACCTTGCCGAGCACCCTTTGGAAACCGAGCTGGAGACAAAGATGGTTCAGCTCGCTCAGCGCGCGTTCATCCAGCCGATGCGCAGAAAGCGGGCTGCAATAGACGATGTGGCTGCCATTCGTGATGGTCACGACGAGGCGGCTCATCTCACGCTGGAGGATGATGCTGTCGGCGGGCAGGTCGCGGCATTGAGCGCTGAGCACGACTTCATCCGGCAGGCGGAGCATGTCCCAGAGCGGCGCTGCCTGCTCTTTCAGTGCGAGGATGCAGGTGAGATGCGCGCCGTCCTTTTCCTGAATGCGGCGGACTTGCAGGCCGTGCTCGGGATCTGTCACACGCACGCCGATGCGCTCCAGATGCAGCAGCGCCATGTCACGCAGATGCTCAGGCATGCCATGCAGCCAGGCTGGTAAAACCCAGGCGTGTGAGGCAGGCAGGGCGAGCACTCGGCGGCGGGCTTCTTTGGCAAAGACGCCTGCGCTTTGGCCGAAGTCGGCGGCGTGCGCACAGGCAGCGCCCTCCATGCCGGTCCAGCGGGACCAGCCGCCCGCTCCGGGGAGCAGGAGATCGTGTGTGGGTTTGCGATTACGAGCCATGAGAAGAAAGGGGAAGTTCGCCGCGCCAGATGGCTTTTTGGTTCTGCACGATGAGCACGAGGCGGCGACGGATGTCGCCAAAGTAGCCGGTGCTTTCGAGACGCTTGATGGGACCGGCAAATTGAATCCAGCGCGTCAGCAGTTCGACGGTCTGGGGCTGATAAACTCCGAGAAGCTGAGCCACCTGGACGGGCGAGCCGAGTCGGTTGTCATCACGGGTGTGCATCGCGCCGTCTTTGCCAGCGCGGAGGGTCAAAAGCGGTGTCACGCGCTCGATGGGCACATTCGCGATGAGGGCGATGAGCTCGGCGCGGGCTTCGTTTACATCGACACGGCCATCGCCCATGACGGTGAACCACTCACGCCAGTCGGGACGCATGACATTGATGGTATCCATGCCGCGCACCATGAGCATCTCTTCGATCTCGCGGAAGGGTTTGTTGAAGGGCACACCTTCCATGCCGACTTTTTGATAGTCACGCTTCTCTGCACCATGCAGGCTTACTTTGTCGTCTTCGTCGATCCAGTCGCGAAGTGCGTCGATGAGTGCGCCGCTTTGCTGAGGATTCAGCCCCCAGGCACCGAACAAACGAGGCAGCAGCACTTTGTCGCCGCTGGCGAGCAGCACGTTGATGTTCAGCCGCGCTTCTTCGGTGGTGAGTTTTACATCGTAGCCACCACCTTCAGGGGAGGTGTAGTGCAGCAAGCCATCGTCCATCTGAATGGCCGGATGCCGTGCCACTTCGAGCCCCATCTGTGCGAGCCGTTTGGCAAAGGTGCGTCCACGAAGCTCCCGCGTGGCCTGCGTGTCGGACTGGAGAGCCTTGGCCCCCGCAAGCACCACCATCCCCATGACCGCGATCATCCAAAACACCGCGATGAGGGCGGAGCCGGAGGTGAAGCGGGGTTTGGAAGCGGTGAGACGCATGGGTCAGGAGAGTGGTCCGCACAGTCCTCTGTGCGGAACGAAGGCCGAGAGACTTGCGTGGATCGAAGATGACATGAAGTCCGAGCGGGATGCTTTGGTTGGATTGAGGATGCTGCGTGCGCTCGTTCCGCACAGGGGACTGTGCGGACCACTTTGCGCGCCAAGCCCTGCTGTCCTCGGTGCCAAGTCATTCGCGATCCAGTAGGTGAACTCATACTCCCTCGGGTCTTTGAGGAACTGGAAGTGGAGCTTCATGTACAAAGGAGGCGCGGGGCGCTTGTCGGCGTCCCAGGTGGCGAACCAGCGCTTCTTTTCGGTGTCGTAGAACTCCCAGCGGAACTCTTTGAGGCCATCCAGCAAGGTCAGCTCGGCGATCTGGGAGTAGGCGTCGAAGGCGTTGGGTTTTTCGAGGCGCTTTAAGTGGCGGACGTTGAGCTTCAGGCTGCCGGTTTCTTGGCCGCGAACGACGGCGAACTCGACGGCATCAGCCAGCCGGACGCCGCGTGTCCAGACGAAGGGCACCTGGCCGCCTTCGATGAGGAGATTGCCACCGGCGCCGCGTTTGGCCTTTTCCAAACCGCAGCTGAGGCGGATGCCGGGAGGCAGGTTTTCCAAATAGTCGCGCCAGGCGGCGGTGAAGTTGGTGAGGCGGGTCTCGGAGGGCGTCGATGCCGTCGGAGGTTTTGGGGAAGCTGATGGTGCGTGGTTTCAGCTCGGGCTGGTGAGCGACCTCGGCGAGCACGGACTCTAGCACGCGCAGCACCTGGGCTTCCTGGCGGGAGCTTTTTGTCGTTTGGGCGATCTGATCCAAAGCCCGCGTCATGCCGACCGCGACAATGCTGAAGAGCGCCATCGCGAGGATGATCTCGAGCAACGCGAAGCCACCGTAGAACGAGTTTTCCAACTCGTTCGGGCTCTGAAAACGAGTTGAAAAACTCGTTCTACGTGATGGCGTCCTGCAAAGTCTTGCGTGCAGTGGATTCGATCTCGGAGGCGGTGCGTTTCAGCCGTGCCTGATCCTGCAAGCCCGTGACAGACAGCGTAGCGATGCCGAGAAGCAACATGCAGAGACCCAGAGCGATACAAATCTCGACAAGCGTGAAACCGGAATGACGAAAGCCAAGCTCGCTGCCGAACTTGGTTTTCGTTTGCTTCATGAATGTCTGGAGATTCGTCATTCGGTTTTAGTCATTCGTCATTTCAGCCGAAGGCGGTTCAAAGGTCCCAATTCCCGATGTCATCGGCCGTTTCTGGCAGGCCATCAGGACCGGCGGAGAAGACATCGAAGCCGCCTTTGTCCTTCGTGCCGGGGCGGCGGTAGTGGTAGGGGTTGCCCCAGGAGTCGAGGAGTGGCTTTTTGAGCTTGTTGGTCCAGTTTTGTGGCGTCGGACGGCTCGAAGGCTTGGTCACGAGGGCCATCAATCCTTGCTCGGTGGTGGGCAGGAAGGTGTTATCGACTTCATAACCACGAAGGGCGGCGGTGAGGGCGTTGAGGTCGGCTTTGGCACGGGTGCGTTTGCCGGAGCTGGTGACATCTCCAAGCGAGTAAATGCCAGCACCGACGAGCAGGGCGATGATGCCGAGGACGAGCATTATCTCGACGAGGGTGAAGCCTTTGGAGCTGGGCGCAGGGTGCAGGGTACTGGGAGCCAGAAGGCTCCGGTGCTTGGTTTGGCGTAGGTTCGTGTGTTTCATCGTTTTTCGAGGTGTTTGGGAAGAGTTGGGTTTGTTGCTGGCACCATGCTCGCTGCTCCATGCGCCCTGCTATTTGCTGATGTTGCCGATGGTTTGGAAGATGGCGGTCATCATGAGGTAGGCCATGGTGCCGACGAGGCCGGCCATGAGGAAGACAATCGCGGGTTGGGCCAGGGCGGTGAGCTTTTCGATCTTCTTGCCGAGGTCGCGATCAAAGCGCTCGGCAGCTTTGGCGAGCGCTGCAGACATGTCGCCGGTCTGCTCGCCGACGTTCACCATGTCCAGCAGCAGCGGCGGGAAGAGGCCGCTGCGATCCAGAGCGCGGGAGAGGCTCATGCCTTCGGCGACGTGGGCCATGACACCTTCGAATTCCTTGTTGAAGTGAGGGTTTTCAATCGCCTGCTGGGTGAGCTGCATGGCATGAACCATGGGCAGACCATTGCCGAGAAGGTTCGCCATGGTCTCCAGCATCTGGACGAAGAACCGTGTGCGCAGGACTTCGCCGAACAAGGGCAGGCGGAGCTTGAAGCGTGCCCAGGGGATCTGTGCTTCGGGGCGCTTCAGCCAAGCTTTGGCGACGATCACGAGCGCGACGATGCCCATGAGAATCATCCACCAAGTGGCTTTCAGCAGGTCGCTGAACTTCATGATCATCTGCGCCGCGACGGGCAAGCTGCCGCCCGTGCTGTCCATGAGCTCCATGAGCTGCGGGATGAGGTAAACGATGAACAAAAGCGTGACCGCGACAGCGGCGGTGACGAGGAAGGCTGGATAAATGAGGGCGAAGAGCACCTTCGACCTCAGCG
>JAGKWZ010000178.1 GCA_021151605.1 Verrucomicrobiaceae bacterium
GCTCAGCGCCGACGAGGCCGAGCAGAAGAAGGCCCTGCGCGAGGCGGAGGCCGCGCTCGATCTCCTGGCCTACGAGAAGTATCCGCAGCTCAGCGTGGCGGAGATCCAGACCCTCGTCGTGGAGGACAAATGGCTCGCCACCCTCTCCGCCGCCGTGCAGGGGGAGCTGGACCGCGTCTCGCAAACCCTCACCAGCCGCATCCGCCAGCTCGCCGAACGCTACGCCACCCCGCTGCCGCAGCTCACCGACGAGGTGGCCACGCTGGCCGCCAAAGTGGACCAACACCTCCAAAAGATGGGAGCCGTATGGAACTGAAACCCGGCTACAAACAGACCGAAGTTGGCGTCATCCCGGAGGAGTGGGAGGTATCGCCAGTTCGGCAAAAAGGCGAGGTCCTCACCGGAAAGGCATTAGCCGTAAATGCACCTGGTCGGCAACGCCCATATCTCCGAACGAAGAACGTCTTTGATGGGCGAATCGACATTGATGACGTGCTCACGATGCCAATGACCGAAGAGCAGTTTGCGCAATTTCGGATTCGAAATGGCGATGTGCTGCTCAACGAAGGGCAAAGCATTGAGCTTGTTGGACGGTGCGCCATGTATCAGGACGAATACCCTGAGCCATGCGCAATACAGAACGCGCTTTTGCGTTTCAGAGCACGCGCAGGCGTTTCCGAGAAGTTTGCCTCCTACCTTTTCCGACATTGCCAACACACCGGCGTATTCGCTCGAATTGCGCTTCAGACCACGTCGGTCGCACACCTTGGTGGCTCAAGATTCGAGAGGTTGCGCCTCGCATGGCCAACCGAAACCGAACAATGCGCCATCGCGGAGGCGTTGAGCGATGTGGATGGGCTGCTGGGCGGGCTGGACCGGCTGATCGCCAAGAAGCGCGACCTCAAACAGGCCGCCATGCAGCAACTCCTCACCGGCCAAACCCGCCTCCCCGGCTTCCACGGCGAGTGGGAGGTGAAGCGACTGGGGGAGATTGCGAAAATCCAACGCGGGGCATCACCTCGCCCAATCGACAGCCCTGTCTGGTTCGATGATAACTCGAAGGTTGGCTGGGTTCGCATCTCCGATGTCACATGCGCCGGGATGTTCCTTCTCGAAACGACTCAGCGCCTTTCTCCCCTTGGTGTAAAGCACAGCCGACCGGTTGCTGCCGGTAGCCTCATCATGAGCATTTGTGCGACCGTGGGCAGGCCCATCATCACCCAGATCGATGTCTGCATTCACGATGGATTCGTCGTTTTCGATAATCTCGAAGCAGACCAGCGCTTCCTTTACTACTTCCTCAAATGGATCGAACCCGAGTGGTCAAAGCACGGGCAGACCGGCTCACAAATGAACCTCAACACGGGTTTGATTAACGGTACTCGTATTTCCCTTCCACCCGTCCCCGAACAAACCGCTATTGCCGAGGTGCTGAGTGAAATGGACGGGGAGCTGGCGGTGCTGGAGCAGCGGCGGGAGAAGACCCTCACCCTCAAGCAGGCCATGATGCAGGAACTCCTCACCGGGAGGACGCGGCTGGTATGACGAACCCAGATCTTCCCTCACAGGCAGCAAAAGTGCCGGAGTTGACCAGCCGCATCATCAGCGTGCGGGAACTGCTTTTGGACCCGGCTCTGGCGATTCCCCCGTATCAGCGGCCCTACAAGTGGACGGGCCGGAACATCAACCAACTGTTCTCCGATGTGGCGGTTCACAAGGACAAGTCATCCTACCGGCTGGGCACGATTGTGTTCCATCAATACCGTGAACCTCAAGGCAAGGAGAGGAAGGACATCGTGGATGGCCAGCAGCGGACCATCAGCCTGCTACTGGCGGCCCGGGCTTTGATCAAGCGCAATGAGGAGAAGAAGCTCGACCGCAAAGACCTGCGGGGGCAGTTGGGAGAGCTGGAGGAGCGGATGGTGGATCCCAGCTTCGAAAGCAAGATCTCCAAGATCAACATTCACAACAACTACCTGGAGATCTTCCGCATCGTCAGCCGCTCGGATTTCACGGAGGAGCACATCGACTTTCTCCTCAACAAATGCCAGGTTGTTACGGTGGCCTTGAACGATGTTTCCGAAGCGTTTCAGTTCTTTGATTCCCAGAATGCCCGCGGCCGCGACCTCGAACCTCACGATCTTCTCAAGGCCTACCACCTGCGGGAGTTCAGCGCCGGTGATGAACCGTTAAAGGCCAAAACGGTGGCCCGCTGGGAAAATAGCGACACTGGGGAACTAGCCGCGCTCTTTGCGGAATACCTGTATCGTATCCGAAACTGGTCACGAGGGGCCTCCGCCCGCTATTTCGGCAAGAACGACGCCGGTCTGTTCAAAGGGGTGAACATCGAGACCATCGCCAGCTACCCTTATGTGGAGCAGTTGCGCATCGCCCACCACTACGTCGATCACTACAACAGGCAATACGAACGCAAGATCGATGGCGGGAGCATGGGCTTCCCCTTTCACCTGGACCAGATGATCATCAACGGCCGTCGTTTCTTTGAGATGACGAGCCACTACCAAGAAAAGGTGGAACGCATCCGTGACGAATACCGCTCAGAGCGCGGACTGGGAGGCAATACAACCCTGGATGGGTATGCCGGAAGGATTCTGCATACCATCAACACCTACCCGGCGCGAACCCGCACAGGGGACTGCTACGTGCGGGCCATCTTTGACTGCCTGCTGATCTATTACATCGACAAGTTCGGTCATGCGGAAATCTCCCGTGCGATCGAGAAGATCTTCATCTGGGCCTACAGCCTGCGCTTGAAGATGGAGGTGGTCCAACTCGCCAGCATGGACAACCACGTGCTGGAGAACAACCTGTTCAAACAAATCAAGGAAGCCACCCGGCCCACGGACTTCATCAACCTCAGCCTGCCGGTCCTCTCGGGAATGAAGTCCACCAAGACGGAGGAAATCGAAGCCCTGTTCCGTGCCATGAAATACTATGAGTGACGCCATCACCCAGCTTTCCATCAAGGACCTCCTGAACGGCGGCGTGGATTACGTGATCCCGATGTATCAGCGCAATTACGCCTGGGATGAGGGAGAGATCACCCAGTTGATTCAAGACATCATCGACTACCTGCCTTCCCCAGGGGCGGCGGAACAAAACTACTACATCGGAACGCTGGTGGTGTTTGAACGGAAGGACTCCAAGCCGCCGATGTTTGAGACGATCGACGGGCAGCAGCGGCTGACCACCCTGTCCCTTCTGGCCTCCTACCTCAAGAACACCCAGGCGGCGGACCTTTCGTGGTATCAGGACCTGAGGATTCATTTCGAGAGCCGGGAACACTCGCGGAAGACCTTCGCCGCGATTTTCAAAGGAAACTTTGATGAGGAGGGCTCCAAGCCTCTTTCAGACGAGGAGATTAACAGCGCCATCCTCAACGGTTACCGGCTGATTGCCAAGATCCTGCCGCAAAAGCTCAGGGAGAAGGGCACGTCGGTGTCAGAGTTCGCCGCTTACCTATTTGGTCGGGTGCAGATCATGAGGGTGAAAGTGCCCGATGACACGGATCTGAACCACTACTTCGAGATCATGAACAACCGTGGGGAGCAACTGGAGAAGCATGAGGTGCTCAAGTCGAAGATGATGGAAGTGCTCAACAAGATCCATGACGTGGATGAGCGCCAGCAGAGCCAGAGCTGCCTCCACGCCGTCTGGGAGGCCTGTGCGAACATGGAACGTTATGTGCAGATGGGGTTTGCCCCGACTCAGCGCAGCGCCATTTTCGGTGAAAAGGACTGGGGGCGGTTCGACATCTTAGATTTCGACGAACTACGCAGCATTTTGCACAAGGCAGGACCCGACAATCCAGCCCGGTCGATAGCCCGGACGCTGGTAGAGATCATCGACGCAGCGGAAGGAGGCGTGGAAAGGCAGGAGGTAGATGACGATGCTCCGGAGCGCTTCAACACAGTCATCAACTTCGCCAATTTTCTTCTGCACGTCTTACGTGTGCAAACCAAGACAGACATCCCGCTCGATGACAAGCGGCTGATATCCACATTTGAATCTGAGGTGCTGCGTCATCCCGACGCCATCGCACGCGTGAAACGCTTCATCTTTGCGCTGCTCCGGTGCAAACACTTGTTCGACCACTATGTCATTAAGCGTGAGTTAATCAAAGGCACGGATGGCTGGAGCCTCAAGAGCCTGAAATGGAATGACGGCGGCGAGAAAAGCCGGTCTGGCAAGCCAAGCTATGTGAACAGCTTCGGTGACGAGGACAACACGGCACTCAACCGGAGAATTCTGATGCTCCTGTCGGCCTTCCATGTCTCGACTCCGACCATGGTTTACAAGCACTGGCTGAATGCCGCGCTGCACCACCTCTTCCACAGCACGGGCAAGATCCAGCCTCAAGCGTATCTGGATTACCTTGAATCCCTTGCGAAGGCGTTGGTATTCGACCGCTTTGTCACGAGTGAGGGAGGAGCGAAAGACTACTTTGAAATCATTTATATAAACCAAGGTGCCTGTAAGGCGACACGGGCCAGCATTGATGAGCCATGCCTGAACCAGCGCCTCTGTTTCGGGCACATCGAGAATAATCTGGTCTTCAATTTTCTCGATTACCTTTTGTGGCTTGAGCATAGGGCCGCCGAGCCGTTCAAATCCTATGAATTCACTTTTCGAAGCTCGGTGGAGCACTACTACCCTCAGCATCCCATGCCCGGTCATGACCACCTGCCCCCCGAGGTGCTCAATTGTTTTGGCAATCTCTGCCTGATCAGCCACAGCAAGAATTCCAGACTCAGCAACTTCATGCCAGAGGCCAAAAAGGGGCACTACAAGGTCGGAGCTCTGGATAGCGTGAAGCAGCGCTTGATGATGAACGCTGAACGATGGGACACTGAAGCGATCCTCAAGCATGACCGGGAAATGAAGGACATTCTTTTGGCATGCTTGGAGCCGGGCTAAACACTCTCCCGAAGACAAGTGGCAACCCATCGAAATCCATGAGACGGCAAACTCCCATCAACCCAATCGCCATCGTCTTGGTGCTAGGCGAGATGAACGAGGAGTTCCCGCTTCTGGAGAAGCGACGGGAGAAGACCCGAGCCCTGAAGCAGGCCATGATGCAAGAACTTCTCACCGGGAGGACGCGGCTGGTGTGAAGGAGGACGGATCTCTGAAAATCCGGGCTTGTCGGAGCGTGGCGCTGCCGCTAAAAAGCGGCCATGAACCCAGCGCCTGATGACCCTGGCCGCCCAAGGCGGCGGTTGCGCCCGAGCGGCGGCTACCGCGAACTGCGGAGCTTCCAAACCAGCACGCTCATCTACGACGGCACTTGGTCCTTCTGCGAGCGCTTCATCGACCGCCGCAGCCGCACGCATGACCAGATGGTGCAGGCGGCACGCAGCGGCAGGCAGAACATCGCGGAAGGGAACCGCGCCGGGGCGGTAAGCAGCAAATCGGAGCTGGAGCTCACCAACTGGGCCCGCGCCAGCTTGGAGGAACTGCTGCTGGACTGCCAGGACTACCTGCGCCACCGCAAGCTGCCGCTGTGGCCGAAAGAAAGCGCCGAAGCCAGCGCCGTGCGTGCCCTGGGGCGGAAGATCGGTGCCCGGAAAGATCCGACAGATCGGTCTGATCCGTCGAATCGGACGGATCTGTCGGATCCGGAGGATGCGGGGGACCGGGCGCGTTATGCGCTGTATGCGCCCTGGCTGGAGCACGAAAGCGCCATGGTGGTGGCGAACACGCTGATCTGCCTGATCCACCAGGCAAACTACCTGCTGGACCAGCAACTCGCGGGCCTGGAGCAGGAATTCATCGAAGGCGGCGGCTACTCCGAGCAACTGGCGGCAGCGCGGCTGGCCTTTCGAAGAAAAGAACGGTCCGATCCGACGGATCAGACAGATCGGACGGATCAGCATTTCCCTAAGTGCCCGCAGTGCGGGAAGCTCATGACGCTGCGCACGGCGCGGCAGGGGAAGAACCAAGGCAGCCAGTTCTGGGGCTGCACCGGCTACCCGGACTGCAAAGGCGCGGTGCCGCTGGATGCGCCTGCTGCTTGATGGGGAGGACGCGGTTGATCTAGCAACGAAGACCTACTACACTCGCGCCATGTCTGACGCCGATCTTCAAGTCCTCGAAAGTCAGCTTCCCGCCGTCTCTGGGCAGGCGTTTGACGCTGCGCGTGAGCAGGTGCTGGACTCCGGGGAGAGTGTCTTGCAGTCCGAAGGCGGGTTTGTGGTCCGGGTGTATCCCGACGGCCGCAAGGAGGTTGTGAAGCAGATCGAGCCGCCGATCCGCGTGAAGTCCGGAACGCTCCACACTTTGTCATGATCGGCAAACCCGAACGCCATACTCAGAACCGCGTCATCGCCCTCTTTCGCGATGAGCTGAAGTATCGCTACCTCGGCGACTGGAGCGACCGGGCCAACAGCAACATCGACGACGTGCTGTTGGCGAGCTGGCTCAAAAAGGCAGGCCACACTCTGGAGCAGATCAGCCGGGCGATCTACCTGCTGCGCACCGAGGCGGACAACCTGACGCGTGGCCTTTATGCCAATAACCAGAAGGTCTATGCCCTGCTGCGCTACGGCGTGCCGGTGAAGGTCGAAGCGGGCAAAGTGACGGAAACCGTGAAGCTCATCGACTGGGAGCACCCGGAGCTGAATGACTTCGCCATCGCGGAGGAGGTGACACTGAAAGGCGGACATGAGCGCCGCCCTGATCTCGTGCTTTACCTCAATGGCATCGCCATCGGGGTGATCGAGCTGAAAGGCAGCCATGTGTCCCTGAGCGACGGCATCCGCCAACTGCTCTCCAATCAGCAAAAGCAGTTCAACGAGTGGTTTTTCAGCACGGTGCAGATCGTCTTTGCCGGGAATGACTCGGAAGGTCTGCGCTACGGCACCATTGAGACCGGAGAGAAGTATTTCCTCACCTGGAAGGAGCACGAGGAGGACAACAGCCGCTTCAAGCTGGACAAATACCTCCTCAAGATGTGCGAGAAGAAGCGTCTGCTGGAGCTGATCCATGACTTTGTGCTTTTTGACGGCGGGGTGAAGAAGCTGCCGCGCGTGCATCAATACTTCGGCATCAAGGCCACCCAGAAGCATGTGGAAGCCTACAAGGGCGGCATCATCTGGCACACGCAGGGCAGCGGAAAGAGCATCGTGATGGTGCTGCTGGCCAAGTGGATCCTCGAAAACAAGCCGAAGGCCCGCGTGCTGATCGTGACGGACCGCGATGAGCTGGACAAACAGATCGCCCGCGTGCTGCACGAGGCCGGCCAGGTGGGCAATCCAGATGACTGCCGGGCCAAGAGTGGCCAGGACCTCATGGCGAAGCTAGGCCAGGCCAATCCGCGTCTGCTTTGCACACTGGTGCATAAATTTGGCAAGAAGGGACTCAAGGGCGCGGAGTTTGACGCCTTCCTCGAAGAACTCAAAGCTCAGCCGCCGATGGCAGTGGGCGAACTCTTCATCTTTGTGGATGAGTGCCACCGCACCCAGAGTGGCAAGCTACACAAAACCATGGCCGCCCTGCTGCCCGGCGCGGTCTTCATTGGCTTCACCGGCACGCCTTTGCTCAAAGAGGACAAGGCGACAAGTTTGGAGGTCTTTGGCAGCTACATCCATACCTATAAGTTCGGCGAAGCGGTATCTGACGGTGTGGTGCTCGACCTGGTGTACGAATCCCGTGACATCGAGCAGCAGCTCGGCTCGCAGGAGAAGATCGACGCGTGGTTTGATGCGAAGACGAAGGGACTCAATGACTGGCAGAAGCAAGCTCTGCGGGAGCAGTGGGGCACGATGCAGAAGGTGCTCAGCTCCCGCTCCCGCATGGAGCGTGTGGTGGAGGACATCGTCTTCGACTTTGGCGTGAAGCCGCGGCTCGCCAGCCAACGTGGCAATGCCATCCTCGTGGCATCCAGCATCTACGAGGCGGTGAAGTATTACGAGCTGTTCCAGAAGACCGTCTTCAAAGGCCGCTGTGCCGTGGTGACCTCCTACAACCCGCAGGCTAAAGACGTGACGCTGGAGGAAACCGGCGAGAATACGGAGACGGAGAAGCAGTTCATCTTCAACGCCTACACCTCGCTGCTGAAGGATGTGGAACCTGCTCCGAACAAGTCGAAGACCGAGACTTACGAGGACAACGCCAAAAAACAGTTCATCAAGGACCCCGCGAAGATGCGCCTGCTCATCGTGGTGGACAAACTGCTCACCGGCTTTGACGCGCCAAGCTGCACCTATCTCTACATCGACAAGTCCATGCAGGACCACGGCCTATTCCAAGCGATCTGCCGCACCAACCGGCTCGATGGCGAGGACAAGAGCTTCGGCTACATCGTGGACTACAAGGACCTCTTTAAGAAGCTCATCAACGAGAAGGGCACCGGAGCGCTCCAGGTCTATAGCTCCGAGCTGGATGATTCCGCGCCCGGTGCTTCGTCCGAAATCCTGATGCAGGACCGCCTCAAGAAAGGGCGCGAACGGCTGGAGGCTGCCCTCGAAACAATGGCGATGCTTTGCGAATCCGTCGAGCCACCGAAGGGGGAGCTGGAGCACATCCACTACTTCTGCGGCAACACCGAGGTCGAGGACGATCTCAAGGAACACGAGCCGCAACGTGCCGCCCTCTACAAAGGCACGGCCGCCATGCTGCGAGCCTACGCCAACATCGCCGACGACCTGCCCCTGGCCGGCTACACCACGGGACAGGCTGAGCGGATCAAGGGCGACGTGGAACGCTACATCAAGCTGCGGGAGATCATCCGGCAGGCCAGCGGCGAGACCATCGACCTCAAAGCCTACGAGGCCGACATGCGCCACCTGATTGATACCTACATCGAAGCCAAGGAACCGAAGAAGACGTCGCACTTTGACGAGATCGGTCTGCTGGAGGTCATCGTGAAAAGCGGGATGGCCGATGCCATTGCCGGAATGCCCGAAGGGATCAAAAACAATCCCTCCGCAGTGGCGGAAACCATCGCAAACAATGTCCGCAGCAAGATCGTGCAAGAGCAACTCAACAACCCGGCCTTCTATGAAAAGATGTCGGAGCTGCTGAAGGAGATCATTGCCGACCTGCGGGCGAAGCGGATTAGTTACGAGCAGTTCCTCAAGCAGATCGCCGAGTTGGCCAAGCAGGTTCACACGGGAGCGGATTCCAAGGCATCGCCCAAGCTGGACACGCCGGGCAAGCGTGCGCTTTACGATAACCTTCTCCCAAAGGCTGGCGGTGAAGATGGGAATGTGATGAAAGATGAAGCGGCCACGTATGGCGATGATGCCGAGATCGCCCTGAACCTTGCCTTGCAGATCGATGCAGTGGTCAAACAGGTGCGCCCGGCGGGGTGGCGAGGAGTGAAGTCCCGCGAGAACATCATCAAGGCCGCGCTCATGAATTTGTTGAACGAGGACAAGGGGGGAGTCGAGCGGATCTTCCTCATTCTCGTGGCTCAGAAGGAATACTGATGATCTCGCAACTCCAACTCGGCGAGGTAGTGGTCGATGTCGTGCAGAAGGACATCAAGAACCTGCATCTCAGCGTCCATCCACCCACGGGGAGAGTGACCATCTCAGCGCCCTTGCGGATGAAGACGGAAGCCATTCGGGTTTTTGCCATCACCAAGCTCGGCTGGATCAAGCAGCAGCAGAAGAAACAGCGCGAACAGGTCCGCGAATCCCCCCGCGACTACGTCGAAAGAGAAAGCCACTATGTCTGGGGACGACGATACTTGCTATCGGTCATCGAGGAGGATGCCCCCCCTCGAATGGATGTCTCCGGCAATCGGATCAAACTTCATGTTCGTCCTGGAACGTCTGCGGCAAAGCGCGAGACGATCATGGAGCACTGGTATCGCGACGAGCTAAAGAAGGCCTTGCCTCCGTTGGTTTCAAAGTGGGAGAAGAACATCGGAGTCTCGGTCTCCAAAGTCTTTGTGCAGCGCATGAAAACCAAATGGGGAAGCTGCAACCACCGCGCGAAGCATATCCGCCTCAACAGTGAACTTGCGAAAAAACCCAAGAAGCTTCTGGAATACGTCATTGTTCATGAGATGGCCCATCTCCTGGAGCCGACGCACAATGAGCGGTTCTTAGCACTTCTGGATCAACACTATCCAAGCTGGCGTGAAGTCCGTGAGCAGCTGAATGAGCTTCCTTTAGCTTCTGAAGTTTGGAAGCAGCAATAGCCGAGGAGGGGGCCTTGCTGCGCACGGAGACTTGGAGACGCAGCTTGCCTTTCCAAAGGCGAGTCTTCGAAGGTCGGGAGATTCCAAAACTCGGCTCTGGAGAGCCAAGCTACGGCGGAGTGAGGGTTTGGGGCTTTGACGGCGGGAGCCAACAGGTTGGAAACCTGTTCCATTTGTAAGGGTGGATTCTTGTTTGCGGGGGAAGGGAACTGAGGGCTAAATTAGGGGCATGACTGCCTGTCTCGTCGCCGAAAGCGGCCTCGCCACGACCCTGCAAAAGCGGGTGGTGAGGGTGGGGGGCGATACGAGTGCTGATGTGGTTTTTGCGGGGGTTCATGGGCTGGCGCCTCTGCATTTCGAGCTGGTGGGCAGTGGGGACGGGCACGCGATCCGGGCGCTGCAGGCCGAGTTGCCTCTGCTGGTGAATGGTCAGCCAGTGATTCAGGCCCAGCTGGCGGATGGGGATGTGATTTCAGCGGGCGCTCTGACCCTGATTTATGGCAATGGTGTGCCGGATGCTTCCAGCCCATCTGCGGCGGTGGTGGGTCTGGATGCCTCTGCCACGGGCGATGACTTTGTTTCCAGGCTGGTGGAGGGGCCACCGGGCAGGCCAGGGG
>JAGKWZ010000179.1 GCA_021151605.1 Verrucomicrobiaceae bacterium
CCCGAGAGCAGCGCGAGCAGGTTTTTGCTCTGCACGACGCTGAGTTGTAGCGCAGGCATGGAGGCCCGTGCCTGCTCCAGCGTGCTGATGGAGCGCTGCGTGTCGAGCGCATCGCCCGTGCCCGCCTGCTCGCGCCATTGCGTGAGCTGCACCGTCTCGCCCCGCGTGCCGAGACTGCGCTGCACCACGCTCAACTGCGCCTCCGCCGAACGCAGCGCAACATACGCCGTCGCCACATCCGCCGCGAGCGTGACCTGCGCTCCGTAAAAGTTCTCGCCGATCTGCTCGAGGTCCGCCGTGGCCGCTTTGAGCGTCTGATACTGCTTCCCAAACAAATCCACCTGCCAGCTCACATCAAATGACGCCTTGTAGCTCTCGCTCGTCGTTATGATGTCCGTAATAACGCTCTTCGTGCGTGCGGCACGCCCCGATTGATTCGCCACCAGCGATGGAAACAAGTTCGCCGACTCCACCCCACGCCGCGCACGATACTCTGTCACCTTCTCCAGCGCCGAGCGCACCGTCGGACTCGCCTTCAGCGCTTCCGCGATCAGTTCATTCAACACCGGATCACGAAACCGCCGCCACCAAAGCGCCACATCGAGCGGTTTCGACGAAGACGCACCCTGCTGCCACCTAGCAGGCACCACGACGGCATCCGCCGCCATTTCGCGCGGCCCTTTTACGACACAGGAAACCATGGTCATCATCGCAACAGCGACCGACATGGCTTGAGGCATGGAATAAGCGAGTTTGATCCTGCGTCCCCTACATGCGGTGATACCCGCTTGCCTATGGGGCAAAGACCCCATGATGGTGTGATGGCAGGCCGAAGCCAAATTTGGAAGCACTAACGGCCCCGTCCACTATGTATCCTCGGCGGAAAGGCGGCTCACATATCATGATACGCCCTCCGCACGACGATGATCTCTCACGCGCCGCCTACCTGCCCCTGGCTACGCACTTAGTTCGGACAAAGTCCGCTCGATCCGGCGCAGCGTGCTGTCTTTGCCGACGAGGTGGGCGATGGTAGTGACGCCGGGGCCGCGTGACTGACCGCTGAGGGCGGCGCGGAGAAGGGGCATGAGGGCACCGGGCTTCACGCTGTTGGCCTTGGCGGCTTCATCGACACCGCTTTGCACGCTGGCTTCGGTCCACTCGCTCAGGGTGGCAAAGGAGGCGGCGGCGGCGCGGAGCAGAGCGGTGTTTTCGGGCTTGGACTTCAGTTTCTCGGTGACGTCGGCCTCGAAGGGGTAGTCCTCGCGGAAGAAGTAATGCACCCAAGCGGGGATCTCGTTCAGGAGGCTAACTTTTTCCTTCACGCTGAAGACGGCGGCGGTGGCGGCGGCTTCGTCGGTGATGGTGTATCCTTTGGCCTCAATGAACGGACGCGCAGCGGCGAAGAGGGCCTCGGGGCTAAGGGCGCGGAGATACTGCGCGTTAAACCACTGGCACTTGTGCAGGTCGAACTTGGCATTGCCGCTGTGGATCTCGGCGGGGTCGAAGAGGGGGACGAGTTCGTCGCGGCTGAGCACTTCCTTTTCCGCACGCGGGGTCCAACCGAGGGTGCAGAGGTAATTGAATACGGCGTCTGGGAGGAAACCTTCGTTCATGTAGCTGTGCTCGATGGCGCTGCCGGCATCGCGCTTGCTCATCTTGCTGCCATCAGGATTCAGGATGAGAGGGATGTGGGCATAGAGAGGCGCGGTGGCACCAAAGGCGTGGAAGAGGTCGATGTGCTTCCAGGTATTGGAGAGGTGATCTTCGCCACGGAAGACGTGGGTCATCTTCATTTCGATGTCATCGACGACGTTGACGAAGTGGAAGATGTAGCTCCCATCCGGGCGGCGGATGGTCATGTCCGGCTCCTCGGTGGGGGCGAAGGTGACATCGCCACAAACTAGGTCATGCACAGTGATGGCGGTGCGGCTGAATTTGAAACGCACGGCACCACCTTCCTCGGTATAGACACGACCAGCCGCTTCGAGCTTGGCGAGGTAGGCGTCGTAGATGTCTTTGCGCTGGCTTTGGTAATAAGGACCGCAGTCGCCACCGGCATCGGGGCCTTCATCCCAGTCCAGCCCGAGCCAGCGGAGGCCCTTAACGATGCCTTCGGAGGCCTGGGCGGTGTTGCGCGCGCCATCGGTGTCTTCCACACGGAGGATGAAGGTGCCGCTAGTCTTGCGGGCGTAGAGCCAGTTGAAAAGAGCCGTGCGGGCACCGCCGACATGGAGGTCACCGGTGGGGGAGGGAGCGAAGCGGACGCGGGTCATTGGAAGGAGACTTTGAGAGGAGAGACGCGGAGAACTGAGAACTGGAGCGCGGAGGTTAGAGGGCGAATATGGAAATGCCAGTGCGACCACGGAATTCGTTTCGGTCGAGATCATGGGTGGGAAAAACCTGCCAAAGGAGGTGCTCCGAGCTCTGAGGGAGTTCTGGGGAACCTACCTCGCTCTCCGCTATGCCTGAAGATTTCCGCTTCGATGTCGAATAACCTGGTTCACGCGGTCAGGGAGGTTTCTTTGCTTTGCGACCTCCGCTCAGCCAGAAAAAGCTCCACATCGAAGTCGCTCACGTATTCACCACGATCAAGCTGGTCGATGCCGACCTGGATGTCACGACGTAGGCGTTGAAGTTTGATGCGATCCAGCTCGACTCGGTCGCGGTAGGCGTAGAGCGCGCGTGCCACGAGTTCGTTAGGACCTGAGTAATCGCCAGCAGCAACCGGAGTCGCTGTGCCATCACAAAGCGGCTCCAGCCTGGTTCAATTCATCGACAAAGGAGTGGGGACAGAAGAATGGCTTTGGGATTCTCCTGTCCCCACTCTTTTGTCGAAACTCGCATCGCGTACAGGTTGGTTGGCGAGCACTAAGAACGGGCTGAAGCCCGAACTACGAACTCACTTCGCGAAGGCCTTATCCTTGGCATTCCCGCCGCTGACGAGGTAGGCGATGAGGTCGAGGAGTTCGTCCTGGTTCAGGGCGTTGATCATGCCGGGGGGCATCATGGAGATCTTGCGGGTCTCCTTCTTGGCGATGTCGCCCTCGTTGATGGCCATCTGGTCGTTCGGGGCGAAGGGGTTGGTCATGACGAAGACCTTGCCGTTCTCTTCGACGACGATGCGGCCGAGGATGGTGCTGCCGTCCTTTTTGGTGATCTGGTGGCTGTCGTATTGGTCGGAGATGACCTTGCTCGGATCGACGATGTTCTCCATGAGGTCGCGCAGGGTGTAGCGGTTGCCTGCGCCGGTGAGGTCGGGGCCGATGCTGCCGCCGTCGCCATTGAAGCGGTGGCAGGTGGCGCACATGGTGCTGCGATACATGGCCTCGCCATTGGCGAAGTCGCGGCCTTTGAGCCCGCCGCTGGTGAGTGCGACGACTTCATCGACACTCCAGTTTTTGCCGGGGCCTTTCGGGGCGACGTAGTTGGGGATGTTCACGCTTTCGGTCTTGGTGCCGAGCGCTTCGAGTTCGGCGAGTTCCGCCTGCGGCACAAAGGTGGCCATGGCGTCTTTGCGGATGTTTTCGATGAAGCCTTTGAAGCTGTTGCCGCCCTTCCAGGTGCGGGCGCGGGTGAACCAGGAGAAGAAGGTCTTCCGGCTGTCGGGCGTCCAGCCAGCGGTGGCGTTGCGCAGGGCATACATGTAGCTGATCTGCTGGGCATTCGGGCGGCTGCCAGCGGCGGCGCGGGCGGCATTGGCGTAGCCATCGTTACGGCTCAAAACGGCATCGGTGGCGACTTCCTGGAAGTCATCTTTGGCCGTGGCCATGAGGCCGAGTGTCTGGGAGACGACCTTCGTGGAATCAATAGCGACGAGGATCTGGCAAAGCTCGCGATTGATCATGGCGTCCTCGGTGGGATACACGGCATCCAGCTTCTCGGCGATGGCGGCGCAGACATCAGCGTCGGGTTTGCCAAGGCGGATGAGGATGAGCTGAAGAGCACGGAGGGAGGCGAGGGATTGGTCGATGGAGAGCTGCTGACCTTCGAGACGGGCCAGGGCTTTAAGCATGGCGTTTTGCAGCTCGATGTTCTCAGGGGAGACCTTGCCGATGGGTTCACTGGAGGTGCCGGTGGGCTTGGCGGCAGGTTTGCCGCCTTCGTAGCTGCCTTTGGCTCCACTGACGCGGGCCAGGGCGATGATGCCTTCGATCAAAGCGACGGGGTGGGTTTCGCTCAGAGCTTTGTCTTTCCAGACTTCCACAGGCAGGCGCTCGATGGCGACGCGGGCGGCATAACGGACGTTGCGGTCGCTGTGGCTGAGGTAAGGCCAGGCTGCGGCGAGTGTCTTCTGGGCGTCGGCTCCGTCTTTGTGCAGCTCCTCGATGGCGGCTCTCATGCGGAATTCTTCATCCAGCGGCACGGCCTCGGCTGGGGCGGTGGATTCATCACTGGCATAGGTCACGCGATAGACACCCGACTGGGTCTTGCGACCACCGACGGCGAAGTACATCGCCCCGTCCTGCGGATGGATGACGACATCGGTGAGCGGCAGGGGTTTGCCAAAGACGAACTCTTCCTTCTCAGCGATGTAGCTCGCACCTTTGGGCTGGAGGTGGACGGCCCACATGGTGCCGTAGGTCCAGTCGTTGATGAAGATGGCGCGCTGATACTTGGCGGGGAATTTCGCACCTTTGCCGCTGACGACGCCGGTGGGGCTGCCAGGGCCGATGTCGAGCGTGGTGGGCAGGCTGTCGGGGTAGTAGTTGGGCCACTTGCCGCTGCCACTGCGCCAGCCGTAGTCGGCACCGCTCACGCAATGATTCACGCGTGTTGGGCGATACCATGGGCTGCCGATGTCCCACTCCATGTCGGCGTCATAGGTGAAAAGCTCGCCGCCGAGATCGAAGCAGATGTCGAACTCATTGCGGAAGCCGTAGCAGAAGAGCTCCAAGTCGCTGCCGTCTGGGTTCATGCTACAAACATAACCGCCAGGTGCGAGCAGGCCGCGTGCGTGACCGTTGGCATCCCAGAGACGTGGGACGATGTGGTCCTCGTTCCAGATCTTGGCGGCACGGCTTTTCTCCAGGCCTTCGGGCAGCTTCGTGTGGTTGCCGCAGTTGAAGTAGATGCGCTTACTGTTCGGGCTGACGATCATGCTGTGCAGCCCGTGCTCGCCACCGCCGGCCATGGTGTGCAGCTTGGTGGTCTTGTCGTATTGGTCGTCGCCATTGGTGTCCTGGATGCGGAAGAGGCCGTTGTCCTTGCCGTTCTCGTTCACCATGACGTAGAGGCTGTCGAAGGCATAAAGCAGGCCGTGAGCCTTGCCCATTTCGACGGCGAGCTTCTCGGGCTTGAGCTGCTCGGTTTTGCCCAAAGCGGGGACGGTCATGCGGTAGATGCTGCCGTATTGGTCACAGGCGATGAGGCGGCCTTTGTGATCGACGGTGAGCGCCACCCAGGAGCCTTCCTGGTCCTTCGGCACGTTGTAGAGCTTTTCGACTTTGAAGCCCTTCGCCACGCCGACTTCTGCCGCTGGGATGGTTTCCGCCGGGCCGCTGTTACCTCCACCGCCGGGTTTGCCATCGAGCGCGAGCCCCCAGGGGCCTTTGCCTTTGCCGTATTCGCTGACCACCGTCGCGGGTTTCCATTCCTCTTTGCCTGTTGTGGTGGCCTCCCACTTGCCGCTGGTCTCCACCAGCACTTTTTCCGTGCCGTTCGCCAGCTTCACCTTCAGCCTCGCGATCATGGCCGCAGCGCCGCCTTTGTTGCGTGCGTTGATGATGATCTCGTTCTTCTCCCCGCGCTTGATCTCCTTGCTGATGTCCGCCTTCGTCGGCTCCATCCAATCGGGATTAGTCAGCACCTTCTTGCCATTGATCAGAGCATCCGCGCCATTGTCGCAGGTCACTTCCAGGGTGGCAAAGTGGGCGTTCGCCGGGATCTCGAAGCTGTGGCGGAAAGTGACCGCGTTGTTCTTGTTGCCGTCTTTAGAAAGCCAGAGCCACTGAGGCGCGGCGGAAAGGCTCGTGGCGAGGAAAAGCGAGGCGAAAAGTGAGGGCAGGCGCATGGCTGGGATAAAATCGGGCCTGCCAGTACGCACTCTGACCGGGAAGTTAGCAAGAAATCATCCGCACCGGAAGTTCTCGTTCAGGCGTCAGGTGTCATCGACCTGCTGCGGAATAAATTCCGCGCTCCGTGGGCGGCTGCGGCGAATGGGCGCGCGGGCTGTTCGAGTCCCAGGGTAGCCCTCGCCAAGGCTAGGCACCCCTGGGCTGCATGACGAAAGCCCGTTGGGCTTGGCTAGACACGAGAGTCACCACGCCTATGAATCCGCAATGCTTTCTCCAAACACCTTTGATCATGATAAACTCGCATTGAAGTCGTTCTGCGAGAAATTGGAACAATTTGCGATGATTGATCACGATTTCGCGGAAGGCAGCCTCGTTGTCGCGCTCACATCTCCATTTGGAACGGGAAAATCGACCTTCCTGCGGATGTGGAGGAATGACTTGGACAGAAGACGAATTGTGAAACCCGATACACCAGAGGCCGTCATCCTGAACGCATGGGAACTCGATTACTGCGAAGACCCACTTTTCGCCATTCTGGCAAAACTTATAAAAGCCATCCCACAAGCTGATGAAGGGAAAATGGCTGCTGTGCGTGAAGCTGCGGCAGATTTTGGAAATTTTGCGATCTCGATCGCAAACGATATCAGTTCCAAAGTCGGAGTCGATCCAATCAAAGCAGGAGAATACGCAAAAAAGAAGAAACTAGACCGCTACCAGAAGGTCGATTTTCTGAAGCTGTTCGAAGAGCGATGCGATGCGTATGACCGGCTCAAGGAGGCGCTAAAAAAGGCATTTGGCGGCGACTCTCCCAAGGCATTTATCATGGTGGATGAACTAGATCGATGCAGGCCCGATTATGCGATCAGCTACCTCGAGACCATCAAACATGTCTTCGACATCCATGGACTCGTTTTCGTGCTCTCTATCGACTATGACCACCTTCAGTCGTCTGCGAAATCACTTTTCGGCCACGAACTGGCTTTCCCAGAATACCTTCGCAAGTTTGTTCAGCGTACGTTCAAACTTCCCGCAATAACGACCGAAGGATACGAAAAGCTGAGCAATTTTTATGTTGAGCGATTCATAGAAATCGTTGGAAAGCGAGTAAGCTTGATTCAAACCGAAAGCGTCGCAAAACGAATCAAAGAATTGGCTGCGGGACTGCGAATGACCCCAAGACAACTTCAAGAAAGCTTCAGAATTATTGGCCATGTGGCCTCAGGCGACGAGGAGCGCCGCGGGAAGTTATACTGGTGCATAAGCACGGGTGTAGTTCTGATGAGTCTTCTCAAGGTAAGCCGACCTCAAGTATATGACTCGATCGGAACAGGTTCTGAAGATCATGTTACTGTTGGCGAAATGCTAAAATCACTTCTCCCCAAAAGGTCTGCTGACTGGTGGTTCCGTATCTACTTCACTGGCAGCATCAGATCGGAATCAAGCACAGCACCCGATCCCGAATCCATTCTAAAGAAACTGGGATTCATTGACCAGGGCGTCGAATACTCCGGAAGAACAGAACTAAGAGAGTTCTACCAAGGGTGGGGGGATTGGTATTCTGAGTCCAAGAGTAGGCTCATGGAACTGCATCAAAAGATCGAAACTGCTGCATCATTTTAAATACAGCAGTTTCACTTTTTGCAATTGAACTAGCCCACACTAAATCATTTCCGTTCCTTCACTTCACCAGCCTCACCAACAGATCCTTGCTCTCGACGCTTTCGCTGATCTTCACGAGGATCTCGCTGACGGTGCCTGATGTCGGGGCGCTGATGGCGGCGAACATTTTCATGGCCTCTAGGGTCACGAGGGTTTCGCCTTCCTTCACTTTTTGGCCGACGGTGACGGCGATGCTGGCGACCATGCCGGGCATGGGGGCACCGACTTGAGTTGGATCGGCAGGGTCGGCTTTGACTTTGCTGACGGTGTTTACGGCGAGGGCTTTGTTCGTGACGGTGGTGTGGCGTGGGTAGCCGTTCAGCTCGAAGATGGCGGTCTGCTGACCGGCGGCGTCGGGCTCGGTCATGTTCAGCAGGCGGACGAAGAGGGTCTTGCCTTCTTCAAGACTGATGTGGATCTCCTCCTTGTCACGCAGGCCATAATAATAGGCCGGTGTGGGCAGGGCGGCGACATCGCCATAGGTCTTGCGGAAGTCGGCGAACTTCAGGAAGACATCGGGATACATGAGGTAGCTCCAGACATCATCTTCGGTGGGCTTCTTCTTGAGCTTGCCTTCAAGCTCGGCGCGGACATCGGCGAGGTTGATCTTGGCAGCATGGGTGCCGGGGCGACCTTTGATGCGCTTGCCATTCTTACCAACGATTGCGTCAGCGAGGGCGTTCCATTTCTTGCGGCTGTCGGCGGCCTTGGCGGGCTCCATGCCGTAGAAAGGTTCGCCAAGCCAGCCTTCGAACATGCTGGTGACGTCCTTGCTCCACTTGGTGCCGGTGAGTTGGAAGACATCGCTGGGCTTCACACCACGGGCGACGCACTCGATGGCGAGGTCGCCGACGACTTTGGAGGAAGGCGTGACTTTGACGATGTCACCACAGAGCTGGTTCACCTCGGCATAAGCATGAGCGATCTCAGGCCAGCGTGGTCCGAGGCCCATGCCGATGGCTTGCTCTTTGAGGTTCGTGTATTGGCCGCCGGGCATCTCGTGGAGATAGACTTCGGCGGTGCCATAGGGCTCAGCGGTATCGAAGGGCTTATAATAGGCGCGGACAGCAGCCCAGTAGTCGCTGAATTCTTGCAGGGCTTCCACATCGAGTCCGGTATCACGCGGCGTGTTCTGCATGGCCGCGACGATGGAGTTCAAGTTCGGCTGGCTGGTGCCACCGGACATGGATCCGATGGCGGCATCGACGACATCGACTCCTGCAATCGCAGCCTCAAGGTAGCTGGCGGCATTCAGTCCGCTGGTGTCATGGGTGTGGAAATGAATCGGGATGCCGACTTCGTCCTTCAGAGCTTTGACGAGCTTCTTCGCGGCATACGGACGCACGAGGCCTGCCATGTCTTTGATGCAGAGCATGTGGGCTCCCATCTTCTCCAGCTCCTTGGCGAGGCGGACGTAGTATTTGAGGTCATACTTGTCGCGCTTTGGATCGAGGATGTCGCCGGTGTAGCAGAGCGTGCCTTCGCAGATGGACTTCGTATCTTCACGCACGGCCTGCATGGCGGCGGTGAGGTTTGGCAGGTAGTTCAGCGAGTCAAAGATGCGGAAGATGTCCATCCCATTCTCAGCCGAATGTTTGATGAAGCCCTTCACCACGTTGTCGGGGTAGTTGGTGTAACCCACGGCATTGCTGCCACGGAAGAGCATCTGCAAAAGAATGTTCGGCACCTTGGCGCGGATGTCGCGCAGACGAGCCCAGGGATCTTCGCGGAGGAAACGCATGGTCACGTCGAAGGTGGCACCACCCCACATTTCCAAAGAGAACAGGTCCGGCGTGCGATGCGCCACGGCATCTGCCACGGCGAGCATGTCGAAGGTCCTCATGCGAGTGGCCAGCAGCGACTGGTGGGCATCGCGCATGGTGGTGTCGGTGATGAGCAGCTTTTTCTGCTTGGCGACCCAGTCTTTGCAGAACTTCTCGGGTCCCATCTCGGTGAGGAGATTCTTGGTGCCTTTCACCAGCGGTGCACGGTGATCCCATTTCGGGATGGGCGGCGTGATGAAGGCTTTGTCCTGCTTGTGACCTTTGGCGAAGGGATTGCCGTTGACGATGGTGTCAGCGAGGTAGTTCAGCAGCTTCGAGGCGCGGTCTTTGCGGGCGACGAACTTGAGCAAGTCGGGGTTGTTATCGATGAAGCGAGTCGTGGCCTGACCGGTCTTGAATTCTTCATGATGCACCACGTTCATGAGGAACGGAATGTTTGTCTTCACACCGCGAATACGGAACTCGCGCAGACCGCGATCCATGCGATCAAGCGCCTGCTGATAGGTGCGGGCGAAGACGGTCATCTTCACGAGCATGGAGTCGTAATAGGGCGTGATGACGGCGTTCGTTGCACCGAGAGCGCCATCGAGTCGGATGCCAAAACCACCGGCACTGCGGTAGGTGAGGATCTTGCCAAAGTCAGGCGTGAAGCCGTTTTCAGGATCTTCCGTGGTGATGCGGCACTGGATGGCGAAACCGCTCTTCTCGATCTTTTCCTGCACTGGCAGGCCGAGCGGCTCGTCGTGCATTTTGTAACCCTGCGCGATGAGGATCTGGCTGCGCACGATGTCGATTCCGGTGATCTCTTCCGTGACGGTGTGCTCCACTTGCACGCGTGGATTCATCTCGATGAAATACCACTCGCCCGATTCGTGATCGACGAGGAACTCGACGGTGCCTGCGTGCGTGTAGTTCACCTCCTTCGCCAGCTTCACGGCGGCATCGCAGAGGCCGTCGATGATCTCCTGTTTCACCCCATAGCTCGGGGCCTGCTCGATCACCTTTTGATGACGACGCTGCACGGAGCAGTCGCGCTCATGCAGGTGCAAAACGGTGCCGTGTTTGTCCGCGAGGATCTGCACTTCGATGTGCTTGGCCTTGCCGACGAACTTCTCCAAAAACACCGCACCATTACCAAAGGAGCGCAGAGCTTCCGTCTGGGCTTCGTCGAGCAGCTTTTCCAAATCCTTCGACTCACGCACAACACGCATGCCACGTCCTCCGCCACCGAAGGCAGCTTTGATGATGAGAGGGAAGCCGATTTTCTTCGCCGTGGCGATGGCGATTTTGCGGTCACTGACGGGCTCGTCTGTGCCTTCCAGGAT
>JAGKWZ010000022.1 GCA_021151605.1 Verrucomicrobiaceae bacterium
GGTGAAACGGTGGGCGAAATCAACCTGCTCGACCCGTCTGCCGCCAGTGCCACGGTAACGGCGGTCGAGTTTAGCCAGATCTGGCGCATCGACTCGAAGAGCCTCGAGTCCTACATCAATGAGTATCCCCGCCCGGCGGCCTGGCTGCTCATCGGCGTGGGCAAGACCATCGCCCGCCGTCTGCGCACCGTGAACGAAAAGATCGCCAGCTTCTACGGCGGCTGATCTTTATATCGGTTTTTCCCATCGTGGCCCAAATCTCTGCACCAGGGATTTGGGCCTCTTTTTTGCCCGATGCCACGGGCAAACAAATGCCGTTTGCGCGTTATAACGTGTGTAGCCACACTCTGGCCATGGTCCTCGAACTCAAACTCCGCAAGATCGGCAATTCCCTCGGCATTGTGCTTCCCAAAGAAGCGCTCCAACACCTTGGCGCAGAGGAGGGGGACAGCATCTCTCTGACCGAAACAAACTCAGGTTACCAAATGGCAGCCAATGACCCCGAGTTCACCAAGGCTATGAATGTCTTCCAAGATCTAGCCCAGCGGTATCGCAATACTTTAGCCGAACTGGCAAAATGAAAAATCCACGATGGATCAGGCGCGAAGAATGTCTGGCTTTGCATGATTTCATGATCAACCATCACGACAGCATGCATGGCATCCGCGATGAGGGTTTGCTGGAGTCTGCTTTGGGAAAACCTCAGAACCAGTTCGCCTATGGAAACCCGACGCTCGTGGATCTGGCGGCCAGCTATGCTTCTGAAGTGGTGAAAAATCATCCCTTCCTTGATGGCAACAAACGCACAGGCTTCATGCTGGGCGTCGGCTTTCTCGAACTCAACGGCTGGCGCTTTCACGCCCCGGAAGCCGAAGCCGCCATCCGCACTCTGGCGCTGGCGGCGGGAGAGATGACGGAGTCAGCCTATGCTGCGTGGCTGGAATCAAATAGCACGAGGGCCTGAGAACCAGACGTGCGTCTGGTTCCATGCAAGCATTCATGAAAGAGTCATCCTGGCCTGGCATGTCTACGGACTGAAAGCCCACTCTGGAGCATTCAGAATGGCCCAGAGGACATCTTCCATGCGGGTGCGCCATGATGTGTCGAGTTTTTCGGTGGGTGGCTCACCCTGGCGAGCGGCAGCTTCCTGGGCCATGCGGACGGTGGTGGCTTCAGCATCGAGGTGGTTGGACCAACTGACGTACTTTTCACGGAGACGTGTGGATGGGGTGCTCGGTGCCTGGGTCTTGGTATGGCGGGACTCAAAGCCAGCACTGAGGTGCTGGGTGTAAAGCTCGCGCTCTTGCGATGTTGGTTTGCGGGTGAGGAGCTTCAAGAAAAGGGTGTCGATAAGTTCATCTAGCGACTGGGCCTTCACTGCGATGTCGGTGATGCCGTGGTCGTCGCTCAAACGGGAGAGCCAGATGCCAAGCGTGCCGTTGCTGAGGATCGCGGGCTGGAGGACATTGGGATCGGCGTCGCGTTTGCTGATGGGATCCTGCCGTGCGCCACGCCAGCCGAAGGCGCTGAGCACGTCAGTGACAGCCTGAATTCTTGGCAAGGCCAGACTGGGGCGGTCGCGCTCGTTACTGGTGCTGGTGAGCATCCAACTACGGTGCGGTCTGCCCAGGTGGATGGCGTTTTTGAGGTCGCGAGTATTGTCGATGTCGAGACAGACTTCTTCGGTTTTAAATGGCTTGCCGGTGGCGGCGAACAAAGAGTCCACGATCTGCTCGGCCTGGAGGCGGCGCGGCGCGGGGCTGGTGTAAAGTGGGCTGGTGAGTTTTAGTTCGGGATCGGTAGCGCGCTGATAGGCGTGGCTGTTCAGAATGAGTCGGGCGAGATTTTTCACATCGTAGCCGCCGCGCACAAATTCGCGTCCAAGCCATTTGATCAGTTCTGGATGCGTAGGTTTGCCCTTTTCCCAGTCTTCGACGGGCTCGACGATGCCTCGCCCCATGAAGCGGGACCAGACACGATTCGCGATGACTTGAGCGAAGCGCTCGTTTTGCGGCGCGGTGATCATGGCGGCGAGCACATCACGGCTGTCCTTCGGATCTTCGGCGAGCTTGCCAGTATCTTCATCGCAGAACTCGGCGAATGGCCATTTGGGCTGCACTTTGGTGCCGGGCATGAGTGTGACCTGAATGAGCGGTTCGCGACCACCAGCGTGGATCTTGTCCATCGGAACGCTGCTAGTCTTGGGCACCTCGATTTCCTTCGTGCCAAGCATGGCGGCGAGTTCGAAGAGGTCTTGCTGCAAGGATTTGCCGGTGGGTGAGTCATGGCAGCGGGCGCACTTCATCTCCACGCCGAGGAAGGCGGTGCTGACGATGGTTCCCTTCGCGGCCATCGGCACGTCGTTTTGCGACGCGGTGCCAAAGCCAGCAGGTCCGCCGAGGCGCTCGCTGCCCTTCATGCGCAGGAGTTCGGTGACGAAGAAATCCATCGGCTTGTTGTCCTTCAGGGACTCGTAGAGCCACCAGCGGAAGGGGCCGGTGTTGTTGAGCGTGGGGTTGAGGATGTTCGGATTCTCCGCCAGCACGTCCTGCCAGTAGCCTATCCAGTTGTCAGCCCAGCGTGGATCATTGAGCAGGCGGTCGATGGCGGCTTTGCGGTCGGGGTTTTTCTGGAAGGCTTCGATCTCTGCCAGCGTCGGCCCGACGCCGAGGGTGTCGATGGTGACGCGGCGCAGGAAGGTCAAGTCGTCGGTCAAAGGCGTGAGCGTGAGGTGATCGGCACGGATGTCGGGCCAGTGGGCACCTTCTTTGATCCAGGTGGTGAGCAAGGCGACCTCGTCTTTGGTTAATGGCTTGCCTTTGGGCGGCATGACTTCGTCTTCGTCATCAGAAGTGATGCGGGCGATGATGGAGCTGTGATCCGGTTTGCCAGGTTCAATAGCCGCGCCGTCGGACTTGCCGCCCTTGAGCGCATCGGCGAGCGAGTCGAGATGGAGGCCGCCCTTGGCCTTGGCACCGCGATGGCATTCGTTGCACTTGGCTTCCAGGATGGGCATCACGTCTTTGAAGTAGTCGATGCTGCCTTTGTGCGAGTCCTGCGCCTTCACTCCGTCGATGCGTGCGGCGATGAAATGGTCGATCTCATTGCTGGCGGGGAAGTTTTTCGGCAGCTCGGGCACTTTGACGGGTTCCACCTTGGCCAGCCAGGTTTTCGCAGCCTCGCGGCGCTGAGTCCAATACGGATCGGACTTCGCGCGGAGTTCGGCGCGCTTCTTCGCATTCACTGCATCGTAGTGAGCGTTGCGTTCCTTCTCGTATTCGGCCCAGCCGGCGTCGTTGTAGGCCACTTCGCGTTTGCCAGCGGTGACGAGCTGCCAGGTCTCCGTGCCTTGCTTCGACCAAGCGACGACGGTTTCGCCAAGTTCGGGGCGGCGGACCGCTTTGCCTACGAAACTGCCAACCACCGTCTCCAACACGAAAAACTGCGGCTTGCCAGTGCCTTCAAACTCGCACCACGATTCGCGATTGCCTGGGGGCACAAAGCGGAAGTCGGGGCCGAGGTCGAGATAGTCTTTTTGATCGGCCACAAGGTGATGCCCGTCGCTGTCGTTCGGCGGGAAGGGTGTGTTGAGGGTCGTCTTGCCGTCGATGTAGAGATTCGTCGCCCCACGGGCGCGAAGCAGTAGGCGGTGCTTCCCTTTTGGGAAGGTCACACTAGCCGCAGCACGAAGTAGGAAGGGAACGTGTCGTTCGCCACGCACGCCGGTATCGACATACTTCTGCGGCACGTCGAAAAAGCCGAACACGTCCTCGCTATAAGTCTCGGCTACCTTCGGAGGCTCGCTGGGCCAGGCGTTCGCCTCCGGCATGCCTTCCTCGGCCAGTTGCACCAGCACGCGGCCTGCGGGTACCTCCTTCTTCGTGATGGGCGGTGGTGGCGGGACGAATCGATATTTTGCCTTCAGCGCGTCGGTATCTATAGCACCGCGATAGATGGCGACTTCATCGAGCCAACCATTGAGTGAATGCGAGGACGCGAGGGTGGAGCCGCTGCCGATCATGAGCGCATCGCCATCTGTCACAGGGCCGCGATCGGTCGCGCCGCCCATGTCCCAGGTGCCATCTGTGGCCTGACCGTCGATGAAGCCTTTGATGCTCTTTGGCTGACCAAATGTGTAGGTCACCGCGATGTGATGCCAGCCCTGGATCGGCATCGTGTCTTTCGACCACCAGCGATGCCAGTCGCCCTTCTTGCCTGGAACATCGGCGCTGTGGAAGAGGAAGCCGATTTGAGCACCAGCTTTGCCGGATTGCAGGCGCAATGCGTAGTTTTGGTTGTTTTGGCCGAACTCCTTCGTGCCGAGGCGGCCTTTGCCGATGATGTAAGGCGTGCCAGTGAGCCCCGGAACCTTCACCCACGCTTCCAGAGTGATCGTGTCGTTCAATCCAAAGCGCAGATCCTCACTGTCCGCGACCTTCAGCGCCTTTGCACCCTCGCCGACGAAGTGCATGGCCGTGTTTTCCTTGGCAAAGCCCGGGTAAGTCGGCGCACGCGGGCCGGGCTCTTTGGCATCGGAGAAGTTCCATTGCATGACCGGCTTGGCGACGACCTTGTCGGTGCTGTCATTGCCCGCATTGCCATCGTTTTGGGCGATGGCAGAGGTGAGAGAAAGGAGGAACGGAAAGAATCGCAGGCGCGTCATGCTCTCAATAACGGCGGATAGAGCCGTCTTTCAGCATCCGACGCACCCCACTTTCGTGAGGGCGGTCTTGATCAGGAAAGAGACCGGCACTTTCGTAAAACTGGGAAAATGACTGAAATGATCAATCTCAGCCTGACATGCTACAACGAGATCGCGGCAGCGTGTGAGACTGATCCGGTGCTCCAGATTCGGTTCTGATCTGAGGTCAGTACGTCTTTCCCTCAGGAATCGCTGGCGCACCGGCAACCTCGTCTAGGATGGAGTCGAAGTCGGCGGCGCAGGCGGTAAAGTGGGCATGGACGGCACCGAACTCGCTGCCGTGGACGATGAATTGAGCGCCGAGGTCGATGAGGGTTTTGGCATCGGCGGCGGTGCCTACGGGGCGGCCCCAGGCTTTGCCGTGCTTTTTGCAGGCGGCGGCGATTTGCTTCTGCACGTCCATCATGACGGGATCATTCACGCCAGGGGTGCAACCGAGGCGCAGGGACATGTCGCCAGGGCCAAGGAAGAGGATGTCCACGCCGGGGACGGCAGCGATGGCTTCGGCGTTGGCGAGGGCGGCGGGGGTTTCGATCTGAACGGTGAGGAAGGTCTCGCGGTTGGCGGCGTCAGTGTAGTCGTCGGGTTTGCCGATCCAGTAGTCGGCATCGCGTCCGCCGCCGCAGAAGCCACGGTCGCCGAGCGGGGGAAATTTGATGGCTTGGACTAATGCGCGGGCTTCATCAGCAGTGCCGACGTGGGGGATCATAAGGCCGGCCGCACCATCTTCGAGGAGGCGGTAGAGGCCGTTTTTTTCCTTCGTGGGCGGACGCCACATGCAGTCGATGTCGGCGGCGTGATGACGGCCGAGCATGGTTTCGATTTCGCGGGCCTCCCACGCGCGGTGTTCTCCATCGAGCCAGATGCCATCATAGTGAAAGTGGGCAGCCATGGCCGGGAAGAAGGCGATGGGTGAGCCTGTGCAGCAGATGCGGGCGACTTTGCCAGCGCGGAGCTTGGCGAGCACTTTGGATTGGCGCATGGAGAATCAGTTTTGGGGGTTGAGATATTGGGTGAGCAGCGTGTTCAATGAGGTGGCACCGCCTTGGATGCTGTGGAGGTCTTGAGCTTCGATCAAACGGCGGGCGAGGGCTATGTGTTGTTGCTCTTTCGTGGTGGGCGCTGTTTTTGCTGCGGAGGGGAGTGCGACGAGGACATCCCACTGCTGCGGACCGAAGCTGAGGGACCAATTCATGATCCATGAGTAGCTTTTGTGGAAGGCCTCAGGCTTTTGGACAGGGAGTGAACCTGGCACTGCGATGAGCACAAGGTCCTGCGCCACGCTGCGGACTTTCTTGGCGTATTCTTCGATCTGGGCGAGCGACTGGCCTTCGACGGGCCATGAGGTGACATTGATGACGGCCTTGGGATAGAACTGCTGAATGGCGGCAGCGATGAGCGTGTCGTAGGGCGGCATGGCGAGCACTTTGACGGGCTTGCCAGCTTTGAGGAAGGCAAGCGTGTGGCGCAGCGCGGGCAATGGCGGGCCGATGTCAGCGAGTGATGTTTTTTGGCCGGTGATGGTGTGCGCGATGGTTTCTGCGAAGAGTTTGTGACCGGCCATATTTGGATGGATGGGGTCGCTGAGGAGCAGATTCCATTCGAGTGCGTCTTTGGCGTGAACCGCCTCAAAAGCGGCGAAGCAATCGGCGACGGGGAGCGATTCGGCTTTGGCGATGTCGCGGATGGCTTGCGTGAATTCGATGAGTTTGGCTCCAGTGCGCTGCGGTGACTCGACGATGGAGTTTTGCGTGCAGAGAAGTACTTCGGCGTCGATGGCTCGGCAGCGGCGGATGATTTCGCGGAGGTTGTTTTGGAAATCGGCAACGGGTGTGCGCTCAAGATCGTTCATGCCAAACATGATGGTAACGAGGTGTGGCTTGTGCTCGAGGACGTCACGCTCCAGTCGCTTGAGGCCACCAGAGCTGGTGTCGCCGCTGATGCCGGCGTTGCGCACGGTGACCTGGGCCTGCAGATGGATTTTTTGCAGAGCGATTTGCAGCATCTCAGGATAGGCACGCAAGCCCCCGCTATGGTAATACACACCGGTGATGCTGTCGCCGATGCAAACAATGCGAACGGGTTCTTTGCCTGCGGCGAGGATTTGCGCGGTCTTCAGCGGAGCCGCTGGAAGCAGGCTCACACAGGCGAGAAAGAACAGAAACAAGGACTTCATGATGTGTTGGACTACGGAATTTCGTAGATCAATCGGAAGGAACCACACTTCGACGGTGGCCTCTTTCGATGAGTTTGCGCAGTGGCCAGATCTTGCTGCCATCTGCAGCTATGGGAGCAATCGTTGAATATGAAGAAGACCTCCACAGCTTCCAAGTTTTTGCCACGCTGCTCACAGCCCTCTCGCTTGAACAGCCTTGTGCGCTGTCTCCTGCAAAAAGCGGGCGTAGGCAGCATCCAAGTCTTTTGGGAGGTAGCTGTTGCCGACGGCGCTCTCTTTAAAAAGAACCTCATACCAAACGCAGGCCCCGAGATACTCACCCGCCGTATTCGCGTGATGACCATCCATGGCGAGCGTGGTCTTTTTCCCGTCTTTCGACTTCGCCCAACGCCAGCCGACATGCAGTGAGTGCTGTTGGTTTGGCAAGTTGGGTTGCTTTGCGGTTTTGGGATCAAAGGAAGTGTCGGTTTGATACCCCCAGGTCGCATCCGTGTCGGCCATGAAAAGCGCATCGCCGACCGGGATCACCTTTCCGCTCAGTTCAGCGGCAATCTTATCATAGGCAGCCGTGAGGCCGCGATACATCTCCTCTTGCGTCTTAGGCTCACCAGGTTTCGGCGCTTTCGCGGAGAATCGTGGATCATCGACACGATAGGCCCAGGTTTGATGAATCAGCAGTTTCGCCTGCGGCGCGTGTTTCGAGATCAGATCCCGCAGAAAGCCTGCATGTGGCTGGTATGTGGCAAAGTCGTGGCTCTTGATGCTCGCCTGCTGGATGGTGACGTAGTCCCACTTGTCGAGCATGAGGTTCTCCTTCAAACCGCGTCCGCTGGTGTAGAGACCAGCTTTGTCGTCAGGCCGCGCCTCATGGAGCTTCGCCTTGTCTGCATGGACCTGAAACGACGCACCACCGATGACCAGTGAGTTGTGGATCAAGTGATGTCCGCCCGCCTTCGCGAGGTCGCCGAGGTAGTGTGTCGCGTTGGCGGAGAAGCTGTTGCCGATGGTGAGGAGGCGGACGGTTTTGGGCTCAGCGGCAAAGGCGATGGCGCTAAAGAGCAGTAGAGAGACGCAAAGGTGGAACTTCATGCGGAAATGGGTCGGTGGAGATGAATGATTCAGAACACTCTGCCGCAGAGTGAGTTTTCAACTCGTTGACTGGACCCGTGGGTTTAAATGCCAACCGCCGGTTCAAAATCCGGGCACGAAAAGTTGTTGGCACCCTAGTTTTAGGTGGACTTCGGGGCAGGTTTTTTTCGACGCGCCGTCTTCTCGGGTTTGGGCTCCTGGCTCACGGGCAAAATCGCGTCAGTGGTTAGATCAATGCCGAAGAGCGCAGAGATGTCAGCACCGGCAAGATCTCCCGAGTTAAAGGAGAGGTCGGTGATCGCCGCACTGCTTGCATTCGACAAAAGCTCTGCCTGATCCACTCCACGTAGGGTGAAGAGCATTTCGGGCTTCGAATCGAGCAATACACCGACGCCATATAAAACAGCGGACACATGCTTGCACATATCCGCATGATCCGGACAGGAGCAGTTGAAACGGATCTCCTTTGGTTTTGGGAAAAGGCCGTCCTTTGGGTCGGTGAGCAGACGCATCAACCCATCGCCAAGTTTGCCTGCGAGGAGATCCAGCATCGACCCGACCTGTCCGGAACCTTGCTCCACGATTTGCTTCCACTGCCGCTGCGGCAGTGGCTGGATGTAGATGCTCGTGTCATACAGCTCTGATCCCGCCACCACGGCATCCAGTTTTCCTGCCCCTATCACCAGATTATAAACATTCCCCTGGCGTAGGTAGCTGCGTCCACGCGGAAGTCGGCTCTCATATTGTTGATACGATTCCAAGTTCCTGCACCAGGCTTGTCCCCAAAAGGTGGTGCAGAGCTTCTTCTGCCCTGCAGGCGCTGCGAGAGGCTCGAAGTTCTCACCACGCTTCTTCCGCTTCGCGATCTCGCGCTGCAGCCGCTCTTTTTGTTCCTGAACGTCTTCGTAGGACCACCACATGGAGAATCGTTTACATGGTCGCACAACACCCGTCGAGCCTCGACTCGTCTCCAACTCATGAAAACTCATCTCCTCCGCCTCACCGCCGCCATCGGCATTGTCACGCTTCTAAGCGCCTGCCCTGAAACCTATGTGGCGGACGACTTCGGGGCTGCTGCGCATCAATTAAAGCCTGCTGAGTGGGAAGGCTCGTGGCATCCCGCCGATGACGCGGATGAGCTTTTTACCTTCCGAGCCCGCGACGATGGTCAAGGTGTGCTGGAACTCCTAGAAGCCGCACCGAGAGACAAAACAAAAAAGCCTGAGATCTTCAGCCTGGCTCTACGTGAGACTGGTGCCAAGACTGACTCGAAGCTCCTCTTTGCCATTCTCAAAGACACCGCCAAGACCGAAAACGGCACGCTCCATCTCCTCCGCCGGCCAGACGACAACGTTTTCCTCCTCTGGGCCGTCAACCAAGATGCTGTCACCTCAGCTCTGAAGTCCGGTGAACTCCAGGGCAGTTCGAAACCAGATAAAGACGGCCCGCATAACACTCTCGCCACTGATCCTGCCAATTATCCCAAGCTTCTAGACCCCAAGTTCTGGAACTGGACCGAGCCAACGGTGATGATTCGCTCCACTAACGCGCCCTGAAAAGCCGCAGCGGTTCGTAGCCATTCAGTCTTTAGATTTCGGGTTTGAGAGAGTTCGCTTCACTTTTTGAGAAAAATCATAGCGTTCGGCGAGGAAATTGTTTATTAAGACACGTTAAAGGTCATCCTGTGACCTCGTCTGCCCTGACATGCCCGCTCCTTCGTCCAAGACTGCTCCCGCACCGAAGGCTCCCTCGGCCCAGCCGAAGAAGCCGCACAGAGTTGGCGGCATGACGCTCAATGTAAATCTGCGGGTCGATTCACCTAAGATCCGAGACATGGAGCGCGCTGCACTAAAACGGCGTGGTTTCAAATGGGCGACAGGACTTATCATCCTCATCTGTCTGGGCAGTCTGCTGAAGATCACGATTCGGGAGGCTTTTCTGAAAAATCCGCAATTCAGCCTGAAACAGGTCGTCGTGAGGACAGAAGGCCCGGTGACAGCACAAAAAATTGTGCGCACCAGCGCGCTTACCCATGGCATGAACCTGCTGACGGTAAACCTACGGGAAATCCAAGGCCGTATCATGACTCTGCCGCAAGTGCGAAGCGTCAAAATCACCCGTGACTACGAGGGCCGTCTGACGCTGGAAGTGCAGCAACGCCAGCCAGTCGCCTGGCTTGAGTGCCCGAAGCTCGGCATGATCGCCCGCCAACCGGAGACAGGACACTTCATAGATGCCGAGGGCGTGACCTTCCCCTGTGAGTTCGTGAGCGATGCTTATGCTGGCCTGCCATCCATCCGGTATGAGGCACTGGTTCAAAACCATTCTGGAATTGCACTCACGGAACTGCCGGTAAAATCAGCCCTCACACTTTTAAAGGAACTCCAGCAGCGCAGCGAGCATGGCGCACCTGAAGTGCGCGAGATCCATATCGAAAAACCATGGTCTCTGGCCACTCACTTATCGGACAAAACCCGAGTTCTTTTCGGCGTGGATGATCTTAGCGAGCAGCTCGAGCGGCTTGATAGAATCTGGATCGAAGCTCAGCATCGGGAGTGGAAGATCGACACACTCAATTTGCTCGTTCGGAGGAACATGCCCATCACCTTCCGTGAGCCGCCTAATCTCCAGGGGTTACAGGAGCCCCTGACCGCGTCCGCAGCACCCGTCACCCCTGCATTCGTTCGTTAACCCCATGGCTAAAAGCACCATCTACGCAGGCCTCGAGATAGGCACGAGCAAGATCTGTGTCGTCGTCGGCGAGGCAAAAAGGGACGGCACCATCAAGATTCTCGGCGTCGGAACTGCGCCCTCACGCGGCGTACGTAAAGGCGAGATCGTGGACTTCCAGAAAGTACAGACCGTCCTCAATGATGCCCTCGTCCGTGCTGAAGAGCCGAGTGATGTCATGATCCGCACCGTCTTCCTGGGCGTGACTGGCGGCCATATCAAAAGCATCAACAGCCGCGGCGCGTGGCGCCTGGTGGAAGATCAGGCCGAGATAACAGAAGACGACGTCGAGGAGGCCAAGGAGATCGCTCGAAACATCGACATCCCCCAAGACAACGTTTTTCTCCACAGCATCACCCGGCAATACATCGTCGATGGCATGGAAGGCGTGCGCCACCCCATTGGTCGGGAAGGAAGAGTGCTGGAAGCGGACTATCACATCATCCACGGCGTGCGTGGCCGGATCCAAAACGCCGTCAAATGCGTTCGTGAAGTGCCTCTGGAGGTCGAAGACGTCGTCTTCACAGGCATCGCAGCCGCGCAGGTCGTTCTGAACCGGGAAGCCAAGTCCCAGGGGGCCCTGATGATCGACATTGGCGGAGGCACGGCAGACTTTGTTTTGTATGAAGACGGCATGATCGCCGCCTCCGGCTGTGTGCCACTCGGCGGTGATCACATCACCCAGGACATCGCCATGGCCGTGCAGATCCCAGATCGCCGGGCAGAGGAGCTGAAAGTCACAGAAGGCTCCTGTATCTTCGAAGATCTACCTCCTGATGATATCGTCCGCGTCGAGGATGACAACGGCTTTACGATCGCCGAGGTGGAGCGCTCTTTCCTGAATGAAGTCATCTACCTTCGAACTCGTGAAATCATGGAGCAGGTAAAAACACGCTGCGAGGGGCATATCGGCCAATTGGCGGCAGGAATTTACCTCACAGGCGGCACAAGTCTCTTAAAAGGAATTGACGTAGTGGCACAGGATGTGTTTGAAAGGAAAGTAACGCGCGCCGGCTCGGCTCCCGTGAGTGGTGTCACCGCCACTTTCGAGAAACCGCAGTTCTCCGCGCCCATCGGCCTCATTCGCTATGCCCAGATCCTTGATCAAGAGAAGCCGTTCATGTCCCCACTCCGCAAGCTGGGGCGAAAAATGGCCGACCTCCTGTCTGTCGTTTCCTGACGTTCTTTCCAGTTCTCCTCCCCGTTAGCGCCGTTACATCACCCTCCACTCCTACACCGCCATGGTCGAATACGATCGCAACGCTCTCAAAGAAACCATCGAGCCGGGCTCGCTGAAAACCTGCATCGTCGGCGTCGGCGGTGCTGGTGGCAATGTTCTCGACCGCATCACGTTGGATCGCACCGTGGAGGCGAAGCTCGTGTCCATGCACACTGACATCCGAGTCCTGAACCACACGATGACCCCGAATAAAGTGCAGCTCGGCATCGAGCTTATGCGCGGAATCGGTGCCGGCGGTGATCCTGATCTCGGGCGTGAAGCAGCTATGTTCTCCCGGGAGCAGATCCGTGAAGCCGTGGAAGGGCATGACATTGTCTTCATCTGCACCGGACTCGGAGGAGGCACAGGCTCAGGTGCCGCACCTGTCGTCGCCGAGATTGCCAAGGGCACCGGAGCCCTTGTTTTTCTCACCGCCACCATGCCTTTCACCTTTGAAGGCAAACGCCGTATCCACCAAGCCGAGCAGTCACTTTCCCAGCTCCAAAAGCGTGCCGATGCACTGATCCTCTTTGAAAACAATCGCATGGGCGAACTTGCCCTGCCCAAGGACGGCATCCAGAAAGCCTTCACCCAGGCTGACCAGCTCATCGCCCAGTCACTGCGCGCTGTATCCACCATCCTCACCACTCCAGGCCTGGTCAAACTGGGGCTTGATGACCTCACCGCCGCCCTCAGTACTTCGAACGGGCGTTGCCTCTTCGGCTTTGGCGAGGCACGGGGCCAGAATCGCGGACCTGAGGCACTCAAACGCGCCCTCAAATCCCCGCTTATCGATCAGGGCCGCCTTCTACACCAGACCAAGACCCTCCTCGTCCATATCGCCGGTGGGGAGTCTCTCACACTTCTCGAAGTCGATGCAGTCATGAAGCAGCTTGGCAAGAACGTGCCAGACCAGACACACATCCTCTTTGGCGTCGCCGTCGATGCGAAGCTTGGTGACTCCGTCTGCGTCACCCTGCTCAGCTCCCTCGGTCTGGCCCAGCTCAATACCGTGGCCGCCGCCGCACCACCTGCTGAGATGATGCCCAAGAAAGAGCGCCCTATGCCCTCTGTCATTGACTCGGTCACCCCGACACCGAAACCAGTCTCAGCGAAACCTGCCCGAAATGCGTCGTTGACGCCAGACATGGACCTGCTCTTCCGAACAGAGGAGTTTACGCCACCCAGCCTTCCATCAAAATCACATCAGGTAGAGGAAGAGCCAGAGGCATTGCTAGAGACAGCAGACCACGCGGAGGACAACGATGAGCATGGCATCCTCGAAGAGCCAATCCCAGATGAAATTATCATTGAGGAGCCCATCTCCGCCAGAACACCCGAGCCGGAGCCTGAACCAGAGCCAGAACCCGCGCCCGCCCCTGTAAAACCACCGCGGCCGCGCATCGAAGACTTTATCCGCCAAACGGTCGTTCGTCCGTCCTCCACCAGCAGCACGCTGGCCTCCGTCGTCGCACGGAATCCCACGCCAACCGCCGTCGAGGAAGCCCCGATCATCACCCCACGCAGCAATGGCAAGACTAGTGAGGAAGAAGCGCAGATCGCCTTCCGCTTCGGCAGCGAAGAGGATCGCGGACGCTTCCAGAAGACGGAACCCGTCCTCGCCGATGGCGGTGAAGACCTCGATGTCCCCACTTGGATGCGCCTGAAGCGGAAACTGAAAAGGTAGCCCTCGGGAATTAAATTCTGACTCCAGACCCTACGGTGGATTGACACGAAGGGCGTGCATCCCTTCATTGTCCTTCGATGTCCGCCCCAGCCTCATCCATCCCTGCCGTGACCGTCGAAAACCTGACCAAGGTTTTCAAGGCAGGTCTTGGGCAGGCCCCCTTTACAGCCGTGCGCGACCTCTCGCTGCAGGTGAATACAGGAGAAGTCTATGGACTCATCGGACCCAATGGCTGTGGAAAGTCCACAACCATGAAAGCCATCCTTGGCCTAGTGACGCCGACCAGAGGTCATACATCCGTCTTTGGCAAACCAAGCATCGAGGTGGAAAGTAGGCGCGATGTGGGGTTCCTTCCTGAGAACCCCTATTTCTACAAGCATCTCAACGGCCTGGAGACGCTCCTTTTTTACGGTCGGCTTTGCAGCATGAAGGGCCCTGAACTCAAAGACCGCGCGAAAGAGATGCTGGCCATCACCGGCCTCGAAGACGCGGCGAACCGGCGCGTCTCTGGCTACTCCAAAGGAATGCTACAAAGACTCGGCCTCGCCCAGGCACTGCTGCACCGGCCACGTCTCGTCGTGTTGGACGAACCCACTGCAGGTGTCGATCCCTCAGGCTCGCGGAAGATTCGTGATCTCATTCTCGGCTTCAAAGAGCAGGGCATCACCGTCCTGGTCACCAGCCACCTGCTGGAGCAGATGCAGGAAGTCTGCGACCGCGTGGGCATCATGGGGCACGGGCAAATGGTACGTGAAGGCCGGCTCGATGACCTCATCGCCGTCGAAAACGAAACCGAACTCGTGCTATCCGATGCCACCCCCGAATTACTCGCCGAGATCCGCGCGCTGGTGGCGTCCAAAGGCCACGGTGCGAAGCTCGTCCGCACCGGTCACCCGCGCACAACACTTGAAAAACTCTTCCTCGAAGTGGCAGACAAGTAATCCATCAGCCGCATGTCACTCCCCTTCTCCATCCCGCGTATCTGGACCCTGGCCGCCGCCACGGTGACACAGCTCCTGCGGATGAAGATCATGGGCTTCCTCCTGGTCTTCTGCGTCATCGTCGTGGTAGCAGGTTTTGCCTTTCCCGTGATGAATCCTGAGCAGCAGCTCAAATTGCTAAAGGACGTCTCTTTTGGTGCACTGCAGCTGTTCAGCATGGTCATCGCCATCTGTGCCACGGCTTTGCTGCTGCCGCGTGATCTGGAGGACCGCACGCTCTACACCATCTTGGCAAAGCCCGTCCCGCGCTTCGAATATCTGCTTGGGAAACTATTCGGAGTGCTCATCCTCATCGGCTCCGGACTGCTTCTGATGGACATCGCTTTTAGCGCCGTGCTCTGGCTGAGAGAGAGTCTCGTACTCGCACAATCCGTAGCCGCACTTCAGCAGGAAGGCACCGCCACGCCGGAGGCCATCACGCAGATCAAAGCCATCGTCGGGAAGCAAGGACTGACCTGGAATCTCCACCTCGGCGTAGTGGCGATTTTCCTCAAAGCCTCAGTCATCACCGCTCTGACCTTGATGATCTCCTGCTTCGCCAGCAGCACGCTTTTCACCATCGTTATCTCCTTCCTCATCACCATCGCCGGACACGGCCAGGGGCTGATCCGCGACTATTTCCTTTCTGGCCAGGGCGGCATGTTCAAAATGCTTTTCTCCGCCCTGCTCGCCATTGTCACGCCAGACATGGCCGTCTTCGACATCGTCGATAACGTCATCAATGGCGAGTTAGTCACGCTTCCATCCTTCGGCCTCATGGCAGGCATCGCCACGGCCTATGCCATAGGTTATTCCGTTGTCTCGCATCTGCTGTTTGTGGAAAAGGAACTCTGATGAAGCGTCACCTACAGGCCCTTGCCGTGCTACTCCTACTCGGCGCTGTGAAGCTGCCTCTGGAAGAAGCAGCCACGCAGCGCTTCCGAGCAGCCGGCCTGCTCAGTGCACCGCTAAGCCTGGGACTGCGTGAAAACCTCAGCCAAATGGGTTTCGCGGCCTCGCTTGGCGGCTTGCGGTCACTTGTCGCCACCATCACCTATCTCCAGGCCTATCACGCCTGGGAAAACGTGAACTGGGGAAAGGTGGACAGTCTCTTCCAGCTCACTACCAGCCTTCAGCCCCACTATACCAACTATTGGGACGAAGCCTCATGGCACATGGCCTACAACGCCGCGTCCTACTACCTCCAGGATGAAAAGACGGAGCCGTTTGTGCGCGGCAGACTCTTCGAGGAGCACGTAAAACGTGGCATCGACATCCTAAAGGAAGGGCTGCGCTATTTGCCCGATGATGCACGCCTATGGCATTCCCTAGCCGAGATTTATGAGCGGCGGTCACACGAGCCGAGACTTGCAGCGGAGGCTTATCTCCAAGTCTACCGCATCACCAAAAACAACCGCTACGTACGCTTCGCCGCCTATCAATTCGCCGAGACAGCAGATCCCGAGCTTTGGAAGAAGGCGTATGACTTCCTGCGCTCATCCTACGAGAAAAAAAATCAGCGCACACCCAGCCTGCTCGACACGTTGAAGAAGCTCGAAGAGCGCCTGAACATCCCTCTGATGCAACGCATCCCCGATCAGCGAAAGCCCATGGAAGTCGCGCCGACAGAGCTGGGGCCGATGAGGTGAACCTCCCGGTGAATAAATGGCCGTCTACAGCGCAGGTGAGAAGACGAAACTCTACGACCTCCCGCTGTGCGGCCTCATCGCCCGCAACCTGGCGGCGGAAAGATCATCAACGCAGTGATTGGCGGGATCGACTCATCACGGTTTCCGGGAACTGGTTCACATGCTGGAGTTCGTGACCATGGGTGCGGTGTAGCATAATGATGCGTTCGTTACCGAAGTTTTTGCTCACGTCGCGAATCTTGAGCTTGCCGCCGGTGTAGGCGTTGCGGAGGCTGGTGCGTGGCGCAGGGTTGGCAGTATGATCACTCGGCTTCGTTTTCTGCGCACCTTGAGTTCCACCGCGCTTGCTTGTGTCGCCGCCGCGCGGGTCCGTGCGACGAATAGCGAGCTGTATCTGCGGGCAGCGATGGGCTTTGTTTGAATCGCTCTCGGAGAAGTAGCGAAAGATTGTCTGCTTCGATAAGGATTATCGCTACGACATTCAGTATGGGCGCAAGCCGCTGCACTTTGCGGATGGGCAGGGCATTCTGTTTCGGGCGCAAGTGTCGAATGCATGACGCATCACGCCGCCAGCGATTGGGAGTGATTTTTACTCGAAGGCGCAGCGTGATCTGGTGCTGGAGGTGTTGGGAGCGACGATGAACAAGGACTGGGTGGAGAAGCTGTTCAAGCAGGCGGAGGATGATACGGGTCTAGCTTGGGGCTGGGATCAAAGTATGGCATTCTTTGGCAGGCCAGGCAGGGTGGCATTTCAGTGTGTGATCACGGGTTTTCATATCACAGTGCGTGCAGCAGTGGCGGGGGCTTCGAGCGCAGCGTTTGGCGGTCCGATCTCGCACGGGCATCAGCCAAGCGGATTTTATGAGAAGGACGGGCACCCGTGGAATTATGGCATTAGGCACGGGAGGCGGAACGTATGTTTCAGACGATGAACCTGGCGCCGCGAAAGCGGGCGCTGTTCCTCAGCGAGAGGCCGCGCTTTCAGATAGATTGAAAGATCGACCTTACGCTGATCCGGCAGATTCCCAGGCAATTAACTCGACCTCCTCAGTTAGCACGGACTGCTCGCAGGCATGTCACAACCTGCCAGCGCCGAACCCAAGCACGCCACCCAGGTGATTCATCAGCCCCCATCGCTGAGCGTTCCCGCAGCTTCCTCGCCGTGAACTGCACCAATTTCATCACCCCGGCGGCCTTTACCCCACGCCCTGGAACCTCCGCCCTGAAATCGCGCTGGAGCAAACCGGCCTCGTCATCAATCCTGGCGGAAACACCGCCCGTCGCATCATTGCCCCTGGAGACACCGCTAACAGTCAAATCCTCACCCGCATGACCGCCAGCGAAGGCTTCCTCCGCATGCCCCTTGTAGGCACCCGCGAAACCGACACCCGCGCCGTGGACCTGCTCAAGCAGTGGATCCTGTCACTGCCCCAATAAAGTGGCTTCGGCTTTAGCCGGATCATTCGTCGCTTGATGCGGCTAAAGCCGCAGCCACTTTTTAAGGCCCATGCGCCGCGCTATCATCCTCCTCTGTATCTTCATCTGCCTCATCGCGTTGTGGCTCATGCGGACGGCCTTTCAGCCGAAAGAGCCGGTTTCTGCGTCCAAAGTCGCGACAATGCCCCAAACAAGCCTATCGGCTCCAACTCCGCCCAAGGCTGAAAAACCACCCGCAGCTCGAAAACCGCTCCAAATCACCTCCAAGGGCAAAATCCGCCTCAAGCCCGGTGAATCGGCAGTGTTGGGCTATTGGGAGATTGCTCCCGGCATGAACGGCATGGCCATCGTGACGCCAGAGACGACTCCTGAGGGGTATATGGAGATGAGAACCAAGCTGCTGCATCTCTCCGACGCCGCGGTGGAGCATGCAGATGCTGAAGACTTGTTCCCTGATCTTTTCGACTTCGAAAACTACAGCGCCATCGCCCCCGAGCGTTTGCGTAGCCTGCAAAAGACCCTCGGGAGTGCTCGCGGCGTGGACATGCTCACCACGCCCACCGTGGTGACGCTTCCAGGCCAACATCATATCATCTCTATCGGCAACTCGAACGAGTCCACGATCTCCCTTGGCCTCCAGGCCGATCCTGTCGCCGAAGATGGCGGCTACGATCTCAGCCTGGAACTTCAACGGCAGGAGCCATAAAGTGGCTTCGGCTTTAGCCGAATCTTCACGGAATGCGGCTAAAGCCGCAGCCACTTTCCTTGCCGCATTTCGCACACACTTTGTCGTGGTGAAATGAGCGCGGGGCTCGTTATGCTCCGCACCTGCATGAACCGTCTCGAAAACAAAGTCATTCTCATCACCGGCAGCGTCACTGGCATCGGCAAGGCCATCGCGAAGCGTTGCGTCGCCGAAGGCGCGAAAGTGCTCATCCACGGCCTGGAGGCCGATTTGGGCCAGGAAACGCTCGCGGAGCTCGGCGAAGGAAATGCGGTGCTCGTGCTCAAAGACCTCGCGGAGGAGGATGCGCCGCAACTGCTCGTCGAGAGGGCTGTGAATGCTTTTGGCAAACTCGACGCCGTGGTGAACAACGCCGCGCAGGTCGGACTCGGCAACATTCACGACACGGATGCAGAATGGTTCCGCCGCATGCTCGAAATCAACTGCGTGGTGCCTTATCTCCTCATCCGCGCCGCCTTGCCGCATCTCCGTGAAACACACGGCAGCGTCATCAACATCGGCAGCGTCAACGCGTGGAGCGGCGAGCCGAATTTGATGCCCTACAGCGTCTCCAAAGGCGCTCTCATGACCCTCACTCGCAATCTGGGCGACACGCTCATGCGCGAGGACGGCGTGCGCGTGAATCAAATCAACCCCGGCTGGGTGCTCACCGAAAACGAGGCCAAACGCAAGCGCTCCCACGGCCTTAAAGACGACTGGTATGCCGATCTTCCCAAGGTCTATGCCCCCGCAGGCCGCATCCTCTGGCCGGACGAGATCGCCGCCTGCGCTGCCTGGCTCCTCGCCGACGAATGCGGCCCCATCAGCGGCCAAGTCTTCGATTTGGAACAGCATCCTTTCATCGGCCGCAATCCACCGAAGGACGCGAGCACCATTCCGACGAAGCCATAGCGATCCCGGTCAGCGAGGCGAAGCGTCAGCATTCCATCCACCGCCGAGGGCACGCATGAGTTGCATGGAGGCTTGCAGGCCTTGGCTTTGGGCCTGAACGAGCGCGCGCTGAGCGAGTAGTTGTTCGCGCTGCGCGTCCACCACCTCCAGGTAGTTCACACGGCCCTGGGTGTAGCGTTCGAGAGATAGGCGCATGGTTTCTGACGCAGCATCAGCATTGGCCTGATGCTTCTCGGCCAGCGTGTGATAGCCGCGCTGGTTGGTGAGCGCATCCTCGACCTCCTTGATCGCGGCCAGCACGGTTCCTCGATAGCTCGCAGCCGCCTGTTGATACCTTGCCTTGGCTTTCTTGATTCGAGCCACGTTGCTGCCGCCACTGAAAATGGGCAGCGAGAGTTCGGGGCCTAGACTGAAGGCGCGACTGCCAGAGGTGAGGAGATCGCTGAGGGATAGGCTTTCGAGATTCAGGCTTCCGTTCAACTTGAGGGAGGGCATTCGTTCTCCCATCGCCACTCCGATGTCGGCGCTGCGTGCGGCGAGAGTTCGCTCACTTTCAGCAATGTCAGGTCGTTGCTTGAGAAGGCTGGCTGGTTTGCCTCTGATAACCGTCGTTACTTGAGATGGAAGGTTGCTGCTCGGGCGAATATGCAAGCCGCTTGCGGGCTGGCCGCAGAGTTGAGACAGGGTGTTCTCAGTGAGTTCGCGGCGGCGAGTGATGTCGGCCACATCAGCCTCGGCGGAAGCGAGGGAACTGCGCGCACGGGTGACATCGCTCTGGCTGGTGAAGCCGCCTTCGAACTTCTTTTGGGTGAGTTCCAGTGACTGCTGACGCAACTGAATGGCTTGCTCCAGCAGAGCCTGCTCGGCATCGAGCGTCCGCAGGGCGAGGTATTGCTCGGCTACTTCGCCAGTGAGGCGAAGCATGACGGCATCGCGAGCATAGGCCGTGGCTGCGAGTGAAGCGCGCGAGGACTCAACCTGGCGCCGCACCTTGCCCCAAAGATCGAGTTCATAGGCGAAGCTGCTCTTCAGTCGATACTGGGCGACCTCTGGGGGTGTAAAGCCGGTTAGCTGGGTGGCGTTGGCGGAGCTTTGACTTCGGTCAGTCGCAGCTCCCACGCTGGCGTTGGGATAAAGGTCGGCACGCTGGGTGCGGAAGTCTGCCTGTGCTTCATCGACACGATGCATCGCCGTGACGAGGTCTTGATTGGCATGAAGAGCGAGTTCTTCGAGACGGCTCAGCTCTGCATCGCCGAACAAGCGCCACCACTTCGGCGTCACTGTGTTCCCTTGGGCTGATGTGCTGCTCCATCGGTCTGGTAGTGCCATTGGTGGAACGGTATGATCCGGGCCGATGAGATGGGTGCAGCCGCTGAAAGGCAGCACCAGCAGCAAATGAAATACGTGTGGCTTCATGGCTTATTCCTCAATGAAGACATCGACCTGCTGGCCGACGTAGGTCTTGCGGTCCGCTTTGTTGATGAAGCTGAAGATCACCGGCAGAACACGAGTATCCACGCGCTCGCTGCTGGAGCCGGTTAGGCTCTTCTTTGGCACGATGTAGGGCTCGATGCGGACAAAGCTGAGCGGGATGGCGTTCTGCGTTTCGCCCTTGCGATAGGCGATGGCCTTGGCTCCGGGGCGCACGCGCGGAGCGAGCTGCTCATCGACATCGACGCGAATCTGCAACTCCTCTGTTGAGCCCAAAACCATGGGCGCGTTGCTGGCTCCAGGCGTGGCGTGCTCCCCTGTGCGGATGTTGACCTGGAGAATGGTGCCGGTGATCGGCGCTCGCACGGTGAAGCGTTCCAGCTTCTGCTCCGTCTCCGTCAGAGCGGAGCGGGCCTTCTCAACCGTGGCCTTGGCTACGAGGAGGTCATCTACACTGGTTTCGATGTCTTCCCGGGCCACCGCTGCACTCGCACCCATTTTGGCGAGGCGATCATGCTTTCGCTGTGATCGTTGCAACTCGGCTTCGCGCAGCTTGACCTCCGCTCGCTGAGTGGTGAGCTGAGCGCGCAGCTCGCGGTCATCGAGCTTCAAGAGCACGTCGCCCTGGGTGACTTTTTGCCAGACCTGTGCGCTGACTTCAGTGACGAGTCCTGCGAACGGCACGCCGAGGCTGGTGTTCTCTCGCATGGCTTCGACGATGCCTGATGCACCGATGCTATTGGCAAAGGGCTTCTCCGGCGGCGTGGAAAGAGGCGCGGGCATCGGCGCCACGGATGTATTGGCACGAACAAAGACGACGAGGCCAACGAGGCCGGCTAATGCCAGCCAGAAGGTGAGGCGACGAAAGATGATGGACATAGGGCGGTAAGGGTTGAGTGAGGTGTGAAATTGAAAGCGGCGGCTGCTTCAGTCTGATCGAGCGTCCGCCGGATGATGCCGTCCTCCATTTCGGCGATGCGGTCGGCGTGGTGGTAGATGCGAGGATCGTGTGTGACGACGATGACGGTCCGCGCAGCTTCGCCCGGCTGCGAAGTGAGGAGTTCCATGACCTGCCTGCCCGTTTCGGAATCGAGCGCCGAAGTCGGCTCGTCACACACGATGATGGCGGGCTGGTGCACCAGTGCGCGAGCAATGGCGACGCGTTGTTGCTGCCCGCCCGAGAGTCGGCTGGGGCGTTCGTTGACTTTGTCAGCCAAGCCTACTCTCTCAATCATGGCGATGGCCGCCTTACGCGCTGTGCGGGCTGACTTGCCCTGGAGCCGCAGTGGAATGGCGACGTTCTCAGCGACCGTGAGCGTGGGGATGAGATTAAACTGCTGAAAGACGAAGCCAACGTTCTCAGCACGGAACTGAGTGATGCGGCTCTCACGCATCGTGCGCAGATCGTGGCCCATGATCTCTAGTTGCCCAGTTTCTGCACGCAGTGTGCCGCAAAGCAGGGAGATCAGCGTTGTCTTCCCACATCCACTCGGGCCGACGATGAAGAACATTTCGCCGTGAGCGATGTCGAGGTTCACGCCTTTCAGGACAGGCGTGTCGATCTCGCCGGTGCGAAAGGATTTATGCAGATCACGCACGAGGATGGCCGAGTTCATGAGCGGAAGACGATGGCGGGTTCGATCCTGGTCACACGGCGGATGCCCATCATGCTGGCGATGACGATGATGAGGAACACGGCGGCAAGCACCAGCGCCGCGACCTCCCACTTCAGTAGCAGCGGTGCTCGGCCTTCGGGCAGGCTCTTGAAGAACAACGAGAGCAGGCCCATGCCGATCCCGTAGCCCGTGATGCCAACCACCGAGGCCTGCAAGATGGTCATGCGTGCGAGTCGCCCATTGCTAGCCCCCATGGCTTTGAGCGCTCCGAGGAAGCGCGTGTTCTCCAGCACGAAATTGTAAAACGTCTGCCCGGCCACGATGACTCCAACAAGAAACCCGATGCCAACGATGAGCCCCACCACGAATGGGATGGGCGAGTTGTAAATCATCCAGTCACTCGATGCCTTCTTGAAGCTCTCCTCCGTGTATGCCCGCAGTCCGGTCGCACGCATGATGCTCGCGGCCACACTCTCTGCGCTCAGCCCCGATTGTGGAGCCGCCAGCACATGGGTGGTCATCTTCCGCTGTGCAAAGCCATACTGCCGCGCGCGGTCAAAGGTAGTGAAGACATACGCGGCCCCGCCCTGTCCTTGCTTGGTTTTCACGACGGCGACCACCTCGGCACGTTGGTCGTTCATTTCAAAGACGTCGCCCACATGCAGCGGTCGTTCGCGCCCACCGCCCAGTCTTGCTGCGACTTCCTCATCAATAGCCACGCCCTGAGAGCGCCTCAGGTCATCCATAAACCCCGCCACCACCCGTGTTGGTGCTCCGGCCAAGGTAGCAGCATCGAGCCCCACCAGAGTCACTGGTTTGGTTTGTCCGCTGCCCAGCACCCGAGCCTGGGATTGGCCCGTGTAAAACGGGACGGCCCACGCCACGCCAGGCACAGAGCGCACACGGTCAACGTCCGTATCCTTGAGCGGTTGGTTGTCCGCCACTTGCTCCACCTTCGGATCAACGACCCAGATCGGTGCTCGTGCATTCTCCAGTGTCGCGTATGAGAAGCTGAGGATGCCAAAGAACATCGCCAATCCCTGCGCCATCAGGATCGTCGAGAAACATACCCCGCTGATGAGCAGTGCATACTTGGAGCGGTCTCCGTAGAGCATCTGGAGTGCGACGTCAGTCATAGCGGGTTAAACATTTGTTTAAATAGAGCCACAGAAAAGCATCATGTCTCTGGCACCTCGGCGCGCATCCCCGCCGCACAGAAAGCCACAAGCTGCGCCAGCACCTTCTCCGGCTTTGGCGGGCCTTTGAGGAGTTTGATGGGCAGACGAAGATGCAGCGGCAGCTCATCCATCATCGCGAGCATCAGCAGCGAGTGCTGGACGACGCCAAGGGTGGCCATTTTACGCCAGCCCATGTCTGCAGCAGTCATGCCCGGAAGTGCGCGCTCGAAAGCAGCATCGAAGAGTTTGATCATCGTGCCCATTTGCTTGCGGATCAGTTGCATGCAGGAGGCCGGCTCAGAGAAGATTCGGCCAAACAACTTCAAGAACTGCCTGCCATCCTTTCCACTAAGTCCCATCTCCACTGCCGGGCGAATGAGTGCCGTCAGCACCTCCTCGAGAGGCAGATTGCCGGCGGGATGCCTTTTCTCGACCTCCTCCAGCAGCGCTAGCCGACGGGTATTGATAGGTTCCAAACGACGCCGCAGCACCGCCTCCAGTAAGCCGTCCTTGGATTCGAAATGATACTTCACCAAGGCAAGGTTGACCCCTGCACTGTCGGTAATCTCACGCAGCGTAACGCCCGAAACGCCCTGCCGTGCCATCATCATCTCCGCCGCATCCAGCAGCTTAGTTCTGGTATCTGAAGAGGATGCGTCTGGTGAGGTCATTTGCAGTTAAACGTCTGATTAACGGAATTAAACGGATGTTTAATCTATTGGCAATTGGTTTCTTCGATCTCACACTTGCAGAGTGATCTTGTCGCGTTTCACACACACTTTGTCGTGGCGACGCATTCGAAAGAGTCTCAATAATCCACCATGCCCAAACTCGCTGCCTTCCCGAAAGCCTTCATGGTCGCCCTTTGCAAAGAAGGGACGATGACCGTCTCCGAATGGATCAAGCTTGCCTCCACGCTCGATGTGCAGGGCCTGGAATGGTATGCGGGCTTCCTGGAGATGGCCGATGAGAAGAACTGGCCGCGCTTTCGCAAGGAGGTCGAGGACACCGGCAAGGTGATCCCAATGATGTGCTGCTCGCCCGACTTCACGCATCCCGATGCCGCGTTCCGCGAGAAGGAAATCGCCAAGCAGAAACGATGGATCGACATGACGCACACGCTTGGTGGCTCGTATTGTCGTGTGCTCAGCGGCCAGCGCCGGCCTGAATTGACCTTGGATGAAGGTGTGAAGCTCGCTGCGGACTCGATTTACGCCTGCCTGCCGTATGCGCAGGAGCGCGGCATCACGCTGATCATCGAAAACCACTACAAGGACGACTTCTGGGACTATCCCGAGTTCGCGCAGAAGATGGATGTCTTCTGCAAACTCGTGGATGCCGTGAACCATCCGAACTTCGGAGTGAACTACGACCCGTCTAACACCTACCTCGCGGGCGAGGACCCTATCGAGCTGCTGAAGCGCGTCTCGCATCGCGTCGTCACCATGCATGCGAGCGACCGTTACCTCGCTGAGGGCACGATCGAAGACCTGCGCAAAGAAGAAGGCGGAGCCCAAGGCTACGCCAAACGCCTGCGCCACGGCGAGATCGGCAAGGGACTCAACGACTACGACGCCATCTTCACCGAGCTGAAAAGCAAGGGCTTCAACGGCTGGATCAGCATCGAAGACGGCGTCGATGGCATGGAGCAGCTCGCGAGAAGCGTCGAATTCCTCAAAAAGAAGATCGCGCAGCATTGGGGCTGACAATGACCGCGACTTTCGTGGTTCAAGCACGTTCACCAAACCCCGCCATGACCATGAAAGCGCTTCTATCTCTCCTGTTGATAGTCACGCTGTCACGGGCGGCGCAAACGATGCCGCGTGCGTCCTACTACAAGGACGGTGAGATCCACATCACTGTGCTCGGCCAGCCAGATACGAAGCCGATCACGAGCGGTCACTGGGATTTCAAACCATCGTGGTCGATCATGGGCGATCATCTCGTATTCTTCCGCCGATTGAAGGACGACCCGGAGGTGAACAACTGGATCACCGCGATGTGCATCATCAATACCGACGGCACCGGCTTTCACCACCTCAGCGACGGCACGTTCACCGACTTCAATCCCACCTGGACACGCGACGGCACGAACACGCCCGTGTGGAATCGCAAGGTGCCCGGCAAGCTCAGCTACCATATCATGGCGAGCAAGATCGGCGGCAAGCCAGGTGAGGAAATCCAGCTCACCGATCCGAGCTACCATGCGTGGGTTCATTCCACTGTGCGTGATGGTCGGCTCTTTGTTTCCGCCACGCTTCCAAAGCTCGGTCGCGGTTACTACCTCATGACGCCGAACCCGGGCGGTGAACCGAAATTCGAGCGCGTGACCTGTGAACTCGCGCCCCAAGGCATTCTCGACCGCATTAGCGTCTCGCCGAGCGAGACGAAGATCTGCTTCGAGTATCAATCCGGCTTCAAATACGAGTTCCCAGGGCGCACGCTCTACGTCGCCGACTTCGACGTGAATATGCGCACGATCACGAACATGAAGCCATTCGCGAACGCGGAGGCAAAAAAGGTGTGGTTTGCCTACCCTCGCTTCACGAAGGGCGAAACGTCCATCGTCTATCACGCTGGCGGCAAACTCTTCCTCTACACGCTCGCGGATGGTTCCACGAAGCAGGTCTCCACCGCCGCAAAGGCCGACTACCGCTATCCGCATGGCGAGGCCACGCCGAATTGAGTCGTTCCCCATTTCGCCTATCTTCAACCCCCATTCTCCACATGAAAACCAACCGCATCATGCATAGCTTCGCTGCCTTTCTCCTGATTGCCACGGCGGCATTGCACGCCGAGGTGCCGACCAAGAAACTTGCTCACACACTACAGCCGTATGTCGATAGCAAGACGCTCGCGGGGGCGGTGGTGCTGGTGGCTGATCCTGACAAGGTGCTGGATGTTGAGGCGGTGGGTTTTGAAGATGTGGAGGCGAAGAAGCCGTTGCAGACGAACTCGATGTTCTGGATCGCCTCGCAGTCGAAGCCGATCACGGCAGCGGCGTTCATGATCCTCGTCGATGAGGGCAAGGTGAGTGTCGATGATCCGGTGGAGAAGTATTTGCCGGAGTTCAAAGGGCAGAGAGTGAACCTCAGCAGCGATCCGAAGAAGCCCGAACTCGTGGCTCCACGTCACCCCATCCTCGTGCGTGAGGTGCTCAGCCACACCAGCGGGCTTGATTTCAAATCGCCGATGGAAGCCCCGACGCTCGACTTGAAGCCGCTGGCCGAGCGTGTGCGCAGCTACGCGAAGATGGCGCTGCTCTTCCAACCCGGCAGCAAATCCAAATACTCCAACGCGGGCATCAACACCGCAGGCCGCATCATCGAAGTGGTCAGTGGCATGAAGTATGAAACCTTCCTCGCCGAGCGGCTCTTCAAGCCTCTGGGCATAAATGACACGACCTTTTGGCCGAACCAAGAGCAGCAAGCCCGCCTCGCGAAATCCTATAAACCCAACGCGGCGAAGGATGGTCTCGAAGAACTGCCCGTCGGCCAGCTTCTATACCCACTCGACAGCTGCAAGCGCTTCCCGATGCCCGCAGGCGGCCTGTTCTCGACGGCGAATGACCTGTCGCTCTTTTACCGCATGATGGCGAACGGGGGCACCTTCAACGGCGTGCGCATCCTGTCCGAAAAAGCCGTGCAGACCGCAACCAGCGATCAATCAGGCGAGGCCAAATCAAACTATGGCTTCGGCTTCGGCACCGATGGCAAATCCTTCACGCACGGCGGCGCTTACGGCACGAACTCGCGCTACGACCGCGAGAACAAGCTCGTCACCGTCTTCCTCGTGCAGCACGCTGGTTGGTCTGGCGATGGTAAAAACATCCTGCCCACCTTCCAAAAGGCCGCGACGGCTGCCTATGGTGTCAATGGCAAGACGAGTGCCCCAACTCTCGACATCGGCATCAACAGCGCTCCTGCCTCCGTATTGAAGCCCCAGCCTGCCGCGAAATGAAAACGCCACTACTACTTCTCAGCGCCGCCAAGATGCAAGGAAACCTCGGCAAGCTCACGGTGATGCTCGATGCGCCTACCGCTGGTTTCGTGGTGTGTGGAATCACTCGCTTGTGGCCATGAAGACTGCCTGCCTGCTCGCTTTGCTCCCGCTTTCGATTCTGCACAGCGCGTCGCAGGATCAGCCGAGTGCGGCGATGCATTCCTTGATCGAGACGCATTGCATCGAGTGCCACGACAGCGAGACGAAGAAAGGCGGCCTCGATCTCACGGCGCTGAAGCTCGATGCAGCGGGCTTTGATGCATGGGTGCAGGTGCATGACCGTGTGCTCGCTGGCGACATGCCGCCGAAGAAAAAACCACGGCCTACGGCGAAGGAACTCGATGCAGCGATGGCATCTCTGTCGCAGCAACTCGTGGCGATGGACACTGCGCGTGAGCAGAGCGAAGGGCGCACGGGCTTGCGCAGGCTGAGCCGGGTGGAGTTTGAGAATACGCTACGCGAAGTGCTCGCGCTGCCGGCGCTGCGGGTGGCTCATGAGTTGCCGGCGGATGGGAAAGCGCATGGGTTTGATCGTTCGCCTGCCGCGCTGGACTTTTCCTTCGTGCATCTGGCGAAGCATGTGGCTGCAGTGGATGCGGCGCTGAATGCGGCGACGCCGGCCTTTGTGGAGAAGCCGCCGGTGTTCACCTTTCGCTGGTATCCGTGGAGCACGACGGTGATCGGCACGCTCACGGGGTTCAAGGAGGCCATCGGTTTGATCGGCATGACGCGGGATGAGACGTTCTTCGCGAAGTCATCGCGCATCACGGATGATGAGCCAAAGGCGACGGCGATCGGACTGTTCCGGCTGGGCGATGAATCGGCGCGGTATCGCGTGAGTCCGTTCGCTCCGGTGCTCGATGGCGTGCATCGCATCCGTGTGAGCGGCTACAGCTTCGCGTGGGATGGAAAGCAGGTGGTGCCGACGCAGGCGCATGGCGCGTTGAGTTTCGGCATTTTGGCCAAGGGGCTGAGCTTCGGCACGATGGATCTGCCGCCGAACAAGGCGGGCGCGGTGGAGTTGACCGCGTGGCTGGAGCGCGGCGGCGGCATGACGCCGGGCGTGCCGGACGAGCTGATGTTCACGCCGGAGACCTGCGAGCGTCTGCCGCACTACGCGCAGACCAAAAATGGCATCCGCGAGGACATGCACGGCCCGCCGCATCCGGCGCCGGGCGTGGCGATCGAGTGGATCGAAATCGAGGGGCCGCTGCATGAAACATGGCCGCCTGCGAGCCAGCGGGCGCTCTTTGGCGAACTGCCGGTGAGCGTGTGGAAGGCGGAGAGCGGCCTGCCGAAGCCGGTGCAGCAAATCTGGTCGCGTGGCCGCGCGGTCAACTCGCAGCCGAAGGACAACACCTACGGCACGCGCAACGAAAAGCGGCCCGTGGTGCAAGTTGTGAGCAAGGCTCCGCATGAGGATGCGCGGCGGTTGCTCGCGAGCTTTCTGCGACGTGCGTTTCGTCGTCCGGTGAAGGATGCGGAGATCGCGAGGCACCTGGATGTTTTCAACAAGCGGTTGACGGCGGGCGATCCTTTTCAGGATGCGCTGAAGGAGGCGTATCGCGCGGCGCTCACCTCGCCGGAGTTCATGCTGCTGGGGAGCGACCTCGCATCGCGGCTGAGCTATTTTTTGTGGGCGGGGCCGCCGGATGAGGCACTCATCGCGCTGGCTGAGCGTGATGAACTGCGCAAGCCCGAGGTGCTGCGTGCGCAGGCCGAGAGGATGCTGCGCGATGCCAAGGCGCGGCGCTTCATCGAGAACTTCACGGGTCAATGGCTGCGTCTGCGCGAGATCGATGCCACGCAGCCGGACAAGACGCTCTACCCGGAATTCACCGGGCTGCTGCAGGAGTCCATGGTGGCGGAGACGCGGGCGTTTTTCACCGAGCTGCTGAGCAAGGACCTCGGCGCGGTGCATTTCGTGAAGTCGGACTTCGCCATGCTGAATCAAACGCTCGCACGGCACTATGGCATCGCCGACGTGGCGGGGCATGAACTGCGGCGTGTGAGCCTGCCGTCGGATGCGCTGCGCGGGCCGTTCCTCGCGCAGGCGAGCATTCACAAAATCACCGCGAACGGTACCACCACCTCGCCCGTGCGGCGTGGTGCCTTCGTGCTGGAGCAAATCCTCGGCATCGTGCCGAAGCCGCCACCGCCAGGCGCGGGCAGCATCGAGCCGGACACGCGTGGCACCACGACCGTGCGTGAGCAGCTCGCGAAGCACAAAACGCTCGCCACCTGCGCAGGCTGCCATGCGCAGCTCGACCCGTATGGCTTTGCGCTGGAGCGCTTCGATGTCACCGGCGCGTGGCGGGATCAATATCGCGCCAGTCATGCACGCGAGGACTTCAGCCGCATCGTGAATGGTCGCGGCGTGTGGTATCACTACGACAAGCCGGTGGATGCCAGCGGCGAACTCGCGGATGGCCGCGCCTTCCACGACTACGCCGCGCTGCGCGACATGCTCGCCGCGGATGAACGCGGACTCGCGCGTGCCTTTGTGCAGCACCTCATCGTGTATGCGACGGGTGCGCCGGTGAGCTTTGCTGATCGTCGCGAAGTCGAACGCATCCTCGACCGCTCCGAAGCCGCGCATTACGGCGTGCGCACCCTTTTGATGGAAGTCATCCTCAGCCCGCTCTTTGCCAAACCATGAACATCTCCCTCCGCACCCCGCTGAACCGCCGCACGCTGCTGCGCGGCGCCGGAGCCACGCTGGCGCTGCCCTTTCTCGAATGCATGATGCCGCGCCTCGGTCATGCCGCAGCGCCGCAGCCGCCGCGACGCTTTGTCGGCATGATGACGAACATGGGCATCCTGCCGGAGTTCTTCTTCCCCACGCAGGCCGGGCGCGATTACGAAGCCACGCCGTATCTCGACATCCTGAAGGCGCATCGCGAGCGCATGACCGTCCTCTCCGGCGTGTCGCTGCCCGGCGTGGATGGCGGGCACGAGGCGGAGAAATGTTTCCTCACCGGCGCACCGGGCGCGAGCCGCGGCTCCTTCCGCAACAGCGTCTCGCTGGACCAGGTGATGGCGGAGAAAACCGGCAGCGCCACGCGCTTTCCATCGCTGCCAGTGATGATCGGCACGGGCAATCTGAGCCTCTCGTGGACACGCAGCGGCTCCATGATTCCGCCCATCACCAGTCCCGTCGCGCTGTATCAGCAGCTCTTTGTCGAAGACACCGCCGAGGGCCGTGCAGAGTCCCTGCGCCGCCTCCAGCGCGACCGCAGCCTGCTCGATGGCATGAAGGATCAATTCAAAGCGCTGCAACAACGCGTCGGTGCGAATGACCGCGAGCGCCTCGACCAGTTCGCCACCGCCATTCGCGATCTCGAATCCAGCCTGGCCGCCAGCGAGAGCTGGGTGAACCGCCCGAAGCCGAAGACGACCACTGCGCCGCCGAAGGACATCGCCGACGTGAACGACTTCAAGGCCAACGCACGCGCCATGCTCGACCTCGTGCGCCTTGCGCTCGAGACCGACTCGACCCGCATCGTCACCGTTTGCCTTTCCACCGGCAATCTCACGCCCAAAGGCATCGCCGGAGTCAGCAGCGGCACACACCCGCTTACACACCACGGCCGGCAGCCGGAAAAGATCGCCGAACTGCGCCGCATCGAGGAAGCGCACTTCCAGTCGCTCGCCGCCTTCTTCGACGGTCTCAGCGCGACCAACGAGCAGGACAAGCCCCTGCTCGACCACACCGCCTGCCTCTACGGCACCAACATGGGCAGCGCCAACGCCCACTCCAACGACAACCTGCCCACGCTGCTCATCGGCGGCAACTTCAAGCACGTCGGGCACCTCGCCTTTGACAAAAAGAAAAACTACCCACTCTCCAATCTCTACGTCACCCTCCTCCAGCGCCTCGGCATCGAAGCTGGCACTTTCAGCAGCGGCACAAGCACCATGCGCGGGCTGGAGATGGCTTGAATGCACACGACAAGCCGCAACCGCTGTCACGGGTTCACTCCCCGAGCGATGCTGAAAGCGATTGCGCCATTCGACGCCAAGTCGCAACGATGCCTAAACCATGAAACACATCCTCTTCCTTGCTATCATCACCACGTCGCTACTCGCTCAAGAGCCGGAGCGCATCCGCGATGTCATTTACACAAAGCACGATGGCGTGGCTCTGACGATGGATGTCTTTAAGCCAACGAACCCGAACGGCGCGGGCATCATCAAGATCGTGAGCGGCGGGTGGAAGTCGAATCACAAGGGCATCAGCGACGGCGGCTGGCCGAAGGCGGGCTACACGACCTTCGTCGTCGTCCATGGCACGCAGCCGAGGTTTCAGGTCGAGGAGATCGTGGCCGATCTGAATCGCGCGGTGCGTTTTGTCCGTGCGAATGCCGCGTCCTATGGCGTGGACCCGCAAATGCTCGGCGTCACGGGCAGCAGCGCGGGTGGTCACCTCAGCCTGATGCTCGCGACGCGTGGCGGGCCGGGCGATGCGAAGGCGGCGGACCCGATTGATCGCGAAAGCAGCGCGGTGAATGCCGTCGCGTGCTTCTATCCGCCCACCGATTACCTGAACTGGTTCGAGCCCGGCGATAACGCCGTCGGCATCGGCAAGCTCGAAGCCTACGCGGCTGCTTTTGGCCCCAAAGCAGCGACGCCGGAAGGCCGCGAGGCGCTCGGTCGCGAGCTGTCGTCGATCTACTGGGTGCACAAAGGTCAGCCACCCATCTTCATCGTGCATGGCGACGCCGATCCGCAGGTCTCCATCACGCAATCCGAGCGCTTTTTGAAACGCTGCCACGAAGTCGGCACCGTGTGCGAACTCGTCATCCGCCAGGGAGCCGGTCACGGTGGCTGGCAGGAGATGCCTCAGGACACGGAGCGCATGGTCGAGTGGTTTGATCTCCAATTCCTCGGCAAACAGCCTGCGAAGCCGTTTACGCTAAATGTTTCCTCACTGCCGAGCACGCCGGTGAAGAAGTGATCTAGCCTCACGATCATCCAGCTCAGATCCCGATGGTCTAATTTTCTGGTAAAGCGAAGCCTTCATGTCCCGAGCAACTTCGGATTTTAGGGGCAAACTTCTGTTCTGTTTGGCTTAGACAGGATCCTTCTTACCCAGCCAAGCCTCGGACGTGGGGGCAATCGCTACTTGCTCCCGCCCGCTCATTCTCCGCCCGTCCCGGCCGATTGAGCGCTGCCCTCGGATGATTTGGGGACTTCCCCGAATCATTCTGCACTGCTCCCGAATGGCTGGGGATAGCCCCCCAATGAACCCGCGGTGCCCCCAAATCGCACTGCCAGCACTCCAAATCGCTTCCAGTCGCCAGAGAATCGCTCGCGGAAGGTGCTTCCCGTGGCTTTCCGTGCGGGGTCATTCGTTGCCAAAAGCCGTTGAACGTTGAACCTGACTAAGGCGGCACACTTTCCAAAAGCTGTGACCAGCGGGTGAAGAGCAAGTCGGCGTAAGTCTCTGAATCCACCTGATAAGCCCCCAGAGCGTATCCATCATTGGCTTCGACCAAGGCAGTCTGCCCGGAATCCAGAATTCCAAAATCGATGCCGTATCCCGCAGGGGCGGTCGTCGCATACGCCTCCAGCGCTGAGCGCACGACATCCATATCCAGGGCCAGCCGGGCATCTCCCGAATAATGGGCCACTGCCATCGACTGGTGGTGGATCACATAGACCCGGTATTCAGCCAGCCAGCTCACGACCTCCGAACACCAGAGCTGCTCCTGACGGCTCACCCCGGACAGGTGGTAAAGGTCATTCGGGGAGGAAAATACCCGGCCGGTGAAGTGCTTTCGTCGCCCGGCAGGCTTGGCGAACACCTCCTCACCAGCCTCCAGACGGTTCTCGAGCTGGGGAATGGAACTCCTCCAGACGCGACGGTGGAAGAAGGGCTGGAGAGCCGGTGGAAAATCATCCACCAAGGGCGGCTCGATGCCCAGCATCCGCATCGCTCCATGCATCGAATCCATATCACCGCAGATGAAGCAGTCTCGGGTGATGGGTAGCTGTCGCCGCTGGATCTGCTTGGCAAGATAAAGCTGAGTTTCCATGCCCCGCTGCTGGCATGCTTCGAGGACGAGCTGTTCTTCAGGGCCTAGACGGTTGTTCCCGGTTTGTTGGAGGAAGGCTCGGCGGAACATCGTGGTGTCGGCAAATCAATAGAACTGCGATTGCTCCTCAGAAAACTCAGCTCTGTTTTGCGCTCTTCGCTTTTACCTCACGGCAGAGGTTATTGAAGAAGCGACATGCTTGCGCGTGCGTGTCTTGATCAAGCATGACGGGTGCCACCTGCGGATCACCACCGAGAACAAGTGGATGGGCGTAGTGGACCTCCTTTTGAAAATGCTCATAGGATGGCCCGGCTTCGTGCAAGCGAGCGATGCCGGCTTCAAACTCCGCGATGCTGTCATAGCGCTCCTTCAGAAAATTTTGTTCGAGAGGAATCCAATCGACGGTGTAAAGACGGCCATCTGGCCCGAGGCACAAAGCATCGAGCCCCCACGAGCCCCAAGGCTCATAACCCGGCAGAAAGTTCGCGAAGTCGTAAAGCTCGGCAATGCGCGGCCGGTCTGACTCGGCGTAAATCCGGACGTATTCTTCACCAAGCCAGCCTTCGCGTTGTGTGGTCATGTGTCGTATCTCAGTTCATTAATCCTGGGGATTAGACGCATGTTGTCTGGCTACTCAGACTGCCACACCGGATGAGGCAGTTTGCGAAGAACTTCAGGTTCGATGCTGTTCCTGATAAGCGTCGAGAATAGAGGTTCGTCTTCGCAGAATTCGAACATCCCAACTACGAAATAGTCCGGCAGAGCGACATCTGAAAAAACACCTCTATGAGCACGAACAGCTAGCGTGATTTGACGACACACCCGAGCGATACAGGCATAATGTTCTTCAACAATCTTGTTCCAGTAGGCTTCATCTCGACCTACCATGTGCATTGTTAGATTAGCGTAAAGTGGCCTCAAAACCTCTATTGTGCTTTCTACACAAGGGAACTGCCAATCAGCAGGTGCCCATTGATAATCAGAACCAAACTTAGCAATGTGACTCTCGGTGTTCAGAGCAAAACACGGTTGCCCGAATTTGGTGCCATCGGAATACAGAAGCCAGAAAGACCCAGCATAAAAGCGCTCACGTGGATTAGACTCAACATGTTCAATGATGGCTTGTGTTGCTGTTTGCAGCCATAAAGTTTCGATGTCTTTCAGCAAGTCCATATAGCGGGCGGGTTTAGTTAAGTCGTGACACTCATCGCCCCTCACCGCACCCGATACGCCTCCACCTCCGTCGTGAAGCCAAACGTATTCGGAAAGCCGCCCGCGAGCTGCACGTGGTGGTCGAGGTAGGTGAGGCGGATGTATTGGGCCTCGGTGTCGGGGAAGGTGATGGAGGCGCGGGTGGATTTGGCGAGGGGGAAGACGTGTTTGCCGACTTCGCGGAAGGTTTGGCCATCGGTGCTGACGGAGATGGAGACGGTTTTGGTGGAGCCGATCTCGGGTGCGCCGACGAGGATCAGATTCAGCGTGCGCGGCTGCTTGAGGTCGATGGTGACGTGTTTGGGGAACTGATCGCTGTTGCCGGTGGCGTAGCTGTTGGGATTGAAGCTGGCCCAGGAGCCGTCGGTGAGGCCGGTGTCCCAGCCGTAGGTGTTTTTGTCGCTGCTGGTCCAGGTACAGCCTTTGGCGAAATTGTCGCCGAGGTCGGGATCGACGGGCCAGTGGGTGTGGAAGGCGGTGGCAGGCAGGCCGTCCTTGTCCATGAGGTTCGGGATGGCGAGCTTGCTCCAGGCGAAGCGTGCCCGACGCGGCTGCGGGACCTTGGCGGAGGTCAAAACGACGCTGTCGCCATCGATTTGAGCCTCAGCCGCATGGAAGAGGCCATCGCGGCCGGCGATCTCGAAATGCGTGAGCGGTTTGCCATCGCGCGAAGCGAGTCCGCTGGCGGCGTGGGCGAATTTCACGCGGATGGCGGCACCGTCGATGGCATGGCTGGCGTAAAGCGGGCCGCTGGGGTCGATGTCGGTCTTGCCGTAGGTCTTTGCCATGGCCCAGAGCGAGAGGCGGCGGGCGACTTCTTTTTTCTTCGCGGGATGGATGTCCGGCACCTCGCCGATGTCGGTAATGACGGCCATGCCGCTGTGCGGGATGTCGAGGCACTTTGTCTGCGCTTGCCAGAACTGCGCGAGGATCTCCGGCTCCTCGGTGCCGTATTGGAAGGGGGCGATCTGCACGAAGTAGAAGGGCAGCTCCGGCTGCTGAAACACGCTGCGCCAGGAGGCGAGCAGGGCCTTTTTCTTGTCGGTGTAAACGAAGCCTTCGTTGTGGTTTGATTCGCCCTGATACCAGATCGCGCCGCGGATGGCGAAAGGCACGAGCGGATGGATCATGGCATGGTAGAGCGCGGTGGGCGTGCCAGCACCGGCGGTGAGCGTGGCGGGCTGGCCGGGGATGGCGGGCACGGGCTGTTTTTTCTCCAAGGCGGTCTTCACGGCCTGCTGCCACTGCGTGACGGCGGCGAGGTGTTTTTCATGTGCGGAGCGATAGGCGCCGCTGCCGGGAAGTTTCGAGCAGACATCGGCGACGAAGTCCTTCAGTTCCGGCACGGCGTCAAAGCCCTCGAGGCTCGTCCACGGCTCGATGCGTGTGCCGCCCCAGGCGCTCTGGATGATGCCGACGGGCACTTTGAGCTCCTCGTGCAGCTTCAGGCCGAAGTAGTAACCGACGGCGGAAAACGTGGCGGCGCTCTCTGGCGAGCTGCGGGCCCATTTCGCGGGTACATCGTCCTGCGGCGTGAGTGCGGTCGTTTTTGGCACCTCGATGAGGCGGAATTTCGGATGCGTGGTGTTGGGGATGTCAGCCTTTGAGTCGGGCTTCATCTGCATTTCCCACTCCATGTTCGACTGGCCGGAGGCGAGCCACACTTCGCCGATGAGCACGTCCTGCACGCTCACGTTGCCCGCCTTGAGCACCTGCGGCTCCGCATTCGCAGGCATGGGATCGAGCTTCACCATCCATTTGCCGGCCGCATCGGCCTTCGCGGTCTTTTTTTGCCCTGCGAACTCGACGGTGACCTCCTCACCCGGCGCGGCCTTTCCCCAAACCGGCACCGCTTTGTCCCGCTGGAGCACCAGGTGGTCGGTGAAGATGGAGGGCAGCTTCACGGCTGCGGAGGCGCTAGTAGCGGTGACGAGAAGGGCGAAAAAAAGGGTAAGCTTCATGACGGAGCTGCCTTTTACGGACTCGCTTGTCGTGTTTCCAGATTATTCGCCTCTGGAATTGGAAGACGGATCAGTCTTCCTGAGGCGCTTCAGACTCCCAGGTGCGGAGGCGTGCATCCAGCCAGAAGGGAAGCATTGGCACGAGTGAGGCGACAAACAAGCCCGCCGCTCTCACGAGCGACCATCGGCCCGCTCGCATCGCCAGGGCGAGTGTGAGGCAGAAGACGACAAACAGACCGCCATGGATGCCTCCGATGATCTTCACGGCGAGAGGCATGCCCCAGACATACTTCAGCGGCATCGCTACTCCGAGGAGCAGGAGGTAGGAGATGGCTTCTGCGAGGGCGGTGCGGCGGAACCAGCGGATGAAAGAGGCGGCGGGCATTGGGGGAGGCCTGGATCTGCCTCAGACCAGGGGTGTTTTCACGCGAGAAAGCGCGACTTTTTGAAGCTGAACCCGAGTGAGTTGGAAAGCAGCCGGGCTTTTGGCGAAGCCTGTCAAGGATTGGTTAATAGGACTTGAGTAGTATGGCGGATGTTATATACATTCCATAATAATAATGACATCCAGATCTTTTATCAGCATTCAGGCAATCACGCTTCTCCTTTCCGGGGTGGCGCTGCCGACGCTGGCCTATTTGGGTAGTTTTGAGGAAAGCGACGGCTATCGCATCCCTGGTGCTGGCGGCCTCGGAAACATTTCCTCTCTGAACTTTGCCGGAGATGCGCAGTTTTACCTGAACAACCTCTCGACCAATGGGCTGACGGGCATTGTGGCTCCAGGAACCTACCCAAACACCCTGGGCGACAACAATCACGGTCAGGATCTGAGCCGCTACAATGCGGGCCAGTATGGCACGGGCGGTGTCGGAGGTCCCGGCGGAACAGCGGCGGACATCGCGGACAACTCCGGCCTCTGGCGTGCGCTCGCGGGTGGAAGGCTCAATGAAGATCTGGGAGCGCCCGTGTATATGGGTGGACAATTCCAGCGGGATTACGTCGCCGCTTACGGTTACTCTGGAGCCCGCACCGGCTCCCAGGTGCTGAACCTACTGGCCTATGACCAGGACATGAGATATGCCTACAGCCTGGATTCGCGTGACTTTGATGGAACCAATCCGCTGAGCACGAGCGACATGCGCATCGACCTTAGCTTCTGGACTTGCCCGACGGATGCCGATGACGGCATCGCCATCGGAGTCAATACCGTCGCCATGAGCTTCCGTGACTCGATCGGGCAAATCCTGATCGATGTGGGCTACACAGGCGACAATCTGCTTCAGTATCGTGTGGGTGGCTCGTCAACCTGGCAAACGACCGGGATTAGCCTCGGCACGCAAGGCTGGTCGGAGATAACGCTGAGTCTCAATACCTATGCCAACAGCGTCAGCCTGTCTGCCCGGGGCTTTGATGACAATAGTTCGATCCTAAACGGCTCGACCAGCGTGCTGACAGGGGAACTCTTCGGTTTCGACACGGCGAACGTCACCGAGATCCAGTGGTCCGCGACCGATGTGGACGGCTTCAAGAACTTCTTCGACGACTTCAACTTCAACCTCACCGCCGTGCCGGAGCCTGGGAGTGCGGTTCTGGTGCTGCTGGCTGGACTGTTTGGGATGAGGCGAAGGCGCTTTTAGTAGTCCGCCCTTTGATTTTACCCCGGATTACAAAGCCCTGAGTAGTCGAGATTTCATGGCCATAGCTTCCGTGAAATTGTTTCCAGAGGAATGAGTTACATCAGTGAAAGCTATTCGGCCATCCGGGACACGATAGAATTGAAGACCTACCAAAATTGAATTTGCCCCAGAATGACGTCCAACTACCACAATACCTTCGGTCACTTTTGATCCATCAAAGACTAGGTCGTGTTTGAAAATCTGTTATCGGCAAAAAGGCGGTGATGGAGTAAGGAGTGGGGTCGATGAAAACACAACGCTTTGCATGGTGGGCTCAATAAAATGGTGTCCTGAAGCTGGGTGGCAGACCTCCAGCAGGATTGGACACGGTGCTTGATGCTCTGTTCTTCCGGCTGAGAAATGCAGGACCTTGGCGTGACCTTCCCGATGTCTTCGGCCCCTGGCGCACCATCTATGGCTGGTATCAGCGGCTGGCTCGGAAGCAGGCGATGGGCCGCACGCGTGGCGGACGCAATACCGCATAAAGGCGCACATCGGAGCCGACGCCGCCTCGGGGCTGGTGCATAGCGTCACCTGCACGGCGGCCAACGTATCGGACATCAGTCAAACTCACGAGCTGTTGCATGGGGAGGAAAAAGTGGTGCATGCCGACGCTGGCTACATCGGCGTGGAGAAGCGACCGGAGATCATGGATGGACATAGCGGCGTGGAATGGCGGGTGGCCGCGCGACGAGGCAAAATCAAGACGCTCCCGGAGAGCTGGATCAAGGATCTGACACTGGGCTACGAGAAGCTCAAAGCCAGGACACCTGCGCTGGTGGAGCATCCGTTCCATATCATGAAGAACAGCCTGCAGACGCTCTATTGCATTGTTAGGGCGAGGAAACACTCACCAAACGGTCCAACCGCCATCGACGGCAAGATTTTGACCCGTGATGAAGGTGGAGGCATCGCTAACGAGAAAGGCGACGGCTCCGGCGATCTCGGGCGATTGGCCGACACGGCCCAGCGGCACTTTTTGGCTCAAGCGCTCGATGAAGGCGGGCTGGTCACGCTGGATGTTCGGATTCGGGAAAGGACCTGGGCTGATGGCATTGCAGCGAACGCCGCGCGTGCCGAAATGCACGGCGAGGTAACGCGTGAGCTGCTGGATGCCCGCCTTGCCGACGCCGTATTCGACGGGGTTCGGATTCATCGGGGCCTCGTAAATGCTGGGATCGGGCGAGACGGTGCCGTACATGCTGGAAAAGAGCACGAGGCTGCCGCTGCCACGCTCCGCCATGGCATTGCCGATGGCTCGGGCGAGCGTGAAGGTGGCGGTGAGGTTGCCGTGGTTGGCCTGGTCGAATTCGGCGGCGGTGAGGTCGTCAAATTTTTTGGCTGTGGAGGCATAGGTCATGACGACAAGGCCATGCGGCACGCCACGAGCCGCGATTTGATCCGCGATGAAGGCTTCGAGCGCCGGGATGTCCGCCGCGTCGAGATCAGCGGCGGTGACTTGAGGGCCGCTTTGAGCCTTGCCAGGCAGATCCGCGCACAAAACGGCCGCGCCGAGCTGCGTGAGCAGTTTGACGACTTCCTGGCCGAGATAGCCCGCGCCGCCGATGACCCAGATGTCGCGATTTTGGAGGGAGAAGGGTGTGCTCATAGTTTGCCGATTTGAGTGGTGGTGAGGCCTCCATCGATGGTGATGATCTCGCCGGTGATGTAGCTGGCGGCGGGCGAACAAAGGAAGGCAACGGCTCCGGCGCAATCTGATGGCTGGCCGACTTTGCCGAGCAGGATTTTCTTCTCGTAGTGCTTCAGGAGGTCATCGGCGCGTGACTCCATCCAAGTGCCGGTGAGCGGTGTGCGGATGAGACCGGGCGCGATGCCGTTCACGCGAATGCCATGCGGTGCGAGGGAGACGGCGAGAGAACGAATCATCATGACGAGCCCGCCTTTGCTGGTGTCGTAGGCAACGCTGTCGGCCTCGGCTTGAAAGCCGTTCGTGGAGCTGACGATGACGATGGTGCCACCACCACCGAGGTCGATGCGCTTTTTGGCAAAGGCTTGTGCGAGGAAGAAAGTGGCGCGGAGATTGAGCGTGATGGTCTTTTCCCACTCGGTGGCGGTCATGTCGAGAAAGGGCGTGTCGAAGAAGCTGCCGGCATTGCAGATGAGGGTGTCGAGCGCGGGCTGGAGGGCAAAGGCGGAGTCGATGAGCGAGGCGGGAGCGGATGGGACGGATAGGTCACATGGGACGTATGAGCCCCATGAAGGCTCATTTTTCAGGCCGTGTCTGACGACGGCTGCACCGCAGTCCTCCAAACCCTGCGCGATAGCGGCACCGATGCCTTGTGAAGAGCCGGTGACGAGGGCGGCGTGGCCCTCAAGAGAGAATGCTTTCATCGGGAAGCTTGAGGTATTTGAGCGTGTTCGTGCAGGCGATGCGGGTGACGGTTTCTTCGCCTGCGGCTTTGAGGGCTTTCATCTCGGCTTCGTAGGTGCTGATGAGCTTCACCACCTTGCCGCTGATCTCGGCGGCATAACTGTAAAAGGGTGAGTCACTGCCCCATAGGAACTTGTCTGGATACGCGGCGGCGAGGTCGGCGATGACACGACCTGGATTCGTGTAGTCGGAGTCAAAACGGCGCTCGCGCGGAGCGATGTAGGCGAGGTCATCGACCGCGCCGACGCAGTGGATGCAGTGCGCGGAGTTGTCGAACCAAGCGTTCGGCAGCGCCTGGATGCGGTCGAGGCATTCTTTGTCGTAGCGGCAGGAATGCGCGGCGCAGAAGCGGATGTCGGGGTTGGCTTCGGCGATGTCGATGATGTCGTGCGCCTGTGCCCAGAGATCATCTTTGGCGACGCTGCTGTGGATGATGAAAGGCACGTCCCACTCGCGAGCGAGATCGAGGAAGACCTTACCTTCATGCGCTAGACGTTTGATGTCGGCCTGAATGATGGTGCTTTGGATCTTGATGCCGTGGAAGCGGTATTCGCTGCGCAGTTTGATGAGCTCAGCGGCCTGTGCATCCGTGCAGCGCATGGGATCGACCATCACGAAGGGGAGGATGCGTTTACCTTCTTCAGGGAAGAGTTTCTGGCACTCATCGAGCAGGCGTCTGTTCTCAAAAGCATACGGTACCGTTTCGAGGCCACCTTTGCCAAAGCCGATGCCACCACTGCGGAACTGAGTGACATCCATGGCCGCATAACTCACGAAGGGAAACGCGATCCAATGCGTGATGCCGAGTGCGCCGCCTTCCTGCTGCATCTGCACGAGTTGCTGGGAATAGGGGAAGTCGCCGTGCAGATAGAAGAGCAAGTCGGCTCCGAGATGATTGTGGCAGTCGATGAGCATTGAATTAGGGATTGAAGCTGAAGTTGGTTCGCGATAGCCTGCCTGCATGTCTGACCGCCAACTCAAAAATCTTCCGCTGGCCGAGAAGCTGGAAATCATCCGGCTGCTGACGCTGGAAGTGGACCAAGCCGACATCCTCGAAGTGATGAATGCACGGCAGGAATATCATCTGGCAACGCCGGTGTTTGAATCCGGGGCTTCCGAAGCCCTGCTTGCCGAGCTTCAAGCCGCTGCGTGAGGCCATGGTTTTCCCTTTTGATGCCCACCAGAGGCCGATGTTGCCGGTGCGCTTGAGTGTGGGTGATGCCTTTATTGAGCGGCCAGCGCTGCTGGACACGGGTGCCGATGTGAATGTGCTGCCTTGGAGTCTTGGTGTGGCCTTGGGTCTGGAATGGCGTGAAGAAAAAGCCACGCTGAGGATCAAAGGTGTGCCATCAGGAGCTGCGGCCATGCCCGTGCTGGTCAAGCTGACCGCAGGCACACTCCAATCCGTCACGCAGGCATTTGCCTGGTGCGATTCGGATGCAGTGCCGCTAGTGCTTGGGCAGACCAATTTCTTCATGGAATTCGATGTCTGTTTCTTCAGGTCGAGGCTGGAGTTTTCAGTGGTTCCCAAGGCTAGGTGATCCAACACGCTTCACCGCGACAGCTTCGATCTCATAGCGGAGGCTCGGTGGCAGGCAGTTGGTGATGGTCGTTCTCGCGGGTTTGGGATCGGAGAAGTATTCGCGGTAGAGCTGATTGTAGAGCACCACGTCTTCGGCATCACGGACGTAGTTTCGGGTCTGCACGACATGGGCGAGATCGCTGCCAGCGGCTTCGAGGACTTTGCGGAGGTTTTCCACGCTGCGACGGAACTCGCCTTCAAAGCTGTCGCTGACAATGTTGCCCTTTTCATCGACGCTGGCTTGACCGGAAACGAAGATGAGATCACCGACAACAACGCTCGGGCTGAAGGGCAGATGCGAGGTCGGCGTGTCAGGATTGCAGGGGTAGGAGACGAGCGGATGAGTCATGAATCGAGCGGGTAAATGGGACGGCGAATGTGTTTGTAGGGCAATGTTTTGAGGTTGCTGCTGCAGGGGCCGGGCGTGTCCACCCAGAACATGCGTGCGGCGATGGGATCATAGGCTCGGCGGTGGGCGACGGCGGCTTTGACGGCGATAACGGAGAGCTTCGTGGGCTCGATGCCCTGGCTGCGCCACTGGCCGAGATCGAAGGGTGGAGTCTTGATGCTGGTGAGCAGGATGGTGATGCCTGTGTGACGAACGACGGCGCTCGGCCCCATGTCGAAACGATCACCGCACATGCTGGCGAGGTGGCTTTGTTTGTCTTCGAGTTCGAAGCGACCATCGCTGAGGGAGATGACTTCGACCTCGAGTTCGACGGGGCCTGCATCGAGTCGGCTGCCTTTGCCACCGATGCTGAGCGTGACTTTAGCGCCGATGCCCGCGGCTACGGCAGCTTTCACTGCGACGGGATCAGCGATGCAAATGGCGCTGTTGGCGACTTCGTATTCGATGAAGGCACGCAGAAGACCTGTGCCATCGCCGGGAGCACCGCCGCCGATGTTGTCGGAAGGCTCGACGAGGACGGTGAGGCCTTCTTTGAATGCAGCGAGCTGAGACATCACTTCGGCCAATGGCGGATCGGTGACGTTGCCGAGTTTGCGAAGCTCCTGGGCTTTGTCGGCGAGCTGTTGGAGGCCATTTGAAACCGCCGCATCATCGGTGCCGCTGGCGACGAAGCTGACGCCTGTGTGCTCGGTATCGGCAAAGGAGAATCCGGCGACGACACTGACGGATGTAATGCTAGGACGTGCTTCCATTTCGCGAGCCATGCTTTCCAGAGTCAGCATAGGATCATTCGCGGTGGCTGTGCCAGTGGGTGGCCACATGAGCGGAGTGACAAGGCATTGCTGCTTTGGCAAGATGCCTGTGGTCAGCGCCTTTTGAAGATGCTGCGCGGCGATGCAGGCGGCTTCACGACCATCGGTGTGTGGGTTTTTGCGATAGCTGACAAGGCAGTGCGACAGCGCTGCCATGCGCGGTGTGAAGTTCGCATGAAGGTCGAAGACGCCGAACAGGGGCACGTCGGCGAGGCCGGGCAGAGATCGCAACTGCTGCAAGACTTCGCCTTCCACATCTTGAAGCGACTGCGAGGTCATCGCGCCATGCAGGACGAGGTAAATGGCATCGACACCATGTTCTAGATGCAGCTTCGAGTGAGTCACCAGATCGGACAGGAAGGTTTCAATCACTTCGTCTTCAACGATCGCACTGGGTTGAGCACGATAATCGACGGTGGGCAGCACTTCCCAGCCGAACTCACGAGCACAGGCGAGGACTCCACCGAGCGGAGAGCTGTCGCCTTCGCAGCGGAGCATCTCTTCACCGCGTAGAATCTGGAAGTCAGAGAGGCTCGTGGTTCCATCCAGAAACGTGTGTGTCTCGTGGAACAGACCGGCGATGAGGACACGCTTCTTCATGGCTGGTCAGGCGGCTTTCCACTCGGCGGCGTGTTTGGCGAAGGCGGCGTCGGCTTTGGCGAGCGCTTCGTCGATGTCCTGCTGGCGATGAGCGAGGCTCACAAACCAGAGGCCTCGTTCGATGGCGCGGACACCTTGTTCGAGGAGGCAGGTGCGGAGGTGTGTCCAGCGCGGGGCGTCTTGGCGGCGGACGTAGTTGCGGTAGTCGTTGATCGGACCTTCGGTGGCACCGGGTTTGAGCATGACTGCGTGGAAGGCAGGACCGGGACCTTGTGGGCGAAGCGGGATATTGTGTTTATCAGCGAGGGCTCGGAGGCCGGTCATGAGTTGCTCTCCAAGGTCGAAAACAACTCGCGGATGGTTTTCTCCCAACTCAAGAACGTGATCGAGACACCACTTCGAGGCGGCGAGGCAGAGTGGGTTGCCATTGAGGGTGCCAGCGTGGACGACGCTGCCATCGATGATCTTTGCCATGGCGGATTTTTTGCCGACGAGCGCCGCGAAAGGCACGCCGCCGCCGATGGCTTTGCCTAAAATGGTGAGGTCGGGCGTGAAGCCGAGATACTCCTGAGCACCGCCGGGAGCGAAGCGGAAACCGGTGATGGTTTCATCGGCAATCATGAGCATACCGTCGCGGTCGCAAAGCTCGCGTATGGTGGAGATGAGGCCGGGCACGGGCTCCATGCAGCAGGTGTTGCACATGATGGGCTCAAAGACGATGGCGGCGATCTGGCCGTGATGAGCATCGACAATGCGGCGGAGGTGAGCAGGGTCGTTCCAGCGAGCGACGACGAAGGTGCCGAGCACTTCGGGGATCACACCCTGGCTGGGATGCAGTCGCGTGGGAGCTTCGTCATCGCCCCATTTATCGGCGGGCGGGCAGAAGCCGACGAGTCCTTCATCGGCCCAGCCGTGATACGCGCCTTCGAACTTGAGGATCAAAGGTCGGCCGGTGTGAGCACGGGCAAGGCGGAAGGCGGAGAGGACGACCTCCGTGGCGCTATTGTTGAAGCGCACGAGTTCGGCACCGGGCATGAGCTTTTGCAGCCGCTCGGCGACTTCGATCTCCAGCTCGCACTGAGCGGCCCAGTGGGTGCCGAGCTTAGCTTGCTCACCGATGGCCTCCGCCATGCCAGCGGGGGCGTGACCGTATAGCAGAGCGCCCTGGCCGATTTGGAAGTCGATGTATTCATTGCCATCAACATCCCAGACGCGGGAGCCGCTGCCGTGGGAAAAGTAGAGGGGCACGGGCTGCTCCATCTTGCGGATGCCGCTGTTTACTCCGGCGGCGATGCTGTTTTGGGCGCGATGGAAAAGCTCTCGGGATTTGGCGTAGCGGTCAGTCATGATAGGGGGAAAACAAACGACGGATGACGCGCCAATATTCGCACTCGCGTTCTTTGCGGGACGAGTGCTAAGTCTTGGTCACAGCAGGGCACCAAAAGCGCATGTCATCCTCCACCAGCCATTCTCTTCAGCTTCCGCAGCGCCAGTCGCTGGTTTCGGAAACGATCCGCAGTCTGCGTGAAAACATCGAAGCCGGTCATTGGCACGAACATTTGCCAGGCGAGCGCGAGATGTGTGAACTACTCCAGGTCAGCCGCCGAACCCTGCGCGGTGCTTTGGATGAGCTTCAGCGTCAGGGAATGTTGGAAGTGCAGGGTCGCCAGCGTCGCAGGATCACGAACCAGACCTTAATCGCGGATAAAGAGCCGCCGCGTCGCGTGATCGGCATTCTCACGCCGGGCTCGTTTCTCTCCATGCCGCCGCCCATTGCCTATGTGATGGACACGCTGAGGACCAAACTCAGCGCTGCAGGGTATGAAGTCCGATTTCATTCTGCACCCGGCTGCTACACGAGCGCTCCAGCACGCGGGCTGCGGCAGTTTATCGCGGCGCATCCGGCATCGGCGTGGCTGGTGCTGAGTGCGGAGGAGGCGATGCAGCGCTGGCTGAAATCGCAGAACCTTCCTTGCCTCATTTTGGGCTCCTCCATCCCCGGCGTCAGCCTGCCCTCAGTCGATGCTGACTTCCACGCGACTTGCCGACATGCAGGGGCTTTGCTTTGGCGGAAGGGACATCGACGAATCGCGCTCGTGCTGCCAAACAGCCACCTTGGCGGCGACATCGCGAGCGAGGCGGGTTTGCGTGAAGCGCTCGGCCAGATGCCCGGTGCGACATTAAAGATGCTGCATCATGACAGCACCACGTCTGGCGTTTGTCGCGTGATTGATGACAGCCTGAAGTCGGCGAATCCACCCACGGCTTACATCGTCGGTCGCAGTGCGCACATACTCACCGTGATGATGCATCTCATGCGTCGTGGGAAACGCATCCCGCAGGACATCGCCGTGCTCGCACGAGATAGTGACCCGATCCTCGATGCCACCAGCCCGAGTGTCTCGCGCTACACCTCGGAGCCAAAGCAGCTCGCAGCGAGATTGATCACCGCACTGAGGCAGCTAGCCGATCATGGCACCCTCTCGACTCCGACGGTGCGCTTGATGCCGGTGTATGTGGCTGGGGAGACGATCTGAGAGGTTCCATCTTGGACTTCAAGATGGTGGAGGCGAGGGGAATTGAACCCCTGTTCCCCCATGACGCCTTCGCAATCGTGCGAACCCTGTAAAATCAAGCCTTCCAGCGTCATCAGTGTTGTTGAAATCGTCGGCGTTTGTCTTACTTCTTGTCTTACCTTATGGCCTCAATCTGGAAGCACCCCAAAAGCCAGTTCTGGTATGCTCGCTATCTCGACAAAGATGGCCGCTGGCGCAATGCCTCCACAAAGAGCACAGATCGCAAGGCCGCCCAGAGACTCGCGGATGAATACGAGGGCGCGGCGAAGTCCCGCCGCACTGCCACACAGGTCCGCCGTGTGCTCTCCCGGCTACATGCCGAGATAACCGGCGAGACGCTCCCCAGCGCCTCCCTTCGCGCCTTTGTTGCCAACTGGCTGCTTGAGAAGCGCGGCACAGCGAAAGCCACTCAGGCATTCTACAAGAACAGCATCACGAAGTTTCTCGCCCATCTTGATGCACTCGCAGACGATGAACTCACGATGGTGACGAAAGAGAACATCGTCACTTTCCGAAACGCGCTCCAGGAAAAGCTCTCGTCGAAGGCCACGAATCATCACCTCAAGGTGGTGAAAATGCTCTTTCGAGCGGCCAAGCGTGATGGCTTCATTGTCGATGATCCTTCGGAATTCGTGGAGACGATCCGAGAGAAGCAGGCGGACAAGAAGCGCCGCCGTCCCTTCAATCTCGATGAAGTCCGCGCCGTGCTCGCCCACGCCGATGATGAATGGCGCTCCATGATTCTTTGCGGCCTCTACACCGGCCAGCGCATCGGAGACATTGCACGGCTAACGTGGGCGAATGTCGATCTCGACAAGGCCCAGGTGCGGCTTGTGACGCAAAAGACGGGCGCGGTTCTTCTCATCCCCATGGCCCCGCCTCTCCGCGAGCATATCGAGAGCTTGCCCGCGCCAGATGTCCGGCCAGAGCTTGCGCCGTTGCACCCGCGAGCCTGCGCCCTCGTTGAGAAGAGCGGCCAAAGCGGCACCCTCTCGAATCAGTTCGCCGACATCCTCGCCCTGGCTGGCCTGCGAAAGAAGAAAGCGCATCGTGCCACCACTGGCGAAGGGCGCGGAGGCAGGCATGAAAACGAAAGCCTCTCATTCCACAGCCTGCGCCATACAGCCGTCACACTGCTCAAGGAGGCAGGCATTCCCGCCGCAGTCGTGCAAAAGCTCATCGGCCACGAGTCGGCCCAGATGTCCGAGCTTTACACCAGCGTAGGCGAGGAAGCTCTCAACAAAGCAGCAGCCTCGATGCCTGTGCTATGATGCTCGCGCATTGCGGGAATTTTCCACGCCTCAGAATCCATTTCATCGGACTATCTGACTTGCTCTTTTTACCCTCCTCCATTGCGCTGCTCCAACTGCTCCACAGAGTTTCTTTTGTCAGATGTGACAGCCCACGATCTTGAGATGAACTGTCGTATGGCTGCCGCTGCTACTTTTCTGTTACCGCAGCATGGCCCCGCCGGGCGTTCCCACTTTTTGATACTACAGCCTCACACGTTGCCACTTCCGCCGTTCATATCTTCCCGGCGATGATCGCAGAGATTCTTTCCATCCCCTCCGCCCGCCGCTCAGAATCGAGCTTCACGCCGCCAGCGCCGCTTTCACGCGCTGCACTGTGCTGGCACCTTTGCCCGTGATCTTGGCCGCATTGCGCACGCTCTGTCCTGCCTTCAAGGCGCGGACAATGTCCGCGTGCTTCGCCACGAGTTCCGCCGTCTCAAGGCTGGAACCTTCCGGCCTGCCCAGCTTCACCCCTTTACGCCGTGCCTCATCCAGCCCGCTCTTGATGCGCTCCACGAGTGTTTCTTTTTCCGCCCGCGCCATCTCCGCCAGTAAGGCCAGCATGATAGCTGCCGCTGGATTGCGCTTCCCGTTCGTGAGGAGTGTTTCGATGCTGTGCGCGTGCCAGTAGAGGGAAACGCCGCACTGCTCCAGAGTCTCCACGAAGGTATGAGCCACGCTTGGCCGTCTCGCGATGCGGGAAATCTCATGCACGAGCACCTTTTTGATTTTGCCCGCCCGTGCCAGTTCTTCGATCCTCATCAGGCCGGGGCGGTCGTCTTTGTCGGCACTGCCTGAAATGGTTTCCTCGCAGACTTCCACCACCTCCCAGCCCTTCGCCTCTGCCACGGTCTTTAGCTCGTGCTTCTGGCGCTGTGTTTCCTGCTTGTTGGTGGAGACTCGGACAAGGATGGCGGCGGGTATCAGTTTCATGGCGTTGTGGTTTGGAATTGTTCCACAATGCCAGATGTATTCATTTAATCAATAGATTATTCAAATACACTCATGCCGCCTCTATTTCACCCGCCAGCCTTGGATTTTCGTTCATTTTCGCCGAAGTGATTATTTGAATACACCACGCGAGTCTTGGGCTTCCATATTTTGACCGGCACGCCCTCCAGAGCCTTCTTCATCATCTCAGCGTATTCCTTCGCTGACAGCCGTGAGGGATCGGTTTTTGGGTGAGGCAGCGGGTCATTCATCTTCGACTAGATTAGCTCTGGCTTGCCATGGTCAACAATCCGAATCCACGCCTTTCATTGGCGGAGCACCCCGCCCTGCGAGTTTCTGGGGATGAGTCCGCCTCGCCGCCTCACGTTCGCCACCCGGCTCGAATGACAGCAGAACGGATGGATAGCTGAGAATCCTCAGCTCTTCCTCCGTTGGATTGTCTGGATCAATCGGGGGCCTGTCCGCAATCACCGTTCCATCGGGAGCCATTCGGCAATAGCGTATTTTGGGAGAGGACATGCTACAAAAACGACTCGCCAGCCGCAGAAATCAAGCCCGGCAATCTCCGTTGGAGTCTCGCCCCGCTTAGCGCAGCCTGCCCTGCCAAAGGCTTCGACAATAGTTCAGGCAATCCCAGGTGATGACACTGCATCAATGACTGAATTAATCAGGGCCAGTTCATCCTTTCTAACCATCAGGAACAAGCACTTTCCCTTGCTCATTTGCGCCCACAAATTTCCAACCTTCCGATCAGCCTCCGCATCGCCCCAGTAACCTTGCCCTTTGCACTCCACCACGAGCGTCCTGCCGTCTGGAAGTTTCGCGATGAAGTCCGGGTAGAATCGGCCCGTGGCACTTAGCAGGAAAAATGAGGCGCTGTCTTTTCTCACCAAATTACGCACCCAAAACTTCAAAGCTCCCTTGGCGCACAACTGGTCCAGCTTGAAGGCACATGCGTATTCTTCCGGCCCGTCAAACTCTCCCACCTGCGGGTAGTAGTGATGCTGAAACTCGTTGGAGTTCGGACACACGCGGCCCGGATGATAAGCATCCGGGTGAAACTCGAATTCAAACCCTTCGCCCACGCGCACACGCTCAACGGCTCCCTCTCCAAATAGAGTTTGCTGGAATGCCTGATTGATTGCGTCTTTGCGCATGGCCTTGAGTCGCCTTGCCAGCACCGTCCGCAGCACGAACTTCAATCGGTTCGCCTTGGCGAGTGGAAATTCATCACGTTTGGTGAGTTCTCCAAGCCATGACGCAATGAATGCCATCAGGCTCGTTTGATCCGTGTATTGGTCGATGAGATTTGCGCAGAGCCAGCCCGCCAGCTTCGCCTCGCTGACATGCTCAGGCTGATAAACCAGCTCCATCTCATGTTGAAGCTCTGGCAGGAAGGTCACTTTCACCTTCCCCGCTTCCATGTCGATCTCTCCGCCCTCCGCCACCTTTGTGGCTAGCCCTAAGTCGGCGAGTTCCTGCTGTGTAGGCTGCGCGTGATAGAGTGGAAGCTGCCACGGGTAATCCAGCACCTCAGGATCGTCAAACAGCTCTAGCTCGCCCTGCACCACGAGCGCCATTTGTGGCACGGTGAACGCGAGGCCGCGCTCGCTTGCTGTGCGGAAGATTTCCACCTTGTGCGCTTTGATGGTCTCGTTTGCCACGTCCACCAGCGCCTTGGCGTCTTCCATCACGAGCAGGTTTTTCACCGTCTCTTTCTCGGACTCATCCAGCGCCGCCTTGATCGTGAGCTTTTGAGTGCCTGCATTCCATTCGATCTTATCTTGGATGGCAGGCGGCAGCGTCTTGATGGCAGGTTTTTCGGGGAGTTTGATCTCCACCGGCTGCACCTGCGCGCGCCTGTCCTGCGATGAAATGCCCAGTGGCATCTGGTCTTCACGCGCCGCCGTGATGAACTCCGTTGCATCCTTCTTCTCAAAGCCAGCACACTGCACCAGCGCATCACGCAGACTGTTCGCCGTGGCATAGAAGCGGTCGGAGGCCACAAAGGCGTAAGCCTTGTTCAGCGCGGGCGTCCTGCGGTTCTTCGCATACGGCATCCGCAGGATGCGGCCAAGCAACTGCTCCACGCTCTTGCTGCTTTGCATCTCTGCCACGCTGACAAGGATGTAGGCAAAAGGGCAGTCCCAGCCCTCCGCCAGCGCCTGCTGCGTGAGGATGTATTTGATCGGGCACTTGGGGTCAAACAGGTTCACGCCCTCCAGTCCCTTCTCGTCACCCGTGGCGATGGCGATTTCGTTTTCAGGGATGTGATGATTGGCGATGAGTTCCTGTTTCAGCGCCTCCACGTTCAGCGTGTCCTTGCCGTGCTGCGTTTCGAGCAGGATGGGCAGCCGCACCATCTGCTCCTCTTTCAGCTCACCCGCAGACACGCTGTGCAGCACATTGCTGGGGTTCTTCTCCATGTCCGGCGTTGCCGTCAGTTCCAGAATGCAGGAAGGCCGGAAGCGTTGCAGCGTTTCAAAGGAAACCTCACTGCGGGCGTTGTGCGCCTCATCCACGATCAAGATCGGGCGTCGCAGCCGCAGCACGTTTTCAAAGGAGCGCACCACCTGCCCGCTGTCCGATTTGCGCAGGTGTTTTGTCTGCTCTGCTGCGAGCCCGTCAAAGTGCGGCATCAGCGCGCCACTCTCTTCATACACCTTGCGCAGCTCGTCCAGCTTCTTGGCGTCTTCGTGTTTCTTCTCCTCCACGCGGAACGCCTGCGCTGTCGCCACGATCACCACTGTTTCCGTGTCCAGTGTCGTGCGTGGCAGGGAGCGTGCTTCACTCAGTTCCACCACGCTCACACTGCCGCAGCCAGGCCAGCGGCCCCAGCCCTTTTCCAGCGCGATTCGCAGCGGATCATGGCGATTCCGCAGGCAGCGGAGCGTCTGCTCCATGATGGCGCGGCTTGGCACCAGCCACAGCACCACGCTGTGATCTGTGTGCAAAAGTCGCTGATTCGCCAGCCCGATGGCAAAGCCGCCCAGCAACGTCTTCCCGCCGCCCGTGGGCAGGCGCAGGCACACATACGGCATGTCTTCGGGAAAGCCCGTGATGGTGTTGTAGTTCTTGCCCTGCTGGTTGAGTTCGTAAAAGGCGTCCACAAACGCCTTCTTCGGGCTGCTGCTTTGAACGCAGTGGCCGAAATAGCAGTCCAGCGCCTCCAGCGTGCGCTCTTGATAGCCCTTGAGTTGA
>JAGKWZ010000180.1 GCA_021151605.1 Verrucomicrobiaceae bacterium
ATCAAATCCACCGCGAGCTGTTTCTCAATGAAGCGATCATACGGGATGTCCGCATTGAATGCCGCGATGACCCAGTCGCGATAGCGCCATGCGTTCGGATAGCTGAACGATGAGTTATTGCCCACCTGATGCGCCTGATCCTCGGCATAGCGGGCGAGATTCAGCCACACGCTGGCCATGCGTTCTCCGAAGGCCCGGCGACCCATCAAATCATCGACGAGACGCGCATAGGCATCGGGCCGCGTGTCATTTACAAAGGCTCGCACATCCTCCGGCGTCGGCGGCAGACCGGTGAGATCAAAAGTCAGGCGGCGGATCAACGTCCGCGCATCCGCCTCACGCGAAGGTGTGAGTGCCTTTGCCTCCAGGCTCGCGAGGATGAAGTGATCCACTCGCCCACGCAGCCATGCGGTGTCTTTTACCTTCGGCAACGCCTGCGCCTTCGGCGGCACGAAGGCCCAATGCTGTCGCGCCTTCGCCCAATCAATCACCGCAGGCTCCGCTGCCTGCGTGATGACGCAGAGCAGGAGTGAGGTGGCGATGAGATGGAACGTGGCGTTTGGCACGCGGACATTACGCGTGCTGGAGCGATGTTTTGCGTCTGATACGGTGCTTCGATTGCCTGTCGCAAGCTACGCCACAGGCATGCCGATCTCCAGCGCCGCTCATAACGCGCATCTCCACAACCCACACTAAAAGCTGAGCTTGCCATATTTCACTATATTCGCTAATTTCAACGCGTGTTGAAAACAACTAATTTACCGAATGAGCGAGACTTGGAACCCCAGTTCCAGGCGGTTCTTCGTGGCTTAGTGGAGCGTGTGCCGTTTTTGAAGTTCAAGTCTTTAGCAGTGGATGTGCTAGTCTCGAAGACTCGTGACCGAGGTCGGGCGGACTTCCTCCTTAAAGCGCAAATCGGCAGCCAGACATGGACTTTGATCGCCGAAGGAAAACGCCTCGGACAGCCACGTGAAGTAAATAGCGGCATTCTCCAACTGAAGCATTATCTTTCTTTACTGCCTTCCGGCACCCTGGCCTATGGATTGCTGCTTGCTCCCTTCATCTCTGAGGAATCAGCCAGGCTATGTAAGGAAGCCGGAGTCGGCTATCTCGACCTCGCAGGCAATGCCAGCCTGTCGTTCGACCACATCTTCATCGAGACGAGATCTTCAGAGAATCCTTTTCATGAGAAGCGAGCGGTTAAGTCGGTATTTTCACCCAAGGCCACACGAGTCATTCGACTGCTGCTGCAAGGTCCGCTGCATTCGTGGAGAGTTGCAGAACTCGCAAAGGCAGCTGAGGTAAGTCTCGGGCATGTCAGCGGCGTGCGACAACTTCTCCTGGCGCATGAGTGGGCAGCGGAAGACAAGAGCGGCCTTCGTTTGATCAAACCGGATGCTGTTCTCGATGCGTGGGCTGCGCTTGACCGATGGGACAACCGCACCACCGAACGCGAGTATTCGCTGCTCATCAACGACCCCTCAGAGATTGCTGAGAAACTTAATAAACAACTTGGCAAACAGCGCCACGCCTTCACTCAGTGGTTTGCAGCGTCGCGGCGGCACCCACATGCGAGCGTGCCATTGGTCACAGCCTATGTGGACCGCTTCCCTGATGATGAGGCACTCAAGAAGCATCTCCTCGCCCGCCCTGTGAGTAGCGGAGGCAAGCTGAGGTTGGTAATCCCGAAGGACGAAGGCGTCTTCCGCCCATCGCAGACCATCAAAGGACTGCCGCTCGTCAGTGATGTACAGATCTACCTCGATGTGATCCATGCGCCGCTATCATGACGACCTAGTGCTAATCGGTGGTCTTGCAATTCATCACCTGACCCGGCGTGATCAGTCGAGCTGGCCCGGTGCAGTCACGATGGATGTTGATTTCGGCATCGAACTGTCTGCGGGAGGCGGTCAATATTCGCTTAGCAATGACCTCGCAGGCATCGGCTTTTCCCCCGACAAGCAGTTTGAATACCGACTGGTCCGCAAGGTCGATGATCTCGCGCTTTATGTCGATTTCCTCACCGAGGCTCCGCGAGCGATCACTGGCGCGAGAATGGTTGATGACGTGGTGGCCAGCGTTGTTCCTGGTATCAACAGGGCGCTTGAGTCTCGTCGAACGGTCACAATCTCAGGTCCTGATGTGTATGGAGCCACGCAAACCTGTGACGTCGCGGTGGCGGACATCGGCCCCTTGCTTGTCCTGAAACTGAACGCCTTTGGTGGACCAACAGGCAGACGCCACCCCAAGGACGCTTATGACGTGCTTCTGGCGGTCACTTCGTTTGTGGACGGGCCGGAAGCTGCCATTTCGGCCTTTCAAGCCGAAGGTCGTCTCGGGAATTCGGGTTACGAAACAGCCATTCAAGCACTGCGCAGGGATTTTACGGACATCCGATCTGACGCTCCAGTGCGGGCTGCGGAGTTCCTGCGAGGCTCTGTCGAGGACCAGATGCGTGTTCGGGAGGAACTCGTCACTGCGGGAAGATTTTTGCTCGGCGAGTGACGCAATGCGACTGCCTGTCGAAGCTACGCCACCAGCCCTTTCACCACCTTCGCTGGATTCACGCCGGTGAGGCGGAAGTCGAGACCTTGGAAGCGGTAGCTGAGCTTGTTGTGATCGAGGCCGAAGAGGTGCAGGATCGTGGCGTGGAAGTCGTGGATGGACACGGGATCGCGGGCGACGTGCCAGGCGAAGTCGTCGGTCTCGCCATAAACCTGGCCGCCCTTGATGCCGCCGCCGGCCATCCAGAGGCTGAAGGCATACGGGTGATGATCGCGGCCGGTGACTTTTTTGAAGCCCTTGCGGTTCTCGCCGAGCGCGGTGCGGCCGAATTCGCTGCCCCAAACGACGAGCGTGGTGTCGAGCAGACCGCGTTGTTTGAGGTCCTTCAGCAGCGCGGCGATGGGTTGATCGACCATCTGGCAGTTGTGCGCGAGCTGCGGATCGAGGGCGCTGTGATGATCCCACGAGGCGTGGATGATGTTCACGAAGCGCACGCCGCGCTCGACCATGCGCCGTGCCTGCAGGCAGTGGCGCGAGAAGGTCTGGAAATTACCGATGCCGCCGAGGTTGCTCTTGATGGGCGGCTCGATGCGATTGACGCCGTAGGCATCGAGCGTGGCCTGTGACTCGCCCGCGAGATCAACCAGCTCCGGCGCGGCGCTTTGCATGCGGAAGGCGAGCTCGTAGCTGTTGATACGCGCCGCGATCTCGGGATCACCGATGTGCTTGTGCTGGAGTTTGTTCAGGTCGTTCAGCGCACGAATGCTGGCCGATTGCATCTCCGGCGTGATGCCGACGGGATTGGCGAGATTCAAAACCGGCGAGGCTCCATTGCGAAACATCACGCCCGAATACGACGACGGCAAAAAGCCGCTCGACCACGTCGAGCTGCCGCCAGGCAGGCCGCGGCCTTTGCTGACCATCACGACATACGACGGCAGCTCCTGCGAGGCATTGCCAAGGCCGTAGGTGACCCACGAGCCGACGCTCGGACGCCCGAGCAAGGCCGCGCCGCAGTTCAGCATGAGCTGTCCGGGTAGGTGGTTGAACTGCGTGGTGTGCATCGAGCGGATCAAAGCGATGTCGTCCGCGCAGGTGGCGATGTTTGGCAGCAGATCGCTGATCTCCATGCCGCACTGGCCGTGCTTTTTGAAGACGCGGCTCGTGCCCATCACCGTGGCCGATTCCTTCTGCAAAAAGGCAAACTTCGCATCGCCCACGATCGAGTCGGGTAACGGCTGGCCGTCGTATTTGTTCAGCAGCGGCTTCGGATCAAAGAGATCCATCTGCGAAGGCCCGCCTTCGAGGAAGATGAAGATGCAGCGCTCCGCCTTCGGTGCGAAATGCGAGACGCGAGTCGAAAGCGGATTCGCTGGGATGCTCGCCTCCTCCGCCAGCAAGCCGTCCTGCTTCAACAACGACGCCAAAGCCAGCGTCCCCAGCCCGCACGAACTCGTCGCGAGGAAATCGCGTCGCGTTTGGGTGAGGTGTTGTTCGAAGGGCGACATGAGGGGGATACGCTCACTCTCCCTTCACTTGATCCACCAAGCTCAAAAAGAAATCCCGGCTCCACAACGCCAGCGCATCGGCATCGCGCACGAAGGGGCGCACGTCGTCGCGGGCTTGGTCGAAATCCACTTCGTTGAAACGCTGGATGAGACGTTGCTTCAGTACGGTTTCATCGAGCGGCGTGCCCGAGGTCCAGTGGCCGGTTTGTTCCATTCGGCTCTGGAGATGGGCGAGGTGGCAGGGCACGCCTTTGCCGAGATACCAGATGAAGTCGAAGAAGTCGCGGCCCTTCACGCGCGTCTTCCAGTTGCGGCAGAGGATGGCGTGCAGCTTTCCGGCGAAGAGGCTGGGCAGCTTGTAGAGCCGGGTTTGGAAGGGGATGGGGATGAGCAGCGTGCGCACCTCGTCGTGAGCACCAGCGGGTGGATCGGTGTCCACCTCCAGCTTGATTTTGAGCCGCTGGGTAGGCGCAAAACGAGTGGAGAGCCCGGACGGCGCACCGATTTCCAGGAGGTTGATCCGCGTGCTGCCTTTGATGAAAGCGGAGTCGATGGCTGTGGAGACTTGCTTGGCTTTGCGATCCACCTCGAAGGTGAAACCGAGGGCGCTGAGTTCCGCACGGATGGCCTCCAGATAGGGCGCGAGCTGGAAGTCCGCATCAGGCCGCAGCAACGAGAAATCCATGTCCTCCGAGAAGCGCGGCAGGCCGTGGAAAATTCGCAGCGCCGTGCCACCGTAGAAAGCGGCGTGCTCGAAGAACTTCGAGCGCCACAGGCCGAGCAGCGCCAGCTCTTGAACGATCTCGCGAAGGGCGTTTTCCCAGTCCTGCGATGTCACAGGCTGATAGCGGTCGATGAGAGTTTGGAGCGCGGCATTCATGTGGAGGTCTTCTGTTGTTGCTTCGCGAGCCAGCGATGAAACGCAGACACGTTCTTCTTGCGATAGGCGTCAGCGATTTCCTCCACGAGCGGAAGGCGAAAGGTGCTGACGACCGCATCCACATCGACACGTAGATCGTCTTCGAGTGTCGCCTGCATGTCCCTGGCAGCCGAAAGGCCGGAGATCATCGCCAGACGATCACACAGCGTCTTTTCCGGCTCGGCCAAAAAATACGAGCCACCGCGAGTCTGCTCCAATCGAATTCCGATGCCAAAGACCCGCTCGTTCACCGGCTCATAGCGAAAGCGCCCCACCGGCGTGTCAAACTGCTTCGCCCGCTTTGAGGTGATGCAGGTGATCTCCTCCACGCGCTCCGGGATCAAGCCATGCCGAACGAGTGCCGTCTCCAGACTCACATAAGCAGGCCCATAAACGAGCCCCGAGAGCACCAGCGGGTCCACTGGCGGCTCCTGCCCCGGCCGCCAACCCGGCACATAGAGGCCCTTTCGCACTCGGATGACCTCGCCATTTTCACAAAGCAGCCCCAGCCGATCCCTTGGGGCGCGGTAGTCCCGCAACCGGTCCATCGCGAGCTGGTAGTCGAATGGCTGGTCGTGCGGAAGGTCAAAAATTGGCTCTATTTTTGCCATTATGTCGAATAATAATCGACTTAGTGGCAAAAACAAGACTTTAGGGCTGCCCTGTCTCACCCAGCACAAACTCCATCGCTTTCACCGTGTCGTCGTAAGTCGTCGAGTGGCCTCCGGTTTCGCGGTGGATACTCAGCACGCGTTTGAGCTTCTTCGCGAGGCGCAAGGTGCTGTCGGGTGGGACGCTGGAGTCTTTGCCGCCGGTGGTGAGGGCGATGGGCATGGTGAGGCGGTCAGCGTGAAGTTCGGGGCTGCGTTTCTGGCGTTCGTCGGCACTGCCGTAGGAGGTGTCGATGGCGTCTTTGAAGCCGGCATACTCGACGAGATTGGCGGTGGGGTTCAGGGCACAGACGCCCGCGATGAGTTCGGGATGCAAGGTGGCGAAAATGAGCGCCGAGGTGCCGCCCATCGAGCCTCCAGCGATGAAGACGCGGTTCACGCGATGCCGCTTCTTCACGTCCGCGATGATTTGAAGCACGTCCGCCTCAGCCGCGGGACCCATCCACGATGTTTTGGCGCGGTAATCGGGCGAAAGGAGGATCAAATCATGCTTCGCGGCGACATCGCGCAGGCCTTGGCACTCGCCGCGAGTTTGCTGGATGAACTGCCAGCGGTCCGAACCATGGCCGTGCAGGGCGATGAGCACATCATGAGGCTTTTCGGTCTCAAAAACCGGCGGCAGCAGCTCGACGTAGCGTTGCTCACTGCCATCGATGCTCGCCTTTATAACTATATCTGTTGGTTCGGCTGCCGCGACAGTGACAGTGAACAAGACGATAACTGCGGCAAGGAGGGCTTTCATGTTTGAAGGTCGCTAGATTTTCTAGAGCTTAAGCAATAGCTTATCAATGACCAGCGCCGCAATGCGCAAGCTGACAAACTTGCTCGACATAGCTGAAAACCTCCATGCATTCAGAAGCCGAAGCCCATCTCTCCAAGCGCTGCGCCGTGATGCGCCGACTCATCAAAACTCACGGCCCCTGCACACTCGTTCCTGAGAAACGCTCACCCTATGAGGCGCTGATCAGTGCGGTGGCGCATCAGCAACTCCATGCCAATGCCGCCGAGGCTATCCTTCGTCGGTTCAAAGCATGCTTTCCAGGGAATCACTTTCCGAAGCCTACTCAAGTGCTTGATGCTGATGAGGCCGCGCTGCGCGCGTGTGGCATTTCATCGGGTAAACTGCTAGCGATCCGTGACATTGCCGCAAAGACCCTTTCTGGCCATATCCCAACCTATGCTAGGGCGATGAAATTATGCGACGAGGAACTCATCGAGCGGCTCGTCGAGGTGCGCGGCGTCGGACGCTGGACAGTAGAGATGCTGCTCATTTTTACTCTTGGGCGTGTGGACGTTTTCCCCAGCGATGACTTCGGCGTGCGCAACGGGTGGCGAGTCTCCAAAAAGCTCGACGTCATGCCCAAACCCAAGGAACTCCGCGCCTACTCCGAACGCTGGCAGCCCCATCGCACCATCGCCGCCTGGTATCTCTGGCGTGCTGCTGATGCTTCAAAGGAGTGAGCGTGTCGCTAAGCCCCACCACTGCTTCAGGATAGCAGTGGGCCAGGGCCAGTATTGTTTCGATTATGGGCTAGAAGGTGTTCAGAGGCAGTCCTCATTTGGCCATAACTTTGCGCAGCACCGGCTCGAAGATTTCAGCCTGACGCATGAAGCCGAGATCGCTCGCATGTGAGGCATCAGTAGCACCTTCCGTATCATCGCCATAAAGACTGTCGCCAGGAATGTAGGACAGGCCCTTCACGCCCTCCTTGATGAGCGCCTCATAAGCAGCCTTGAGGGCTGCGTGATTGTTTGTGTGGAATTGATTCTTGTCCGGCGTGATCCAGTCATTCGTAAAACGACGATCTTCCACGAGCACGATGGGCGTTTCTGGCTTTGCGGCACGGAGTTGCTTCAGCAGTGGCACACACTTTTCTCGCACTGCCTCAGGTTGCATGTTTGGCAGGCAATCGATGACATAGGCCGAAGCATCAATCTGAACGAGGTAGTCGCCCACAGCCTTGTCCATGCGACCATTGCCAGAAAAGCCAAGATTCACCACTGGCGTATCCAGTCTGCGGCCTAGTATCCCCGTGTGAACCATGCCCGGACGACTGGCGCAGGCACCATGTGTGATGCTTGTGCCATAAAAGACGATCGGCTTTCCACGTGGAGCCAGCCCCTCGAACTTGCTGCCCTTTGCCACGCCAATCTTCAGAAACTCGGTGCCATTGTAGAGCGGCAGATAGGCCGCGTATTCACGCAAGCCAGGAGCCAGACCTTTAATGATCTCCGCCTTCACCTCTTGCGTGGCGGGCTTCGTCACCTGCACCCACTTCCATTTTCCATCCTTGTCCCGCGCATAAAGATCCACCCCGCTGACTCCTGTGGCAGGCATGTGCGGCATACCCAGATTGCTCTTCATCACCTTGTAATGAACATGGATGGCCGAGGCATCTGTCATGAAACGCACCATCATGCCAGCGCTGTCACGGCTCAGGCTCCAGACCGCAGGAGTGACTTTGCCCTCGGCACTCGCTGGCAGACGGTCAAACCAGCGCTTCCTCTCCTGATCCGGCAGGATGCGTCCCTCGATTCCCCACTGCGTCACATCATGCCATTCGAGATTTTCCGCCGCTGCTTTATTCACACCCATCGCAGGGTCGAGTTTCGAGACATCAGGTGCCTTTTGTGCAAAGGAGCTGCTGAGGATAGTCAGGAAAATAATACCGTGAAAGCAAGGAAGGTAAGACATGGAAGTGAGCTTACTGAAACGAAGGCAGTCCAGTAGTTTGATCATCGGCAAAATGCGCTCCCAAGCGCCCTCCGTGCAGAGCACTATTTACCCTGCTTGTTCTTCTTCCCTTTTTTCTTCGACTTCTTCTCGGCGGGCGCGGCCATGTCGTAACGTTTCTCACCGGCTTTGACGGGCTTTGCCATCTCTGCGAGCCAGGCATCGTGGAGCTTCGTCAGTTCGGCGACCTTCTCCGGCATTTGCTTGGCGAGGTCGTTGGCTTCCGAAACATCTTTGCTCAGATCAAAGAGGCCAATCGTGCCTTTCTCGCCCACGAGCTTCCAATCGCCGGAACGCACCGCCCACCAGCCTTCGTCGCTGCCGGAGCACCAAAACAAATCGCGTGAAGCCGACGCGGTTTCGCCTTTGAGCAACGGCAGCAGATTGATGCCATCCAAAGTGGCTTCGGCTTTAGCCGAATCTCCGGCGGCCGCGAGCGCCGTGGGCAAAATATCCAGCGCTGACACCGGCGACTGCCATTCGCCCGGCTTGAGCTGCGACGGCCAGCAGATGAGAAAGGGCACGCGAATGCCGCCTTCGTAATCGGTGTGCTTGCCACCGCGCAGCGGCGTGTTGTCCGCGCTTTGCGCCAGCGGCCCGCCGTTGTCGCTGATGAAGAAGAGGAGCGTGTTTTCCCACAGGCCGCCGTCTTTGAGCGCGGCCATGACTTTGCCAATGGCATCATCCATGCGCTTGCCCATCGCGAGGCGGGCATCGCGGTCTTGGTTGCCCGTGTTGAACTTCGCGATCTCGTCCTCCGGTGCCTGCAAAGGTGCATGCACGGCATTGAAGGCCAGATAGGCGAAAAACGGCCCCGCCTTGTGCTTCGTGATGAACGCCGCTGTCTCCTCGCCGAGGCGATCCGTGAGGTAACCGGTCTCCTTCACCACCTCCGTGCCGCGATAGATCGGATCATTCGGGTCATCGAGCTTGAAGTAGTCATGCGCCCCGCGTCCGAGAAAGCCGAACACCTCATCAAACCCGCGCAGAGCCGGACTCCACGCCAAATCGGGCCCCAGGTGCCATTTGCCAAACTGCCCCGTCGCATAGCCCGCAGGCTTCAAATACTGCGGAAAGAGCTTCTCACTCATCGGCACCCCGCTACCTGCCTCGCCGCCGGTGTAGAGCCCGAGCCGCTGCTGATACCGCCCCAGCATCAGCCCCGCCCGCGTCGGCGAGCACACATGCCCGGTCACATAGCCCTGACGACAAATCACACTCTGTTTCGCCAGCGAATCGAGATTCGGCGTCACGATCTCCTTCGGATGCTGCGGGTTAAACGTCACATCCGCATACCCAAGGTCATCCGCGACGATGACGACGATGTTGGGTTTCTGCTCGGCAGCGTGGACGGAGAAAGCGAGAGTGAGTGAAAGGAGGAGCAAGCGCATGGTCCGCCGTGAAACGCAGCGCTTGTCCTGATGTTCCGGCAAAAATATTTGTCGGGTTCGGCAAAGGATTCATGCGCTTCGGCGCGTGAAGCCGTCGCAGCCTAAAACGCTGTTGTGGCACAGTCCTCTAGACTACGCAGAGTGAGTCCAGAGGACGCAACTCCATTACCGCCTCAGCGCAATGAGAAGAACGAACGGTTTCGTGTGGATCAACGGACTTGGAAACTGCATTCAGCTCACTAAATCGGTGGCTCTGCTACCGCTTCGTTTCCCGTATTGCCCAAGATCACAGCCATCCCACTCTCAATGCCGCGAGTTAGTTTGCCAATCCACTGATCATCAAGCGAAATGACGGATTGAAAGCTCGTAGCGGCTCTTTGTGGACGTTCTTCTGGTGGGAGCCATGAATGAAGTGCAAAGTTTTCACCATCTTGGTCCTGCCATGTCCATTTGATGTGCCTACCGGACAGATTGCCAAATGCCTCAAGCGGGTTGGTCACCCAATACACTTCATACTCTTCGGGCTGTGCACCCGACAACCTGAGCAGTGCCACGACGTATTGCCCCTTGCCGCTCTGCGCAGTTCGAACCTGATTCTCTGTCCAGTGGACTGCTCTCTTTTCGATGCTCTTGGCTTCGATCAAAATCGGCGGATCGACAGGTATCGTTATATCGATGTAGTCCTGTTCCCAGAGTGGCTGAGGAAGGCCTTGCTCAAGGCACCACTTCTCAATCTGCACAAACAACCACTTTTGAGCGCTCATACCTCCCTCCGGATGAGGTCGTGTTGCTCGGCGTTGCCGCTGAGTCCTGCCAGTGATGTCGGTAGCGCCTCTTGGGTCGATGCCCCCACCCGTGGGCGATGTCGAGACAGTTTGCGCCTCGCCAATGGTCGGATGTGATAGGTGCTCACAATCAATGCTTGGAGGCTTCCCATCTGTTTTGGACTGATGAGGGCTTGGGGCCGGCTCTGGTTCAGCCGGATGTGTTTGTTTGAGCGCCTCAGCAGTCTCAGGTGCCACCCCAAGCCTGATCAATTCATCACTCAGTTCCTGGATTGGACATTGGAGAAGATCGCGAACGGCCTTTGCTTTATCCATCGAAAGTTCGCAGGCCAGAAGAAGCGTCTCTGCAAATACGGTCCATTGTCTCATTGATGAACAATGATCGGGATCAACAAATGCCACCCAGCTTCCGCCTTTGTTTACCTGCTGAAATGCTTGGCGTTTGATGGGTGTGCCGATCTCAATTCCGTTGAGTTGGAAGCTCACTTCAAGTTGCTCAACCCGCCGCACTCGGACTGAGATCAGTTTGGCTTTGAGCGCACTTTCATCGAGATTGGCATCGCCAGCACAGAAGAACGCCACCAACTCATTTACTCTCGCCATGGCGGCATTGGAGAACTCATCTGCAAGGCACCCTTCGTCGCTTGGCGTGCCAGAAATGTGTTTTGATAAGGGCTGTAGCCCGAGATGAACTTTGGCTTTGTCCGCGAGACCGTCGAGACGCTGCGGAAAAAGGCGGAGCCCAGGAAGTGCCAAGTCAGCCAACTCGCCACGATCTAGATAATACATGGCAGACGCTAACCCCGGCTTGTGCCAAGTCTCCTTATTGCCCTGACCGCGTTCAATCATCCAAAGACGAACGTCCTCAAGCGGTGCTGTCTCTTTCTCGTTCCATTTTGGTCCGGTTTTCAATCTGCGTTCTTTGAGAACCACCCGATAAAGATTTCGGATCGAGTCCTGATCTGTCTTTGATCCCATTTCCGCGCGCGATCTGTGTTCAGCATCTTTGAGCCACTGTAACCAGTCATGGTCCCGGACTTCGTCCCATCCCCCACGGATGCCGCAGCTCAGAAAAAAGCTCTTTGGTGCCCTCAGAGACGGCCCCAGTTCTTCATCAAGAGCTGGGACAAACGAGGGTATGGCTCTTGCGACCGCACCATCACGCTTGAAGACTGTTTTTCCTGAATACTTCCTTCCATCCATGCAAGGAAGCCAATCACTGAATCGAAGAAGCCAATGAAGGTAAGACTGCATTCCATCTGCTTTCTTATCTTCGTTAAATGGCCGTTGAAGCCGACTGCTGTAGCGAATCTCCGCTTCGAGGAAGGGCTGATAATGCTGCCAGTTTGCGGAAATGATCTGGCTCGCTTTATCGCAAGTCAGGACTTTGTGCCCATCATCAATAGCCCAGTTGGCTTTCATGATGGGGCGCCGCTGGAGAATATCGCCATGAGTCTCCTTCTCCAGATCACGACAATACTCTTCCCAGCCAGTGAGATCGAAGTCGTTGCAAAATCGGCTGCCGCTAAATGAATTACTATTCCAACTCCAACCGCCTCCGTCCTTCGGCAGGCTTATGCTTTTGATGATGGGGACGACCTTCGGGCACCATCCCACGCCCAACCACTTCCAGAATGATTCCCAGGAAGCCTTGTCCTCATCTTGATCAAAAGGCTGCATGTCCAAATAGCCACGCTTGTCTCCGTAGGCGGACTGAAGAAAGTCATCTCCAGTCCAACTCTGGGATGCATAAACCTGTAGGATCGGCCAGTTACGTCCCTGCAAGTGAAGATGTAGTTTCTGAATCAACTGGCTTCGCGCTTTGTCCTTCCAATCGAACGACTGGAAGTCCGTCAGAAAAGACTCCACCTTAGTTCCAGCACAGCTCTCAAACGCTTTGATGAAGCTCCCGCGAAGAAAATGCACTTCAATACCGGCTGGGGGATTCAGGGGCTTACCGCCGTGTGGCAGGAATATGGGAACTTTCGAAGATGATGCTGCTCCGTCGAGCCCTTCAACTGGTGCCCAAGTTTCGCATCTGAGTGCATCTGCCGAATAGCGGCAGCGTTCGTGGAACATCAAGAGCGTCGCCTCCCGTGTTTCATTCTCCACCCCAGCTGATAACACAGGCAGATGAGTCACTTCCTCCTGTTGGAGCGCCATCAGAAAGGCAGCCCACCGCTTGAATCGAGCTTGCTTTAACCATCCATAGCGGGCCAAATCGTCTGAAGGCGGGCATGAGCGAATCTCCCCGATGGTTCGATTGTTGAGACCTTTGAGCTTCGTGCTGACCAACCGTGTTTTGACGGCATTCCAGAGAGCTGTTTCAGGCAGAGTATTGTCAGAAGCACGAAAGGGAGTGACTTGGAGCAAGTCCAAAAGGTCGCCTTCACTTTGAACGGAATCGGCCGCCAAAAAAATGGCCTGCGCAAGCTCTCCAAGCCTAGCTTCATCCAGAACGACCACTTCACGATTACTCTGCAATCCAAACTTCGAATTGTGCAGCAGAAGATTTGGAAACGGATGCGGCGACTTCTTCGCCGGGAAATAGCATCGAAGCTTTGGGCTTGCTGCCGGGCTGGTGATCAGCTGGTTCAGATCATCGAGCGGATATGCAGCCGATGCTGTTTCGTGCTTAAAGCAACGCCATTTAAGCTCTCGGGGAGGGGCGCTATTACCAGTCTCGACAATCGTCACCAAGCCGTCGTCACCATCACGTCGTGTCCATGCCAGTCTCGAGCCGTCGTGGTGCTCCCATTGAACTTCAATCAGGCCGTCGATGAACAGCAGCAGCGATGGATCGCCGACCAAGTCGCTCCACTCGCTCTGAACATGCTCTTGGCCTTCTTCAGTCAACTTGAGACGGATAACCGTTGTGTAGCCCTCGGAAAGCACCTCGATAATCTCTTTGTCAGGGAGTTGCCAGGCGGGCAAATCTAGTATCGGGAGATTAGCTGGCAGATCCTGAAAACCAACCAAAGCCGTTCTAGCATCCGCTTCAGACCACCTCACATGCAGCCTTCCAGAGTGAATTTCGATCACAGCGGCTTCATTGAGGACGGACCGGAAGCCGATACCTTTATATCCGATTTGCTCCTCGCGATCCGCGTCGATTGCATTTTGAAGCAGTTCTAGGATCAGTCTGCCGGAATAGTCGGCCGCTGTTCGCTTTTCCGTGCCGCAAACAGAGCGGAGACGTTTGGGGTCACTAAACGTTCTACGCTGGTTTTTAATGAGGTCGGCTAGCCAAGACCTCACTTCGTCTTCGGAAACGCGGTCGGCTAGGTTGTGCGAGTCCTCAGAACTTGTGTCGGTGTAACAAACAGCCTCAAGGCCTTCTTTGCTGAAGGCCTTGCCAGTGTTTGCAATCAAAAGGTGCCCAGGATTTAGCCGGACGAGAATTCGCTGACTCATGGTTGACTCATTAATCTCTGTTGAAGCTGAAATTAGCGGATACTTGATGCTTGTAGATAACAAAGTTCCATTGGCACTGTGGGGAATGCCACGGTTTGCGTCCACAACGTTCACGATGGGGCGGAATTGGCGTGACGGATCGAAGTTCGGCCAGATTCGCTGTTTAAGTCAGCCGTAATCGGGTCTTCTAAACCGAGTGCCCAGAACATGCCATTCATCTGAGGGCGACTACTGAGTCGCCGCAGGCAGCGTTTGAATTCGAGCCGTAAGTTCTGCGATGACATCGGCATGTTGCGCGGAGACATCGTGAAGCTCCTCGGGATCGGTTTGGTGGTCGTAGAGCTCAGTCGGGCCATCGCTCCAGCGGGTGAAGCGCCAGCGGGCGGTGCGGATGCTTTGACCGTAAAGTTTGTCACCACGCGTGACGAGGGTGAAGGCGGCGTCTTTGATGCTGGCGGTGGGATCGGTCAAAACGGGGCGCAAACTGGCTCCGGCGGCCGCATGAGGCATTTGCAGGCCGCAGAAGTCGGCGACGGTCGGATACACATCGACAAACTCGGCGAGCGACCAAGTCGTTTGGCCGCCTTTCATGCCCGGCGCTGCGATGATGAGCGGTGCCCGGCAACTGCGCTCAAACAGCGTGTTTTTGTTCCACCACTGCCGCTCGCCCGTGTGGTAGCCGTGATCGCCGACGAAGATGACGAGGGTCTTTTCCCAAAGCTGATGCTTGTCGAGCGCATCGAGCACGCGACCGAGCTGAGCATCCATGAAGCTGGTGCCTGCGCAGTAGGCGCGGAAAAGCTCGCGCCACTCCTGCTCGGTGAATTTGCCAAAGGCGGTGCCGTAGTCGCCGAAGCCCACGCTGTCTTTGCGCACAGCCGTCATGTCAGCGGGATCGCTCCAGGGCTTCAGCGAGTCGGCGGGATAGAGATCGAAGTATCTCTTCGGCGCGATGAAGGGATCGTGCGGCTTCATAAAGCCGCAGCCGATGAACCACGGCGTGTCGCCGAGCTTCTCGATCATCGCCACTGTGGCGGCGGCGATCTGACCATCCGGCTGATCGTCATCCGTGCCATCCGCCGCGCCCCACTGGCACCATTTCAGCGCCCCACCGGTCACATCACGGTCCTCGAGCATTTTGCGGCCTGCCTTCGTCGCTTCAAAAGCCTGCGCCGTGTGCCAGGAGCGACCCGCGTCCATCCAGCGCTGCTTCGCTTCCACATTCTTGCCGCCGCCGAGATGGAAGAGCTTTCCAAATGCATGCGACTGCCAACCGGCGTCTTTGCAAAGCTGCGGCAGCGTCACGACCTCCGGCATCTTTTGCCGCAAAGGAATGTCATTACCCACGATGCCCGTCTGCTCCGCCCGCAGTCCCGCCATCATGCTGCTGCGACTCGGATTGCACACCGGATACTGCACATACGCCCGCTCAAACGTCGTGCCGCGAGCCCGCAACCGGTCGAGGTTCGGCGTCTTCACGACGTCCTTCGTGAACGCCCCGCCAAAGTCCCGCAGATCATCCGCCATAATGAGCAGGACGTTGGGCTTCGCGAAAGACGCGAGCAGCGGACAAACGGCAAAAAGGATGACAAGACAACGCATGGTGGCGCGGTGAACGACGTCGCACGAGCTTTCTCACGGCTACTTTTTCATGTTCTGCCGCTTCACCCTCTCCTGACGTGCTTTCACCGCCTCAGGGCTCACATCCGTGGTCCACAGCGGTTCCGGCAGCGTCGCCGCCCACGCGTTGTAGGCGTTTTGCAGCTCCGCGAGTTTCGCGGGTTCCTTTTGACTCAAATCGTGCAGCTCACCCGGATCGCTCGCGAGATGGATCAGACGCGGTTTCGGTTTCGCGGCCGGAATTTCATGCCAGCCGTTGTGCGTGACGAGTTTCCAATCGCCTAGGCGGATCGCCCAGATACCCCGCGCCGTCATGCGCCAGTAAAGCGCCTCATGCGGCCGACCTTGTTTTTCGCCTGTGAAGTAAGGAATCAAATTCACGCCATCCA
>JAGKWZ010000181.1 GCA_021151605.1 Verrucomicrobiaceae bacterium
GCCTCCGCATTCCTGATGCCGACCAGCTTGCCCTCGCCCGCAGGAGCATCGGCACCCAGCACTTCGAGCTCAATGAAGCGGAACTGCTTGTCACCGTCCATGCCGATCACATGATCTTCGACCTCGGAGCCGTGGGTAAAGGATACGCCCTCGACCAAACCGCCGAGATTCTCCAAACCTGGAGCATCACTCGCGCCTTCCTAAACGCCGGCGACAGCACTCTACTCGCACTCAGCCCGCCCCCAGGGCGCGAAGCCTGGGAAATCACCCTGGCCGATGGAACCCATAGCCTCTCCCTGTGCGACCGCGCCCTCAGCGGCAGCGGATTTCAGGTCCAGGGTGCGCACCTGATGGACCCGCGCACCCTTCAACCCATTCCTGTGAGGACTCAGCGCAGCTACGCCCTTGCCCCGTCCGCAGCCCTTTCAGACGCCCTTTCCACGGCCTTTATGATCCTCTCCCCCGAGGAAACTGAGACTATCTGCCATCGTTACGGCAATCAGATCGAGGCACTCACCGTTTGAGTCTTTGGAACATGAGCGTGAGCTAAAGGCGGCGAACAAAGCCGTGACGTGCACCACCCAATGAGCCCCCGCCACAGATCGCACTGAAGCAAATTCTCCAAAAAATGATTCTCACAATGAATAAAATATGTATATATCGTATTCCCCATACCCACCTAACCTTTCTGGACACAATTTTCCCACACCGCTTTATGGCATCACTCACAGATTTGGCTACTAGCATAGCCGCTATGAATTCTGCACGTCTGTTCCTTGCCACAGTTTCCTTGGTCAGCTTGAGCGCCTGCCAGGTGCCATTGAACTTTCTACCTACTTCATTCGTGCGCCAGGAAGTGATACGCAAACCGCTTATCGTGCAGCCCGTCGATTCAGCGCACAGTCCACTCTATGTATGGCACGGCGCTGGTCAGTCTGGGCCTGTCCGCGTCACGATCGATCTAAGCCAGCAAAAGGCCTACATCTTCCGCAACAGCCAAAACGTCGGCTGGTCCTATGTGGCCACTGGCCGCAGCGGCTTCCCTACTCCCACTGGGACCTTCCGCATCTCAGAAAAGGTCGTCAACAAGCGCTCAAACCGGTATGGAACCATCGTCGATGCGAACGGAAACACCGTACGCAGCAATGCCACAGCGGGCGTTCATCGCGTGCCATCTGGTGGTAGTTTTGTCGGGGCGAAAATGCCCTACTGGATGCGCCTGACGAGCAATGGCGTGGGCATGCATGCGGGATATATCCCCAATCCCGGTTCACCAGCCTCCCATGGCTGCGTGCGCATGCCCTATGATATGGTGACCAAGCTCTACTCCATCGCGCCAGTCGGCACGCCGGTGACCATTGTCCCCTGATCCAAGTTTGGCGCATTGAATCTTCTCACCGACTGGCTTCCGCAGTACACGCTGTTTACAGCAGATGCGCAGGTTTTCCTCCTGGCATCCATCGCGGCGGTCTGCATCGGCCTGTCCAAAGCAGGCCTGTCCGGCACGGCGACATTAAATGTTGTCCTGATGGCGCAGGCTTTTGGAGCCAAGGCCAGCGTCGGGCTGGTGTTGCCCCTGCTCATTGTGGCGGACTTCATGGGCTACTACCTGAACCGCCATGGTGGTTCCTGGAAGCGAATCATTCCCATGGTTCCCCCCGCCATTGTGGGCGTGATCATCGGCTGGTTTCTTCTCGGCCATATCGACAACAACCTTGCGCGCCCCATCATCGGTTGGCTGATCATCGGGCTGCTGGCTTTCCACCTGCTGCTGAATGCCCGGCGGCAGGACTTCATCCTCCTGACCCAACATAAAGCCTTTTCCTGGAGCATGGGGCTCTGTGCAGGCATCGTCACCATGCTGGCCAATGCCGCCGGCCCAGTGATGACCGTCTATCTGCTCTCCCAGCACTTGGAGAAGAAGGAACACCTCGGCGTCTTCAGCCGCTTCTTTCTCTTCATCAATCTCTTCAAAGTGCCGTTCTCAGCCGATCTCGGGATCATCAACCCACGATCACTCGCCACAAACCTTACCCTGCTGCCTTTCGTCATCATCGGCATTCTGCTTGGCTGGCAAATCCTCAAGCGCATCCCACAAAAGCCTTTTGAGTGGACTCTATTCACCCTGACCCTGATCGCCGCCTTCTGGCTCGTGCGCGGGTAAGTGATCAAATCCCATCACCTCACTTTGCCTCTAAGCAGAGGACCTTCCCTGGGGCGTTGCGAACAAAGAGGCGACCATTGGCAAGGACGGGAGCACTCCAGCAGCGGCCACTGAGGACTTGGGCTCGGGATTGCTCGTCGAACTTCTCGGGGGTGATTCCAGAGATGACGAGTTCACCTTTTTCAGTGAGGATAATGAGGCGGCCATCTGCGGCCATGAGGGAGCCAAAGCCGATGCTCTTCTCCTCCCAGGCAACTTTGCCATCGGCGAGCTTCACGCACTTCAGGGAGCAACGGCTGTTTTGGTCGCCGTCAATGCCGTAGAGGTGGTCACCCACGAGGACGGAGGAGTTGAACTGGTTCTTCAGCACTTTGCTTTCCCAGATTTTCTCGGGCTGGCTGGAGGTGAGCTTGAGAAGCGTGCAGCCTTTGTTGTAGCCGGTGGAAATGAAGAGTGTCTCGCCACTGAGGATGGGGTCGGTGGCATTGACGCCGTAGCGGGTGGCCCAGCGGTAGGACCAGACGGGAGTGCCATCGGCGACCTGGACGGCGGTATAGGCGTCGCTAGAACCGATGACGACGAGCTTTTTACCATCTCGGGTGAGGGGGTAAGGTGTGGAGTATCCAGCGCTGTCGGACTCGCTCTTCCAGGCGATCTTGCCGGTGGCTTTCTCCACAGCGAGGCCGGCTTTTCCTACATTCAGGATGAGCAGATCCCCTTGGACGAGTGGGGCTCCAGCAAAGCCCCAGTCGGGAAGACTGGCCTCGGTTTCTTTCTGGACATTCTTGCTCCAGAGGACTTTTCCACTGGCCGCAGCAAAGCAGAAGAGATCCCCCCAGCGGGAGAGGTGGTATGCTTCATCGCCGTCGAGGGTGGGCGTGTTCGAAGTGCCGCCCTCGTAGAATTTGTCACCGAGATCAGCAGGATATTCGTGCTTCCAGAGGACTTTGCCGGTGGCGGCTTCGAGGCACCAGACGGTGTCTTTGCCATCAGCGTGTCCAGAGGTGAGGACTCGATCTCCGGCGACGACGAAGGAGGCGAAGCCAAGACCGACTTCGGCTTCCCACAGAGTCTTGGGCTCAGGGCCGAGCTTCCAGCCAGTCTCAGTGGAGATGCCGTCATGCGTGGGGCCGCGCCAGTTCGGCCAGTCAGCAGCGGAGGCGAATGAAGCGCCGAGGGCAAGGAACACGATGGAGGGAAACAGTGGGGACGTCTTCATGCGGGAGCAACAGGGCGTTTCAGGGATGGCTTGGCAATGGGGGAAATGCTCAGGAGTTTCGGGGTAACCTCTCAGGACTTTTTGACCTCAGGGGCGGCGGCGGGGACTGCGGGAGCAGACTTGAAGCAATAAACGTTCCCATCATCTGCACCGATGATGACGTAGTCTCCGGCGATGGCTGGAGAGGTCTTGATGGGAGCACCGACTTCGTATTGCCAGAGTTCTTTGCCATCTTTGAGATCGAGGACGTAGAGGTAGCCGTCGTCACTGCCGAAGATGGCGGCTTTGCCCGCACAAATGACAGCGCTGCTGTCGATGCGATCACGGCTGCGGAACTCCCAAAGCTTGGCCCCAGTGGTGCGGTCGATGGCGTGGAAGCGCTTGTCCCGCCCGCCACAGAAGACGGCTTTTTCCCAGATGGCGGGGGCAGCGTAGAACTCGAACTCGCGCTCGCCGTATTCCCAGACCTTGGCTCCATCTGCCATACTGTAGGCACCGACGCGGTTGCCGTAATGGGAGACGTAGATGACGCCATCGGCGATAGCGACGTTGTTGCCTATGTAGGAGCCGACCTCGATCTGGCGGACTTCCTTGCCGGTTTTCACATCGTGAACGTGGAGGACGCTGTCGCAGCCGCCGAAGACGACCATGCCATCGCCGACGGCGGAGCCACCATTGATGTAATAGCCGGTCTCAGCAGCCCAATCCTGCTTTCCAGTCTTGGCATCAAGGCAATACACTTTGTAGTCATAACTACCGATGAGGACCTTTTGCGCCTGACTAGCGGGATCAGTCCAGACATTGGCGGCGGCGTGGATCTCGGCATCGGTCTCGTATTTCCACACCTCCTTGCCGGTATCGGCATTCCAGGCATAGACGAAGCCATCTTGGCACCCGGCGATGACGAGATCCCCGGCAAATGCGGCGGCACCATCGAAAGCCCCCTTCCCTTCAGCCTGCCAGAGCTTGTCCCCTTTGGCGAGGTCGAGACAGCGGAACTGGCCATCTTTGCAGCCGACATAAACTTTGCCCGATCTGACGACGGCGCTGCTGACGAGCATCTCAGCCTGGCCTTTTGGCTTGGCCATCATGGAATGCTGCCAGGCAAGCTCCAGGGGGAAGCGCAGTTCAATGGGAGAGAGGCCGGTCATGGCCTCGCTGCCACGAGAATGAACCCAGTCGCCAGGAGTCTGGGCGGTGGCGCTAGCGGCGATGGCGAGGCATAGGAAGCAAAGTCGGGACAACATGGGGGATATGACCAAACGTGTCATATCCGGGGCAAGTTGCGCTAGGCAAAAAAGAGAAAGTGGAGGCCGCCTCAATGGCCGTAAATACCGCGACAGATGGCGTGGGCTTTGGAGACGAAGTTCCAGTTCACCACCTTCCACCAGGCGTCGATATAGGCCCGGCGGTTGTTCTTATACTTAAGGTAATATGCGTGCTCCCATAGATCTAGCGCGAGGATGGGGCGACCATAGTCACGCCAGTCCACGAACTCTTTCATGAGCGGATTGTCCTCGTTTCGGGTCGTGGTGATGACAAGTTTTCGGTCAGGACGGTAAACCAGCCAAGCCCAGCCGGAGCCAGAGTGATTCATAGCAGCCGCTGTAAAGGCTTCTTTAAACTGGCTGAGGGTGCCGAACTCTTCATCGAAAGCCTGTGCCGCCTTTCCATCCGGCCCAAGCGGCGTCTTGTCAGGTGGAGCCAGGAAGCGCCAAAAGGCGGTGTGATTGATATGAGCACCGCCATGGAGGCGGATGCATTGCTGGACCTCTTCAGGAAGAGGTGCCTGTACACCCGTGGCAGGTTTGGTCTGAGCAACGCTTAGAGTGAGGATGGACCGACGAACCTGCGGAGGACGGTTCAGACTCATGATACAGGGCATGAGCGAGGTGACGTTGCCGACAGATAGCTCCACCTCATCAAGGGAAGCCCTGAGCTTCTGCACATGCCAGGCATGGTGCTCGTGGTAATGGATCTTGAGGGTGCGAGAATCCAAATAAGGCTCCAGGTCGTGCAACTCGAAGTTGAGAGGTTCCTGATGAAGTGGGATACCTAGTGGAGCGGGACGCTCCTCCACGCCCCAGGCAGAGCCGGCGAACGCTGGGAGAGCCGAGGCCAAAAATGCACGACGATGTATGAGCGGGAGTCTCATAATGAACGAATTATCAAATTCGCCGTGGAGCGGCAATCCTAGAATTGACTCGGAACAAAAAAGACGTGGTTGGCACAAAAAACCCGCCATCGGTGAAGATGGCGGGTAATCGAAGGATCTAAAGGCTTGAGAAGAATTTTACGCAGCCACTTGCTCAGACTCGGAGTTGCTATGGCGGTCATCGCTACCGATGGGCTTAGCACCACTAAGCTGGAGTGGGCGCCCCATGAATTCTTTGCCGTGCAGTTCAACGACGGCTCGGCGGGCTTCCTCGACGGAACTCATCGTAACAAAGGCAAAGCCTTTAGAGCGCTGGGTGCGATTGTTCACCACGACTTCTGCATTACGGACACCGCCGACGCCATTGAAAAGCTCGAAGAGGTCGCTCTCAGAGGCATCGTAGGACAGATTGCCGACATAGAGGCGCTCTGTCGCGATATCACCTGGGTTTGGGGCAGGAGGAGCCTCGCGGCGTGGCTTCGGCTCACGCGGTTCACGATTCTCGCGTGATTCACGCGGAGGCCGGGGCGACTTGGCAGTCGGAGAACCCGAGCGGGGAGTGACGGCAGGAAGAGTGGATGGTTTGCCGAGAAGACCGAAGCTGATCTTGCTCAGGAATTTCTGAAAGCCTGTCTGCTGTGCCACGATGGTACGAGGCGCGTTGCTGCGGGGGGCATCGGGCCTGTCCGAACGTGGACGGCGGCGACGGCGGCGGTTACCTTGCTGGAATGAGTTGTCTGACATGGGGTCTGGTTTCTTGGGTGCTGTGGGTTTGGGGGCACCACGCGATGGGGCGTGCTTGGGGCGTGTGGCTGGGATGGATTGCGGGTCACATCCATGGCGACGGGCCGTATGATGAACCGCCCTTGCGGCTCATTGCAGCCCCGTCGGGTGCCGAACTGTTCAGAAACGGACCCTGAGGGTCCACTGTGTGGGTGACAGAATGACGTCACAATGAGGCGCCCACGCGAGTTTATCGCTGGTCCATTTAAAGCTTTTGGCGCAGTCAGGGGGCTGGCGTGGCGCATTCCGCAATTCCGTGGGTGGGCTGGAAACCTCAGAGCACAGTACTCTGGACAGTTCTGCTAAAAGACTAAGCGCCGGGCACTCATGGGTCAACCGGGGATTTCATCCGGCCTGGGCCATGAATACCTACACGCAACTTTGTAAGCTGAACCGGGTTTGGGAAGGCGCGGACGACCTTGTCCCATTCTGGCATTTGCCAGACCTCTTCCCCTCCTCAAGATTCCCGCCATGCACCCAGTCACTCATAATATATTCACCCTGCTCTTCATTGCCTCTGGGCTGGCGAATGGCCAAGCGCCTGAACCACGACGTCCAGGCCAGCCGCCTATTCCCGGAGAAGCGGGGCCTCGACGCCTCCAAGGTGAACGCGGAGACCGTGGAGGCGAACGAGGTGGAGACTGGCGGGGCGGATTCAGCCCTGGCTTTGGGCGCCCCCCGATGAAGTCAGAGGCTTATGACAGGCTGCCCGAATCCGATAAAAAGCGTATCCGTGATGCGATGGACCGAGTCTGGGGTAGGCCGGAGGTCATCGAAGCCCGCGAGCGCACTCTCAAGGCCCACGCTGATCTGCGCGACACCATCCGTGTGTCTCTGGAAAAGACGGATCCAGAAGTGGCTGCCCTTCTGAAAAAAATTGAGCCTGAGCAAGGCTTCGACCCGCGCCAGCTCCCTCCCATGCCGGCAGTGGACTCCGCAGAGTTTGCTCCCGCTGTCACCCTGCGACTTGAGATGGACCTCCTGATGTTCGCCAAACCCGACCGCAAAGACGCCACCAAACTCTTCCACCAGCGGCTCATGGGAAAACCCGAAGTCCAGGCCGCGCTGCAAGACGTCCAAGACACCCACGGAGAAGAGCGCGTCCAGGCAGCTCAAAAACTGCGTCAAACCTATCGTGAGGCAGCCCACCTCGAGTTCCAAGCCTTGCGCAGCCGCACACCGAAGGAAGCACCGAAGCCTGAAGCAAAGTGACTTTCATCTGACAGAAGCTCCGCTTTAAAAAATGAAGGCGCAGAGGTCTCCCTCTGCGCCTTCTGATTTGCTAAAGTTACCAGCCTTACTTGCCACTAACATCGAAGGCGAAGAGCAACTCCTGGTCACGCAGATAAAGCTTGCCGCCACAAACCACCGGGTGAGTCCAGACCATGCCTTTCGGGTTCCGCTGGGTGGTCTGAGGGCTAAGGGTGAAGCGGCCCTGCTCATCCCATCCTTTTGGGCTGGCTTTGATCAGAACGACCGTGCCAGTCTTTTCCTCCAGCAAGTAGAACGAACCATCGGCATAATGGATGGCACCTTTGCCGAGGAGTTTCTTTTCAGTCCACTTCACCGCACCGGTCTTAAAGTCCATGCATGTCCATCCCGCTTTGTCATTGTAGCCATAAAGGTGACCATCGACGAGGATGACACCACCATGATGGTTCACCATGTCCGTGCTTTCATAGACGGTCTCAACAGTGTTGCCTGCGCCAATTTTGACAGACTTGCAGCCGACTCCGTAGCCAGCAGCGACGAAGACTTGCCCGTCCTTGAAGATCGGTGTCGGGATGACGGCTGTCTTCCCTGGGAACTCCGTCTTCCATAGCACCTTCCCATCTGCCGCATTCACACCGGCGATGCTCTGCATCGTGAGCTGGATGATCTGCCGTGCTTCATCATGAGTGACGACGATGGCGCTGGCATACTGGGCAGGATCAGTCCACTCGGCAGACTGCCAGGCGAGCTTACCAGTGGTTTTATCAAAGGCTGCTAATGTGCCCTTTGCGCCCCCAGGTGTGGCGATGACGAGATTTCCCTCGACGAGCGGACTTTCGCAATAACCCCACCCTGGCACTTTGCCACCTAGCTCGGTCAGGCTTGCCGACCAGACGGGTTTGCCATCGGCCGTGTTGAGACAGATGAGCGAACCTTTTCCGCTGAGCGAATATACTTTGTCGCCATCGACCGTGGGTGTAGCACGGGGTCCATCTCCCCAGCCATTGGTGAGCAGCGCACCAGCTTCGGCGGACCACTTTTCTTTGCCTGTGACGGCGTCGATGGCTATTACGTACTCCATCGCATCCCGTGCGCCCATGGTGTAGATCACATCGCCGACGATTGCCATTCCAGAGTAGCCGAGCCCGGCATCCTGATTCATCCAGACCTTTTTGGGGCCGTCAGAGGGCCATTTTTTCAGCAAACCAACCTCTGTGGAGACATCGGTACGATCAGCGCCGCGGAAGGTGGGCCAGTCAGCAGCTTGGGCAGCAGCAGCGAGGAATAGGAGAGAAAGCACGGTTTTCATGAGAGTAGGGAGCAGAACGTGAGATTCAGCCGTGGTTCGCCACGAAATGCCAGAAAAAAGAACTCAATTCGACGACTTCCACTTCACCCCAAGGTCTCAGCGCTTAAAATAAGCGTAAGGAATATCCACTTCGCTTCCAAGCGCATCCTGGAGTGCATCGGGCGCTAATGTCTTGGGATTTCAGCATGCTTGACTTGCGCCTCACAGACATCGCTCGCATACACTACAGTGTGCGTCTCGATGTCATCACGCTTTTCCCCGAACTCGTGGCAGTGCCCATGGGCACCAGCATCATGCGTCGTGCCCAGCAGAAACAGGCTATCCAGCTAGGAGTGCATGATTTACGCCAATTCGGTCTGGGCAAGCATCGGCAGGTGGATGACACGCCGTGTGGCGGTGGTCAGGGCATGCTCCTCCGACCTGAGCCCCTATTCGCCGCACTGGAAAGTGTCGCCACAGAGGCCAGTCGTATCATTCTGACCTCGCCCGCAGGCCGCCGCTTTGACCAGGCAACAGCCCACCGACTCAGTGGCGAAGAGCACCTCATTTTCATCTCCGGTCATTATGAAGGCGTGGACCAGCGAGTCATCGACCATTGGGTAGATGAGGAACTCAGCCTCGGAGATTATGTCCTCACCAATGGGGCTATCGCAGCCGTGGTCATGATGGATGCCATCGTCCGCCTTCTGCCTGGAGTCCTTGGCGACGAGATGAGCGCAGTTGAGGAATCCTTTGGTACTACAGGCCTCCTGGAAGCCCCTCAATACACCAAGCCAGCCGAGTTTCAGGGCTTGTCGGTCCCAGATGTGCTATTGGGCGGCAACCATGCAATGATCTCCAAATGGCGTGCTAGCCAGTCACTGGAACGAACCCGAAGAATGCGGCCCGACTTGCTGCAGAAAAAAACATCAAGCTCGGACCAGCAGTCCAGCGATGCAGGCAGTGCAGTAGCAGGCTAACAGACCGCCGATCATGGCCTTGAAACCAAGACAGGCGAGGTCGGCACGGCGTGACTCCGCTAGGGCTCCAATGCCTCCTATTTGGATGGCGATGCTGGCAAAATTAGCAAAGCCGCAGAGGGCGTAGGTCGTAATGGTGATACTTTCAGGGTGGAGCCCCTTGGCTCTGCTAAGGCTGAGGTAGCCGATGAACTCGTTTAGCACGATGCGCTCACCAAGGATGCTACCGACAGCCCGACAGTCACTCCAGGGGATGCCCATGAACCAGGCGAAAGGTGCGTTTGCCCAGCCAAGCAGTGTCTGCATGGGCTTGGGATCTATGATGCCAATGCGGGCAGCTGCGAGAGAGAGCGCATAGTTTGCCAGAGCGACGAGGGCCACGAAGGCAATGAGCATGGCAATGACATTGATGGCGAGCTTGATACCATCGCTGGCCCCCTGGCATACGGCGTCGAGTCCATTGACGGTGTCGCTGCCGGGTTGCGTATGGATGCCACCAGCAGTGTCGCTGGCCTCTGTTTCAGGAAGGAGGATTTTGGCAAAAATCAACGCCGCTGGCGCGCTCATGAATGAGGCCGTGAGTAGATGACCTGCTGAAATGCCGAATGAAACATAGGCAGCGAGAACGCCGCCTGCTATCGTGGCCATCCCTCCCACCATGAGGGCCATGAGTTCGCTGCGGGTCATCGTTTGCAAGTAGGGTTTGATCACCAGGGGGGCCTCGGTCTGCCCCATGAAAATATTAGCCGCTGCTGCGAGGCTTTCACTTCCACTCACTCCCATGAACCGCTGCATAACCCAGGCGACACCTCGGACGATGAACTGGAGTATGCCGTAATGGTAAAGCAGTGAGGAAAGCGCGGAGACGAGAACGATAGTGCCAGTGACGGTCACGGCGAAGA
>JAGKWZ010000182.1 GCA_021151605.1 Verrucomicrobiaceae bacterium
GTCGTGAAGGAAGTGCCCGGATTCCTGGACGGACGTAAAGCTCTGCGCCGTGCCGAAGGTGAGATCAGCGGCGGCGGCAAGAAATTCAGCCTCGGCGGAGGCATGTTCGGCGGCGGCAGCAAAAAAGATCCCCTGGAGGCCATCGCCGATCTCGAAGAGAAGGTGTTTCAAAAAGATCCCTTCAGTGAGAGCGGCAACAAGCAGCTCTATGATCTGGCTCTGAAGCTGCAATTCATCGAGCTGGCCTCCTTTGCCCTGGAGACCACCCGCATGGGCCAGCCGAACAATACCAAGCTGCTGCATCAGCTGGCGCTGCATTACATCACCTATGAGCAGCCAGACAAAGCCTCCGAAGTCTATGCCGCCATCGTGAAGCTGGACCCGCGGGACATGATCGCCAACAAAGGCTACAAAGATTCGGCCGCTCGTTCTTCCATCAGAAATCAAGGCTACGACAAAGGCTTCCAGGAGAGCAAAAAGAACAGCGACGAACAGAACATCCTCGAATTACTCGAAAAGAAGGGCAAGACCAGAGAGCAGACGGAATCGCTGCTGGCCCACTTCTCAGCAAAGTACAATGAGGAGCCCTCCAACATCAACCACGTCAAAGCCATCGCCCAGCTTTATGAAGAGCTCGAAGACCTGGGGAATGCCGTTTCGTTCTACGATTACGCACTGACGCTGAACCCAAGCGATGTCTCGCTGCAGCGCAAAACCGAACTTTTGCGGGACAAGAGTCAGGACCAATACATCGCCCAAGTGGAGGCATGGCTGGCTGCGAATCCTGATGCTCCCGAAGCGCCAGAGCAGCGCCAAAACCTGATCAACATCAAACAGCAGCGCGCCGCTTCCTCCATCAATGAAGCCAAAGCACGCGTGGACCGCAACCCCACGGACAAAGGCATCCGCTTCGAACTCGGTCAGGCTTATTTCAACGCCGGGATGTTCACCGAAGCCATCCCTGAGCTTCAGCAGGCCAAAGGCAACCCGCACATCCGCATCAAGGCCATGCTCCTGCTGGGCCGCTGCTTCGAGCGGAAGAACATGAACGACCTCTCCAGAAGCGCCTTCATGGAGGCAAACAAGGAGCTGACCATCATGGACAACACCAAGAAAGAGGTGCTGTACGAACTGGCGAATGTCTGTGACAAGATGGGAGACAAGGCGAACAGCCTCGAAGCCCTCAAGGAGATCTACAACGCAGACTACGGCTATAAAGATGTCGCCGTCCGCGTGGAGTCCTCCTACAGCTCATAGCCTGCGATTTCCTGATTCAGGCAGGTCCGCTCATTCCGGGACAAAATTGCTCCAGCGCTAAACAATACCCGCGCAAGGATTGGCGCTGGAGGACGCGACGATGGCACGCGAGCCGCTACTTTAGGCGGCATGAGCGCCATTGACTCCCCTTCCCTGTTCGAACGTATCGGCGGTGCTGCCGCCATTGATGAATTGATCGAAGCTTTCTACGTCCGCGTGCTTGCTGATCCCCTGCTGGCTCCGTTTTTCCATGACGCGCCGCTGGATCGTCTGCGCAAAATGCAGAAAGAATTCTTCGCCATGGCCCTCGGTGGCCCGATCGCCTACTCCGGCAAATCTCTCGCCCATGCCCATCATGGGCGCGGCGTAAAGCGTGAGCACTTCGCCCACTTCGTCGGGCACTTGGTGGAGACGCTGAAGGACGTCGGCATCAGCCAGGAAGATGCCGATCATGTGATCGAACACATCAACACCTACACCAACGAGATCACCGGCACGTCCTACTGACTTGCCGATCAAAAACGAACCGGCGAGAAAGCACCCATTTGAATGAGCACCGCCTCGCCGGTTGGTGAATGAGTTGGGGATCGGTTAATACACACCTTCGACGATGGTCTTCTCCATCGCACCAAATGGGCGGACATCGGCCACGCCATCCCAGGCATAAGGGGCACGAGGTTTGCGGCGCATGGCTTCGTCACGCTCCAGGAAGCGGGGCATGAAGAATTCCTTCGTCAGCGTGGTCAGCTCCACGCGGCCCCAGGAGTCGTAATCGACCGTCTTGTCTGTCTGATTCGGATCCACGATGCGGAGCACAGCGCGTGGCTGCGGGGCATAGTAAGTGATGGAGAAATTATCTTCGGGCGTGAGCGGCACGCTGGCGGCGAGACCCATCAAAGTATTGCCATAGGTCGGGTAGAAGCCGATGCGGCCCTCGAGCACTTCTTCGACGATGAAGCGCACATACTGAGGCGTCATGGTCGTGCCGCCGACGAAGCAGCCACGGATGCCTGCACTGTAGAGATCCACCTTCTCAGCCAGTGCTTCGAGAAGCTTCGGCGTGGTGAAGATGGCGGACACTTTGCGATTCTTCAGAATGAGCACGGCCTGATCAATGACGTGATCCATGTACTGGCGGGCCACATCGAACTGCTTGTTCGAGATGGCCTTCTTCACGAAGCGTGGGTCAAGATCGACGAAGTAGCAGGAGCTGCCGCGATAGTTCGCCAGATGCTCCACCGCGAGACGGAGACGACGAGGGCCGGTAGGGCCGACCATGATCCAGGATTCGCCGGGCGGGAAATGCTTGTCGTCGAGCTTGTGGCTGAACTCCTCGTAATCCACGCGGAAGTCATTCCAGCCGATGCGCTGCTTTGGCATGCCCGTGGTGCCACCGGTCTCGAAGATATTGAAGGGCTTGCCTTTGAAAGCGGCAGGCACCCAGACCTCGGGCTGGAGGTCGCGCAGCCATTCGTCCTGGAAGTGGGGGAACTTGGCGATGATGTCCTCGTAGTTGTTCACCACGCCGCGTGGATCGAAGTTGTTCTTGGCCCAGTCGAGCCAGAAGGGGCAGCCTGTCTCGGGAGAGAAGTGCCAGTTGATGGTTTCACGGACTTGGTTATCGAGCTGCGCTTTGGCTTCTTCGGGGGTCATGGGCGTCGGGGGTTGGGAGAAAAACAGGATACGGCAAACGGGACCGCACGGGCGTCCCTTTCGCTGACTGATGCGCAGAAATCAACGCTGGAATAGGACCTGCCCCCGCCTCTGCCCTGCCCCGCAGCCGCTCTGGGATAAAGTCGATTCCCAAGCCTGCCTTCAGACGTATGCCTCACCCATGTCCAAACACGCCACCGTCATCCACTGGTTCCGCCGCGATCTACGCCTGATGGACAATACCGCCCTCACCGCCGCCGCCAAAGACTCGACCCAGGTGGTGCCCGTGTATGTGCTCAGCGATTGGAAAAAGAACCATGGCTGGACAGGCAGCATCCGGCAGCAATTCCTCTGCGGCTGCCTGGAATCGCTCGCTAAAAACCTGGAAGCCAACGGCAGCCGCCTCATCCTGCGCACAGGTCGCGCCGATCTGGAGATCGAAAAGCTGATCCTCGAGACCAAGGCCACAGCCGTGTATTTGAACCGCGACTACGATCCCTATGGCCGTGAGATGGAGCAGAAGGTGCAGGCCCTCTGCGCACGCCACGGCATCGAGTGCCACAGCTTCAAAGATCGCGTGCTACATGAGCCCGAGGAAGTGCTCACCGGCAATGGCGGGCCGTATCGCGTTTACACGCCCTATTCGCGGAACTGGCTGTCTTTGGAAAAAGTCTCTCCCGTGAGCAAACCTGCCTCCCTCGGTTTGGCCAGCACAATCCCAAGCGAACCACTGCCAACGCTAGATCACTGGCAGCTCTCTGCCCCCTCAGCCACACTGCCCGCACCGGGGGAAAGAGCCGCGCGTGAACGCATGAAAAGCTTCATCGAAGACCGCCGCCTGATGGGCTACGCCCAAAGGCGAAACACGCCCGCAGGCACCACCACCTCCCGCCTCGGGCAGGATCTCCGCTTCGGGCTGATCTCCATCCGCGAACTCTTCGCCCGCTGCATGGCGGCGGTAGCCACGGCGACGAATGCCGAAGAGCGCACCTCCATCGAGACTTATCTCAAAGAACTGGCGTGGAGAGAGTTCTATTTATCCATCCTTTGGTTCTATCCCGCAGTTTTCGAAGAAGAGTTTTCCCCCGAGTTTCGCGGAGTTCCCTGGGTGGGCCGCGACGAGCATTTCCAGGCCTGGAGCCAGGGAAAAACCGGCTTCCCCATCATCGATGCCGGCATGCGTGAGCTGCTAGCCACCGGCTTCATGCACAACCGCGTGCGCATGATCGTCTCCATGTTTCTCACCAAGGACCTGCACTGTCACTGGAAGCTCGGCGAAAGCTTCTTCATGCAGCACCTCGTCGATGGCGAAAACGCCAGCAACAACGGCGGCTGGCAATGGAGCGCTGGCACAGGTGCCGATGCCGCGCCCTACTTCCGCATTCAGAATCCATGGACGCAAACAAAGAGCTACGCCGCCGATGGAGCCTACATCCGCCAATGGGTGCCCGAACTCAAAGACGTATCCCCCGAGCGCTTCCTGGCTCCGCCCAAAGACAACCGCTCCATCGCTCCAGGCTATCCCCTACCCATCGTGGATCACAGCACCGAGCGCGAGCGCACGCTGGCCATCTTTGCCAAACACCGCCAAGGCTAGGAATCAAAGCGGTGCTGGTTTGGCACCTGTGGCGGTGAAGATCAGGACGCGGTGCTCGGTGCAGAGGTCGAGGCCGTAGTCGAGGCCAAGCTCGAAGATGAGCTTCTTCAGCTCGCGGAAGGTGGCGTAGGAGTCGGGGTAAACGTAGATCGTGAGGTAGCGATTCTTGCCAACGAGGGCGGGCAGGAATTCGCGGAGGCGATTGGCATCACGCAGCGGCATCAGGCCCTGTCCGGGCTGCGGCATGGCGGTGAAACTCTTGTCGGGGCTGCCAACATGCTGAATGCCGGGAGCGGGATTGCCGCTGGCATCGAAGAGCGGAAAAACCTGCCCGTGGCGCACGATGATGGGCGCAGGTGGCTTGTCGATCTGGCGCTCACGAGGGAAGCGGAGCTTTTCGATCTTGAGTTTGTCCACGCTTTCGAGTTCGAGCTGAAGATCGGCGAGCTTCTTCTTGATCGCTGCATGGTTCTGGCGCGCGGCTTCGGTATCTTTGTTCATGACACCGAGCTTCTTTTCCAATGCCTGCTCCTGCTCGCGAAGGCGAGCCATTTCTTTGCCAGCATCGCGGATGATCTGCTCGGCTTTGGCGGCGGCGAATTCGTCCTGCTTGGCTCGTTCCTGGCGTTTCTCCTCAGCGGTCTTTTTTAATGCCTGTAGCTCGGTGATGAGAGGTCGGGTGGAGGGATCGTCTTCACTTTGGAGTTGGGCTCGCAGCTTTTGCAGGCCATCGAGTTCGGCGCGCGCCTGCTCGATCTTCTTTTCGGCCAGGATTCCGGCTTCGATGTCGGAGGTGGACTCCGGCTTCACATCCTGACTCGTGCCATCCTCCTGCATGGTCACGACAAGCAGGCAGGCAATGAGCACCAGGGTGCCGAGCAGATCGCACAGGGTATCCAGCAGGAGATCCATGTTCTCGGAAGAAGGTTGCTGAAACTTCCTCATGGCTTGGTGGCGGGTGGAAGGTTGCTGAACTCGATGTCCGCCTCCTCTGGGATGACATCGTAGCCGATCTGATAGCCTTCAGCACGGGCTCGTTTGGTGAGCATCTCGAAGTGTTGCGAGCCGGAGGGCTTGAAATAAAAAACGACGTAATGGGTGGCTGGTGATGCTGCGCGGAGGTAGTTCACGAACTCGCCAATCGACCCAACGCCTGCGGGTGCGCCATCTGCACGCTGGAAGCGGATGAGTGAACTCTGCACGAGCACAAGGATGGGCTCTTTGTTGCTGCCATCACGTTCAGGAATGAGGCTGATGACGTTCTTCCGGTCGCGTTTGCGTTTGAGGGAGCTTTGGGCGTCGATCACTTTCTTTTCGAGATCGAGAATGTCTTTGTTGATGCCGGAGGAGAGCTTTTCGGCCTCGTGCGCCGAGGCGTTCATCTTTTCCAACCGCGAGAGCAGCTTGTCCTTCTCCGCACGCAGCTCACGATCTCTTCCTGTGGCATCGGCATCGCGGTTCATGCCGGGCAGAGGCTTGGCATTGAGTTCGGCGATGGTGCTGGTGAGCTGGCCGATCATGCGCTTGAGCGTGGCTTCATCATCAGCGGGGCGGTTTTGCAGATCAGCCACCTGCATCTTCAGCGACTCGATGGTAGATAGCATCGACTTCAGATCGCCCTCGCGTTTGGCGAGAGGTTGCCCGCTCGTTTTGTCACGCGGGATGATGTCCTTCACACACAGCGCGAGGAAAAGCGTGAGCACGATGATGAAACCCACGGTGCCCGTGATCACGGACTGAAAGCCGAAGAAGCTCACGCCTCCCGTGCCGTGGGTTCCGAATCGCTGTCTCATGGATCAAAGGCCGGTGAGGCGCAGTTTGCCCGCCACGTTCTTGTGGCAGATTTCATTGCAGGCATCGAGAAACTCGGACTCGCGTGTTTGCAGCCAACTGATCATGAGCTGGAGGATGAGCGCGCACACGAGAGCCACGAGCGTGGTTTCAAATGAGGTGGCCAGACCTGCGGTGACAGACTCCAGCGACTTCCGCAGCGCCACCATGTCTCCACCCGCACGCAGCGTGGCACCGAAGGCTCCGATGGCCTGCCCAAGTCCGAGCACGGTGCCGATGAATCCGAGCACGGGGATGGCCCAGAGGAAGCCCTGCGTGAGGGCGTAGCTGGATGAGATCTGAGCCTCGTCATTCTCTGCCTGGATCTTCAAAATGGCCGCCACATCGGCGGTGTGGCCAATGTTGTGCAGATTGGCGAGGGCGAGGTCGATGCGATTCAGCAGGATGAAGTGGCGTGGATCATCGACGATGGCGCTCATGCGCTCACGCAGGGAGCGGGCAGTGGCTGGAGTAAGCTCGAAGTCAGGCTGCTGCGGCATGACGGGCAGCGTGAGCGCACGCTTTTGGAGTGAAAGCTTCCACCCTTTGAAGAACAGCATCGAGAGCGCCCAGAAGAAGAGGAACATCGTGGGATAAGGGCACGGACCACGCTGGGTGAACATGTCGAGCAACCACTGAAGACTGGAAGCCACGCTCACGGCGAGGTAAAGCGCAGCATAAAAAACCACTGTCGCGGCGAGTCCGACGAGCATGGATAAAAACTTGTTTGGCGAGGTGAATCGACCGCCTGCGAAGCCGATGCGGCGCTCGGGGTCCATGCGTGACCAGCTCAGGAGAAGCATGGGTGAAGAGGTGAAGGGATTGGGATCCATAGCTGAGGTGGGTTTAAAACTAAGCGTCGCCGATGGGGAAGACGCGGTAGAAGAGATCAGGGAAAAAGAGCGCGGTGATAATGGCGAAGGCGAGTGTGCTGTAGCTGATGGCGATGGCTCCGAGGGCAAGGCCACGGCCTTCGAGCGCTGGTTGGCGCTGGATTTGATTCAGGGCCAGATGGCCGAGCACGATGCCAGGGAACCAGCTCACAAGATTCATGTAAGGCACGAAGCAGGCGCAGCTCACGACAAAGGCAGCCACGGCAAGCCAGCAGGTTGGCGCGATGTCTTCGACTGATTCTCCACGTTGAAGGCCGCTCGCTTTGCTCTGAAGGGAGTCGATGCCGCTGGCACTTTTCACAAAGACAGGCGGCGGTTTGCCGAAGGGATTTGGCTTGGTGACCTGGGTGGCAAAACCAAGGGTTCTCCTTTCCTGTGGTGCAGGCTTCTCAGGCTCTTTCGGGCGTGATGCTGCACCCAGCTCAGCGGCTCGGCGCTGGAGTTCCACGGCATCCACCTGCTCCAGGTAATCTCTCAATGTCATCCATTCACCGCTGATGCAGATGCTATAAAGTGAATGGATCTCGCCTGACTCGAGCGCCTCCCGGATCTGCACGAGCGTCCATGGACCGATGCTTCGGCCCCGCCACTGGAGCTGGTGTTGGGTTTCGCTCATGGCTTCAGGAAGGGTGACTCGCCAGGCACGGTCACAGCTTTGCTGGAAGCCGATCCGCTGATGCTGGCGCGGTAGGTCTCCAGAAGCTGCTGACGATCTAGCAGCAGGAAAAGCACGGGGCTGAAGGGCAAGGCTTCAGGCGGAGCAGTCTTCGTATCGGTGGAGACGAGCATGGGGCCCGCCTTGCCGAGCAGCCAAAACTCTTTGGCGGTGCGTGCGGCGGTATTCAGTTGGAGTGAGCGGTCGGCCTCGACATAGCCGCCAAATTTGACGCCGCTGATGGAGACTTGGGTGATGAGAACTCGGCGTGCCTGGGCTTCCTTTTCATAGAGGCGACCTTGGCGAGTCTGGAAAAAGTTCTCCAGAGAGCTGCCGAGCGTGGTGCGCACTTTCGGGATCATCCAGTCTTCACTGCGCAGCGGATAGTCGCCGATCAAACGATGCAGCTCGGCGAGATCAGCACGCAGCGTGGGCACGAGGTGCATGCCCCAGGCGAAGGGTCGCTCGCGGGTCAGTCGCTCCAGCTCAAGCATGACGTAAGCTTTGGCGATGGCGGGTGCAGCGGTGTCTGCCATCAGGCGATCCATGACGGAGAGCAGACTGCGTTCGAAACGTTCGCCGTTGGCGTCGGTCATGCGATCGAGTTGGAGATTCTGGATGAGAGCACTCACCGTTGCAGGTTTGCTGGAGGTGACGCTCTGCCCCTGCTCGCTGCCATTGCCGATGACGAGGCGCTTATAGTCGTGATCGGTGAAAGCTGCGCCGGTGTCCTGCGGATGCGGATCGAAGGTCTTTCCGCTCCAGCGGCGTTGGGTGTCGCCGATGCGGCTTTCGCTCAGCGGTCCTTGAGACCAGACGCTGCGTTTGCCGCGGCCTGTGGAGTGATCGACGACGATGTTTTCCCAGACGCCGTTGAGGTGGCGATCATCGCGTAGTGCGAGCAGCACCTTCAAATCATTGTCTTGAGGTGTGTCGGGCCGCAGATTCTGCCCCGAAGCATCTTCGACGGCGGCTTTCCAGAGAGTGAGATCGCCACCAGTCATGAGATTGGCGAGGAACTGCTCCTCCGTCGGCAGTGCATTGGCGGTGCTCGCAGCAGGGGCAGCTTCGGCAAAGCGGATGTCCTGCCACTTGGCCAAAGTTTTGCCGAATTCAGGAAGCGAGACAGCACTGAGCGTGGACTCGCGGAGTTCAGTGAAGCGTGTTAGCTCGGCTTTGAAGCCGTCAATGCGTTGGCGAGCAGCTTTGAGCTGGGCTTGCAAATCTGCCGGGAGTTGAAGCGTCGCGGCCTCGGCTTTCGAGAGAGATTCGATCTCCGTGATCTGGGCATCGAGTTTTTCGGCGGCTGTGACGACTTCGCTCGCGGGGCGTTCGTAGCTCAGCTCGGCTTTGAGGCTGGCGTTCACGGCTTCGAGTTGGCGACGGACATCGTTGCTGCGAGTCTCGCCGAGGTTCACGAGCATGAGTTCAGCCTTCGTTTTCAAAGAAGCCACGCGCTGACTGGCGGTGGTGCTGAGATCGCCGGGCAGCTGACCAATGAGTGCGCGTGTGTCTTCGAGGCGCTTCAGGACTTCGGTGGGCTTCATGCCAGCGAAGTTCTTTGAGGCAGCGCTTTCGAGTTCAGCCAGACTTTGATCAGCATGAGTGCCGAGATCCCGTGCCTGAGAGACCCAGGCTTCCGTCTCGTCGATCTTCGATTTCAGGTAAGGCCAGCGAAGCAGCGAAGGGTGATCCAGCTTGAGACTGGAGGCGAGCTTGGAGGCAGGTTCCGCGAGCTGGCGTGCGCGGTAGCTGGCGAGGTCCAAAGCATAGGCGCGAGCCTGCCAGCCATGCCAGGCTAGTGCGCCGATGCCGAGCAAAAAGGCGATCAACGCGGCAGCGCTGAGCATGGCGCGAGTGCGGCGACCACGCTGAGCACTCTCGAGCGCGGCGCGGATGCTCTGGCCGGTCTGGCGAAGCTTCGCGAGGACTTCATCAGACACGGGAAGGCTGAAGTTTTCGAGTTCGCGCCAGCGGCGGATGAAGTTTTCGTCCAAGGCAGCAGCTTCATTCAGACCGGGAGGTGAACCCGTCATGAGGCGCGTGCCAGCCTCCTGGGCGAAGGCGGTGAAGCTGTTCAGCGTGCGGGCAAAGGCACGCTGACGTTCGGCGGCAGTGCGCTCGCGGCGGGCATAGCTGGCGGCGTCTTCGAGGGCAGACTTTTGGCTGGCAGTGAGATCGAGATCGTGAGTCTCGATGAGTTCCTGAATGATGTCGCAAGCCAGCGCGGCGGACTGCCAGTCACCTGCGTCACGGTGCTGAGCGGCGTCATCGAGCAAGGCGGGGATTTTTTCACCCGCCTGACGGCGGCGCAGAGCACGGCGGATACCTTCCGCCTGAGTAAGTTCAGGAGCTGCGGTGCGTTTGTCCGCAGGCGCGCTGCTGGTGATCTTTTCCGCGAGAGTGGCGATGCGCTCTTCGTCATCCGTCTTTAGTGCGGCACGCAGTTGATCCAGCATGTCCTGCCAGTGCTTGTTTTCCAGACGCTGGAGTTCAGAGCGGGCGTTTTCGTCGCCTGGGTTGAGCTTGTGAATGGTGCGGATGATGCGCAGCGCTTTGTCATCCTCGCGCGATAGCACGGCAGCACGGAAGTCTTTGTATAAAGGATGGTTGGCCGTGACTCCCTGCGCGTAGAGGCGGTCAAGCGCCTGCACCGTTTTTGCATCCAACTTGGGTGCGATGGGAAGCTGATGTGCCTGGCAGAAGTCGAGCCAGGCCTTTTCACTGCCAAAACTGAGCGCACCGATGAGGTCGAGCAGCGGCGGGTCTTCTTCCGCCGCTTGGAGTGCCTGATAG
>JAGKWZ010000183.1 GCA_021151605.1 Verrucomicrobiaceae bacterium
GCAGGCTTCCGCTACTGCGATCTGATCCTGGCCCCCGCCGAACGCGCGGCGTGGCAAAGTAGCCATCTCGCTCCGCGAGATGAGCTGAGCGCTTCGCCAGCCAGCAAGACTTCCGAATTTCCCAAGTCAGGGGTTTCGGCGGAGTCCTCCGTTCCTCTCGCGGAGCGAGAGGACTACTTTGCCCTCGCCGAAGCCGAGCGGCGGGCGAAGCAGACCCTCGAATGGGTCACGCCACAAAGCTGGCTCCTCGACATCGCCCTGGACCACCTCATCCTCGCGCGAGTGGCCCTCTACCGAGCGCTGCTGGAGCCCCTTCGTCCTTCGTCCTTTGACCATCGTCATTCCACCGCCGCCCTCGACGGCCTCCGCAAAGCCGGCGAGTTGTTCTACCTCCCCCGCGCCCTGCTCACCGCCGCGCTGCACGCCCACCTCAGCGGCGACGCGGCCGCCGCGAGCCGTGCCCTGGCCGAGGCCCAGCAGATTGCCGAGCGCGGCCCCATGCCGCTCTTCCTCGCCGATGTGCATCTGCATCGCGCCCGGATTGTTGCTGCGGCGAGAGCAAAGTGGTCCGCACAACCGGAGCGCAGCGAAGGTAGCCAGCCGCAGGCTGCCCGAAGGGTGAGCGTAGCGAAGCAATCCCCTGTGCGGCAGGAGGGCCAGGAGACTCCCGAACCGCACAGAGGACTGTGCGGACCACTCTCCAGCATCGACCCGAAGGCCGAACTCGCCAAAGCCCGCGCCCTGATCGAAAAACATGGCTACTGGCGGCGCAAAGAAGAACTCGAAGACGCCGAAGCTGCCGCAGTGCATTGTGTTTGAGAGTGATGCAGACATTCCTGTCTGCACGAACCGCCCTCGACATCGTCCCGCCCTGAAGCCCGTCACGGAGGTTTCACCAGGGAACGCTCATGCAGACAAGAATGTCCGCATCACTGAGAAACACCGCTCCGTATCGCGATCATGAACGCCGAAATCGCGATCCCGAACGCCGAAATCGTGATCCCGAATGCTGAAATCGCGATTCTGGGGCTCCGATCCACACAGCGGTGAAATCCGAGTGTGATCCCATTCTATGGAGACTTCCGCTTCTTTGGCCCTTTGAAGTTCCTTCAGGCCAAACTGACTTCGACCTCGACGTGCATTGCCTGTGTGGCGTTCATCGGGCCATCAAACTGGCCGGTCAAAGGTGCTGCATCTGAATAATCGCAGCCGGTGGCGATCTTGATGTGGCGCTCGTCGGAAAGGGTGTTGTTCGTGGGGTCGAGCCCGAACCAGCCTTTGCCAGGGATGAAGACCTCGCACCAGGCGTGGGTAGCCTGTGCGCCTCGCAGATGGCTGCCGGGGCCGTTGTAGAGATAGCCACTGACATAACGCGCAGGAATGCCGAGTGAGCGGCACATGCCGATCATGACATGGGAGAAGTCCTGGCATACGCCCTGACGATTCGTCATGACTTCGCGCATGTGGGTGGAGACGTGAGTCGTGTTTGGCGCGTAGGTCCAGTTGGTATTGATGTGGCTCATGATGGCCACGGCTGTCTCGAAAACATCATCACTACCCGCCTTCACATCGAGCGCCTCCTTCCATACCTCACGATTGATATCGACGTAGGTGCTGCTTTTCAGCAAGGGTATGAGGAGATCGTCCTCGAGCTTTTTGAGATCTTCAAAGCTGACCCCAGATGGCTTTCCCTGTGTATATTGACTGCTGGTCTGGACTGTGATCTGCGCCTCGATGCTGAGTCCACTATGTGGCTCGGTGATATCGAACCAGTGGACGTAGTTCATCCAGTCATCTCGATAATGCTGAAGACGCACTGGCGGCTGGACATTGAGAAGGAAGAACTCCATGCGAGTCGAGTCATCTGTGGCAGGACGCAGACGCACCTCGTTGTGACTGTCCCGCACAGGAGCGCGGTAGAAATATCTAGTGCGGTGGAAGATGCGGAGGCGCATGGGCGGTTCTCAGTTCGCTGTTCTCGAATGGTATTCGAAAAAGCTCTACTTCATGGGCAAGATCCCGTCCGCAGAAACAGCGAACAGAGAACTGGGAACCAGGAACTCATTGCTGCTGTTGCTGCTGCTGCATTTGCAAATCGACTCCGGCGACTGTGTGGAAGGCACCATGCGCTAGGACAGGAGCAGCCATGCTGATCTCAGACTCTGTGGGGGTGGCATCCGAGTAGCGCACGAAGGTCTCGTAAATGGTCTGGCCGATGTCGTTGAGCTTCTCCTGGAGGCGGTCGATGTATTCATGCAGGCCCTCTTTGAGCACATCTGGCATGGTGATGTAGGCGATGTCTGCGCGCAGACGGCCACAGGCACGAATGGGAGACTTCATGTCATCAAGTCTGCCGCTTCCGCAAAGGGCCGTGAGTGTGTTATGCAGTGCTTCGACACACCAAGCGACGGAGCGCGGGAAGGTCTCATCAAGCAGGAGGTATTCGATGATTTTGACGGGATCGAGTTTGTTGCTGCTGTAAGCCTGGAAGGCGTGCCAAGCGGAACAGGAACGCAGCAGAGCAGCCCAGCGAAGCGGACGTGCGAGCGGGCTGGGCGGCATGTCCAGAGAGATGGCTGAGCAGGTGTCGATGAGGCGACTGGTTTTATCTGCACGCTCGATGCACATGCCAAGGCGCAGGAAGTACCAAATCTCATCTCGTGGAGTCGTGGAGGAGGCGATGCCCTGGAACTGATAGGAGGCGATCAGCACTTTTTCGTAAAAGGCGGCGCTTTGATTCTGATGCATCGCCGCTGCTTCTGGAGACTCGAGAAATAGTCGGAGGCTGTTGATGCACTCCCACATTTCGTCGGAGATCTGATCTCGGATCGTGCGGGCATTTTCGCGCGCTGTGCGAACGCAGTTGAGGATGCAGTTCGGGTTCTTCGGGCTCAGCGCCAGGAAGTCGGCCACAGTGGCACCTTCAGCCTCAGGATGTGCGGCGAAGTAAACTTCCTCGTCACCCGTGGTCATGAGCAGAGGACCCCAGAACTGGGATTCATCCGCCGCCTCCGCGCCGGCATCGAGGAGGAGGTCCTGCGTGGATAAAAGCAGGCGGGCAAGGTTTTCGGCACGCTCCATGTAGCGTGCCATCCAGTAAATGCTGTCTGCGACTCGGCTTAGCATGATCTAGAAAGTGGGAAAGGGATGATACTGGCGTGGTTGATCTGGCTTCACTCGTCGTCCCAGAGGACCCAGGTGTCTTTGCTGCCACCACCTTGGGAGGAGTTCACCACGAGGGAGCCTTTCTTCAAAGCCACTCGAGTGAGACCGCCAGGCACCACACGGACGCGGTCGCCGTAGAGGACATAGGGGCGGAGGTCGATGTGACGGCCTTCGAAGTGATCGCCCTGGAAAACCGGATGGCGAGAGAGCTGGAGCACTGGCTGAGCAATGTAGTTCCGCGGATTCGCTGCGATGCGTTTCGCGAACTCGGCCTGCTCTTCCTTGGTGCTGTGCGGTCCCATGAGCATGCCATAACCGCCGGATTCGTTCACCGCTTTGACCACAAGGTTCGGCAGGTTGTTGAGGATGTAGTCACACTCCTTCGGATCTACTCCGAGATAGGTGGGCACGTTCGGCAGGATGGGGTCCTGATCGAGGTAGTATTTGATCATCTTCGGCACGAGGGCGTAAACCGCCTTGTCATCCGCGACGCCTGTCCCAATGGAATTCGCCAGTGCGACGTGACCTTGCTGATAGGCGCTGACGAGCCCTGGCACGCCGAGGAGCGAGTCTTTGCGGAAGACGAGCGGATCCAGGAAATCATCGTCAATGCGGCGATAGATCACATGCACCTGCTGGAGGCCGTGGGTGGTGCGCATGAAGACGCGGCCATTTTTCAAAATCAAATCACGACCTTCGACGATGGGCACGCCCATCTGCTTGGCGAGGTAGCAGTGCTCGAAGTAGGCACTGTTATAAACACCTGGCGTGAGCACGACGATGTTTGGATCGATCACTCCGGGAGGTGCCAGATGAGCCAATGTCTCGCGCAGCATGGAGCCGTAGGCATCCACAGGCCGCACTGGCAAACTCTGCAGCAGCCCAGGGAAGGTTCGCTTCATCGCATTGCGATTTTCGAGCATGTAGCTGGCACCTGAGGGGCAGCGGCCATTGTCTTCGAGCACGAAGTATTCGCCCTTGTCATCCCGAACGAGATCAGTGCCGCAGATGTGGATGTAGATGCCGTGGGGGACTTTGATGCCTTTGAACTCGGGGCGGTAATGACTGGCGGAGAGCACGAGCTCTGCTGGCACGACTTTGTCAGCCAGGATTTGCTGCCCGTGATACACGTCATTGAGGAATAGATTCAGCGCTGTGATGCGCTGAATGAGTCCTGCCTCGACACGCTCCCACTCCTTGTGCGGAATGATGCGCGGCATGAGGTCGAAGGGGAAGATCCGCTCCGTGCCCTGGTCATCTCCGTAGACGGTGAAAGTCACGCCCTGGCGGAGAAAGACAGCATCCGCAGTGCGCTGGCGGGAGGCATATTCACTCGGGGTGAGTGTGCCGATGCTATCCATGATGCTCCCATAGTGCCCACGTGAAGCATGGGGTGCTGAGAACATTTCATCAAAAAAGCTACCTGGTTGGTAGTCGTCGAATAACGAAGACATGTGACTATATAGAGCAGAGCGCGTGCCAGAATGCGAAACCTGATTTGCCTGATCTCGAGATCAGGCGTCCACAGGCTCGACATCCACCCCGACGGCGACCGTGTGATCCCCGCCGCCAGTGATGATGCCACGCACTGGGCTGACATCAGAAAAGTCGCGCCCCAAAGCCACGGTGATGTGGTCCAGCGAGGTGAAGCAGTTGTTCGTTGGATCGAAGTCCACCCAGCCGAATCCAGGCACAAAGCATGACACCCAGGCATGGGAGGCATCCACACCCACGAGACGCGGCTTCCCAGGTGGCGGACGTGTCCGCAGGTAGCCGCTTACGTAGCGTGCGGGAAGTCCCATGGCGCGCAGGCTTGCGATGGCGAGATGCGCAAAGTCCTGGCACACACCGCGCTTTTTCTCCAGCACCTCGTCCAGCGGCGTGCTGATGGTGGTGGCCTTCGGATCGAAAGCGAATTCGCGATAGATGCGGCTGCTGAGATCAGCCACGGCTGCCAGCAGAGGGCGGCCTTTTTTAAAACTTGGCTGGGCAAAGTCCCGCAGCGGCACTTCATGAACGATCAGAGGACTGCGAAAAACAAACTGGCAGGGATCAAGCAGATCCACGGGCACAGGATCACAGAAAAGTGACGCTACCTCCTCCCAGGGCGGTGTCTGCGAGGGGTCAGGCTGAAGCACGGGCGAGAGCGTGACAAAGCTGCGCGAGACGACTTCGAAGCGATTATGCAGTTTCTGAATCGAGAAGCAGGAGACGAGATTGCCAAAGGAATCGGTGTGCTCGGTCAGCAGATCGGGCTCAGGATCGAATTTGAGATGGAAGGTATGACAGCGCTGTGTGTCTGTGACCCGAGGATGCAGACGCGCTGCATGATGAGATACCGCCACGGGCTCGCTGTAGGCGTAAGTGGTGCGATGCGTGATACGGTAGTTCATCACGTGGGGGAAATGGGTTCAACGGCAGGCGTGGAGTCGCTGCTGCTGATGATGGAATGCGCAAAATAGGCTGCCGTCAGCGCATCATTCAGGGATGGCATGGCATCGATGAGCTGGGTGAGCAGCTTCGCCACCTGGGACTGCGCCCAGGTTCCAGCCTCGACTCGCGCTAGCTCCGTGGGATCACAGAGCTGGAGTTTGGTGCTGTTCTCCAAAAGCACTCGCATGGCTGGCGTGAGCACGGCGGAGTTTTGCTCGCGTGGCAGGTGCTCGAAGTGCTGATCGATGCGCTCAAACTGAAAGCGCAGTCCACGAGGGTTAAGTTCGTCGAGCATCAGCAGATCATACACAGCGGCTAACTGAGGAAGCAGGCTGTAGCGGTTGCGGTAGGTGATGGTGCTGTCGCCGACTTCGAGGATCGCTTCCAGCAGGCTCGGATTCTCCGCATCCGCACTACGTAGGCCAGCCAGCAATAGTTCGCAGATGTAAACGGTCCGCTCGATGCGATGCCCGATGTCGAGGAACATCCATCCTTGTGCACGAGTCATGTTTTCCTTGGCCAGACCATGGAAGGAAGCCAGCTCCAGGATGATGCGCGTCAGCACGTTCAGCGCATCGGACATCGGGGTGACACTCGGGGTGTTGTCAAAAGTGTCGAGGGCATCACTGAGCTGGCTGATGACGCGCCAGGTATCCACTGAAATTCGGTCCCTCAGCAGTATGCCGATACGCTGGATGTGCTCCACGCTGGAGCGGATGCTGGACGGGTGCGCTGGATCAAAGATGGCCTGGAGCAGGCGCGCCTCGATCTGCTCCTGATTGGCCGCGAGCAACGAGGCCTCAGGCACTTGTTCGATGACTCCGAGACTCTTTAGCGCTTCCAGCAGGGGCAGAAGCAGCGGCGTCTCGCTCATGCCACTTTCCGGCGAGCAACGCAGCAGGGTTGAGCGCAACAGGCGCGCAGAGGATTCCGCACGCTCGGCATATCGTCCGAGCCAGTAGAGATGATTCGCCACACGGCTACCGAGATTGTGCCCCACACGGCGAAGTTCCACCGGCGTGCGGGTGGTGGACAGCAGCGTGATGTTTTCCACCGGGCCCTCACTGATCACCCAGGTGTCCTTGCTGCTGCCGCCTTTCTGCATCGAGACGAGAGGCGAGTCCAAAGAGGCCGCCACTCGCGTGAGTGCACCGGGCATGACCATGTAACCATCGGGAGTCGCGACCAAATAGACGCGGACGCTGACAGGCTTGTGAACGAGACGCCCATCCTCCCAAGTCGGTGCCGTGGAAAAGGAGATCTGCTCCTGCGCAGTCCAGCGGTCGGAGGCAAAGCGCATACGCTCGACCAGTTTGCTGCGCTCGGCAGAGGAGAGGCGGGCACCGAAATGAACTTCGCGCCCCCGCACACGGAAGGCACTCTTGATGACGAGGCGTTCGATGTTTTTCTCCACCTCACCGCGTGGACGCTCCTGGCCGCACCACCAAGTGGCTACTGAGGGCATGAGCAGATTTTCACCGAGGAGCTTCCGGCTCAGGATGGGCAGGAAGGCCATTAAGGCAGGTGCCTCGACCAGACCGGACCCGAGTGCATTCGCCAGGGCGACGTTGCCCGCACGCACGGCGCGGACGAGGCCTGGAACGCCGAGCATGGAATCGTTTCGCAGCTCCAGCGGATCGCAAAAATCATCGTCCACTCGGCGAAGAATCACATCCACCGGCTCCAGCCCACTGAGTGTCTTCAAATAGACGCGGTCATCGCGAACGGTGAGATCCTCGCCCTCGACCAGGGTGTAGCCGAGGTAACGCGCCAGATATGCCTGCTCAAAATAGGTTTCATTGTAGGGCCCGGGCGTCAGCAGCACGACTCGCGGCTCCGCCACAGGTCGCAGTGCCAGACCCGCGAGCGATTGCTGCATCTGGCGAAAGAAGCCCGCCAGACGACGCACCCGAGCATCACGAAAAACCTCAGGAAGCAAGCGGGAGGTAATAAGCCGGTTCTCCAGCGCATAACCCGCACCCGTGGGGATCTGAGTACGGTCAGCGATGACCCACCACCGTCCATCGGGCGAACGAGCGATGTCCGCCCCATAGACCTGAAGCGGTTTCGCATTCGCCACCTTGATGCCGTGGCAGGGCCGCAGATACGCAGGCTGAGCCAGCACTAAGGCGGCAGGCATGTCACCTTTGCGGATGAGTTCCTGCGGGCCATAGCTATCGACCAGGATCTTATTCAGCAGCGTGGCGCGCTGGATCAGCGCTTTTTCGATTCCCTCCCACTCACGCGGGGAAATGACAAAAGGCACCGGATCCATGTGCCAAGGGGTATCCATTCCCTGTTCACCACCATAAACATTGAAAGTCACACCACGTTCCGCCAGGAGACGGCGGGAGGTGTCTGAGAGTCGTTTAACTCCGGCAGAATCACGCCGCTGCAAGTCAGCGATGACGGGCTCATAATGCGCCCTCACCTTTCCTGCATCATCACGCAGTTCGTCGTAATGGCCTGGTGTGGGCGGGGTATCCGAACGCGGAGCCACGGGCCTCGGAGAGGATAGCGAAACCGGAGGCGTTGTGCTTTGCGATTGGAAGATCAAATCGAGGTTGGAAAATTTGGGGTCGGTTGAAAATGGACATTAAGGAGTCGTCAGCGTCAGCGCATCCAATTTGTACGTGATAACGCAAGGTTTATGCCAGTTCACAGGTGGAACCAGCCACCCTCTGCCAAGTAACCCAACTCCCCTCAACCTTGCGGGAGTGCCCTAGGTGGAGATTTAATGAGCCTTTTAACGCCTTTTTGACGCCTCGCGGCCTGCCTTTAACTCACGCTTTGCCGCGTCATCGCAGAGCATGAGGTCGTCATGAACGACCTCATCTACCTCGGCATCACCGTCGCCTTCTTTGTCATCAGCGGGCTTTACGCCCATGGCTGCGAAACCCTCTAACCGCCCGCCACCATGGAAACCATCCTCGTCGGGCTCATCGCCCTCGCCCTGCTCGCTTACCTCACGGTGGCGATGCTGCGTCCTGAAAAATTCTAATCCACCACCATGCACTCCACCGACTGGCTTCAATTCGCCCTCTTCCTCGGCCTGCTCACGCTCATCACCAAGCCGCTGGGCCTTTACCTCATGCAGGTGCTCGATGCCAATGGCCGCACCTGGCTCGATCCGATCCTCAAACCGTTCGAAAAGCTCACCTACAAGCTCCTCGGCGTCGATCCGCAGCGCGAGCAGGGCTGGAAGCCATACACCTTCGCCATGCTGGCCTTCAGTTTGGTCGGTGTCGTCTTCACCTACACGATCCTACGTTTGCAGGATGTGCTGCCATGGAATCCGCAGGGGCTGCCGGCTTTGAGCCATCATCTGGCTTTCAACACCGCCGTCAGCTTCACCACGAACACCAACTGGCAGAGCTACGGCGGCGAGAGCACGCTGTCCTACTTCTCGCAGATGGTGGGGCTGACGTTTCATAACTTCGTCTCCGCCGCCACCGGCATCGCGATTGCGGCGGCACTCGTTCGTGGCATCGCCCGCAGCTCGGTGAAGACGCTGGGCAACTTCTGGGTCGATCTCACCCGCACCACTTATTACCTGCTCCTGCCATTGTGCGCCGTGTTTGCGATCTTCCTCGTCTCGCAGGGCGTGATTCAAAACTTCGACGCCTACACGAAAGCGGCGACGCTCGAAGGCACAGAGCAAGTCATCGCGCAGGGCCCCATGGCCTCGCAGGTCGCCATCAAGATGCTCGGAACGAATGGAGGCGGCTTTGCGAATGCGAATGCAGCTCATCCTTTCGAGAATCCGACGCCGTTGTCGAACTTCATCCAGATGCTCTCGATCTTCGCCATCGGCAGCGGTTTGACTTATTATCTCGGCCGCATGGTGAAGAACCAAGCGCACGGCTGGGCCGTGTGGGCTGCAATGATGATGCTCTTTGTCGGCGGTGTGCTCGTTTGCGCTCACTTTGAAGCGGCGGGCAATCCCACCCATCAGCAGCTCGGCATCGCCGCTGCGGATGGCAACATGGAGGGCAAAGAAGTGCGCTTTGGTATCTTCAACTCGTCCCTCTTCGCCACCATCACCACCGCCGCCTCCTGCGGCGCGGTGAACTCGATGCACGATTCCTTCACGGCCATCGGCGGCCTGGTGCCGCTGTTCATGATCGAGCTGGGCGAAGTCGTCATCGGCGGTGTCGGTGCCGGGTTGTATGGCATGCTCGTGTTTGTCATCCTCGCGGTGTTCATCGCCGGGCTCATGGTGGGCCGCACGCCGGAGTATCTCGGTAAGAAGATCCAGGCCAAAGAAGTGAAGCTCGCCATGCTCACGCTGCTGGTGCTCACCGCCAGCATCCTCGGCTTCACCGCCTGGGCCAGCGTGAGTGACTGGGGCCTCGCCGGACTCAACAACAGCGGGCCGCACGGCTTTAGCGAGATGCTCTACGCTTACAGCTCTGCCACCGGCAACAACGGTAGCGCCTTCGCTGGTCTCACCGCCAACACGCCGATGTATAACACCACGCTCGCCTTCGCGATGCTCATCGGCCGCTTCCTCATGATCGTGCCCATCATGGCGCTCGCAGGCTCACTTGCGGGCAAACAAGCCTCGCCACCGAGCGCCGGCACCTTCCCGGTCAATGGCGCGACCTTCACCTTCCTGCTCATCGGCACCGTGCTGCTCATTGGCGCGCTCAATTTCCTCCCAGCTCTCGCCCTCGGCCCCATCGTTGAGCACTTCCTCACCGGCCAGGGCTAACTGTTCTAAACACTCACCACCACGTCCATGTCCCACAAACCCACATCTCTCTTTGATGCTTCGATTCTCGTTCCGGCCATCGGCGAGTCCTTCAAGAAGCTCGACCCGCGCCTGATGGTGAAGAACCTCTTCGCGAACTTCGCTGAAGCCGTCGCGGAAGGCCGTGGCAAGGCGCAGGCCGCCAGTCTGCGTGCCGCGCGCAAAGACACGATGGCCCGCCGACTCAAAAACGGCGTAGAGATCAGCGTCCCGGCTCCTGCCCTCGAAAAAGGCGATCTCGTTGTCTGTGAAACCGGCGACGTGATCCCTGCCGATGGCGAAGTCATCGAAGGTATCGCCAGTGTTGATGAAGCCGCCATCACCGGCGAATCCGCGCCCGTCATTCGCGAAAGCGGTGGCGACCGCAGCGCGGTCACTGGCGGCACGAAGGTCATCAGCGACCGCATTGTCATCCGCATCACGTCGGAAAAAGGAAACACCTTCATCGACCGCATGATCGCGATGGTCGAAGGCGCGAAACGCCAGAAGACACCGAATGAGATCGCGCTCACCATCTTGCTGTCCGCGATGACGCTTATCTTCCTGCTCGTCACCATCACGCTGAAGCCCTTCGGCATCTACGCTGGGATGAATTTCTCCATTCCCGTGCTCATCGCGCTGCTCGTCTGCCTCATCCCGACCACCATCGGTGGTCTTTTGAGTGCCATCGGCATCAGCGGCATCGACCGCCTCATCCGCCGCAATGTCATGGCCACCTCCGGTCGCGCCGTGGAAGCCGCAGGCGACATCGACGTGCTGCTTTTGGACAAAACCGGCACCATCACCATCGGCAACCGCATGGCGTCCGATTTCCGTCCTGCGCCTGGCGTCACCGAGCAACAACTCGCCGATGCCGCGCAGCTCGCCTCGCTCGCCGATGAAACACCCGAAGGCCGCAGCATCGTGGTGCTTGCCAAGGAGAAGTTCAACATCCGCGCCCGCGAGCTCGCGCATCCGCAGGCCACCTTCATCCCCTTCACCGCGCAGACACGCATGAGCGGTGTGGACATGGCGGATCGTCGTATTCGCAAAGGCGCGGCAGACTCCGTGCGGCGCTATGTGGAAGACCAAGGCGGCGTGTATCCGCCTGAAGTCGAGAAGGCCGTGGAGGCCGCTTCCCGCGCCGGACGCACGCCGTTGGTCGTTTGTGAAGGCGGCAAGGTTCTCGGCGTCGTGGAACTCAAAGACGTCGTCAAAGGCGGCATCAAGGAGCGCTTTGCTCAGCTTCGCAAAATGGGCATCCGCACCGTCATGATCACCGGCGACAATCCCATGACCGCCGCCGCCATCGCCGCCGAGGCCGGAGTCGATGACTTCATGGCTCAAGCAACACCTGAGGACAAACTCCGCCGCATCCGCGCCGAGCAGGCCGAGGGCCACCTCGTCGCCATGACCGGTGACGGCACGAATGACGCGCCCGCCTTGGCCCAGGCCGATGTCGGCGTCGCCATGAACACCGGCACTCAAGCCGCACGCGAGGCCGGCAACATGGTCGATCTCGACAGCAATCCCACGAAGCTCATCGAGATCGTCGAGATCGGCAAACAGCTCCTCATGACACGCGGTTCATTGACCACGTTCAGCATCGCCAATGACATCGCCAAATACTTCGCCATCATCCCCGCGATGCTCATGGTCACGTTTCCCGCGATCAGTCCGCTCAACATCATGGGCCTCGCCAATCCGCAGAGCGCGATCTTGAGCGCCATCATCTTCAATGCGCTCATCATCGTCGCCTTGATCCCGCTCGCCCTCAAAGGTGTGCCCTATCGACCGATGGGCGCTGCCACCGTTCTCCAGCGCAACCTCCTGATCTACGGTCTCGGTGGCGTCTTGGTGCCCTTCGTGGGCATCAAGGTCGTCGATCTGCTCATCACCACCCTTCACCTCGCCTAACACCATGAAAGCTCTCTTCTCCGAACTCCGCCCTGCCATCGTTGGCACGCTCGTGCTCGCTGGCGTCACCTGCGGTGCTTATCCGCTCCTCGTCACCGGCATCGCACAAACCGCCTTCAAAAATCAAGCCGCTGGCAGCCTCATCACCGACAAAGACGGCAAAGTCATCGGCTCCGGCTTGCTCGGCCAGAACTTCGCCGCCGATCACTACTTCCATCCGCGACCCAGCGCCGCCGGTGCCGGTTATGACGCCGCCAGTTCCAGTGGCAGCAATCTCGGCCCCACCTCGCAAAAGCTGAATGACGCGATCAATGAACGCATCGCCGCTTATCGCACCAAGAACGGCCTCGCCGCCGATGCCACAGTGCCCGCCGATGCAGTCACCGCCTCCGGCAGCGGCCTTGATCCGCACATCAGTGTGAAGAATGCTGAGCTGCAAACCGCCCGCGTCGCCAAGGCCCGCAGCCTCAGTGTCGAGGAAGTGACAGAACTCATCGCTTCGAATACGACGAAGCCCGACCTCGGCATTTTGGGCGAAACGGGTGTGAACGTGCTGAAGTTGAATCTTGCGCTGGATGCTCTGAAGTAATCCTCCCTGCCATGAGCGACGACACACGCCCTGACCCCGACGCACTGCTCGCGCAGATGCGTCTGGAGGATGTGAAGTCCAAATCCGGCAAGCTCCACATCTTCCTCGGCATGTGTCCGGGCGTGGGCAAAACCTACGCGATGCTGCAAACGGCACGCCAGCGGCTCAAAGAAGGCGTGAACGTGCTCGCAGGCATCATCGAGACCCACGGACGTGCCGAAACCGCTGCACTGCTTGATGGCATGCGCGTTCTCCCACGAAAGCAGCTCGAACATCGCGGCTTCACGCTGGAGGAGTTCGACATCGACGCAGTCCTCGCGCAAAAGCCGCAACTTGTGCTGGTCGATGAACTCGCACACACGAACGCACCCAGTTCGCGACACGCCAAACGCTACCAAGATGTGCTGGAGCTGCTCGACGCGGGTATTGATGTCTATACCACGCTCAACGTGCAGCACATCGACAGTCAGGTGGACATCGTGCGGCAGGTCAGCGGCGTGACCATCACCGAAACGGTGCCGGATTCCATCCTCGATGTCGCACATGAGATCCAGCTCATCGACCTCAGCGTCGAAAAACTGCTGGAGCGCATGGCGGACGGCAAAGTGTATCTCGGCGAGCGTGCCGAGCACGCCGTCTCCAATTTCTTCAAGGAAGGCAACCTCACCGCGCTGCGCGAGCTGGCGCTGCGATTCACCGCCGAGCAGGTGGATCGTGATTTGGAAGACATTCGCCGCGCCAAACGAGTCAGCAGCCCATGGAAAACCAACGCTCGCCTCATGGTCGGCGTGGGACCGAGCCCGTATGCGGAAAGCCTCATCCGCTGGACTCGTCGTGCTGCCACGAGGCTGAACTGCCCGTGGCTCGTCGTCTGGGTGGAAGGACTCACCGAACTAAGCAGCGAAGAACAACAGCGGCTCACTCAAGCCCTCGCCCTCGCACGCAAACTCGGCGGCGAAGTCGTTTCCGTCACGGGCGGGCACATCTCCGAAGCCCTGCTGCGTGTCGCTCGCGAACGAAACGTCACGCAGCTCGTCGTTGGCAAACCGGACAAACCTTCACTATGGCGCAAATCACTCGCCGATCAGCTCATCCTCGGCAGCGGCGATATCGACGTATGTGTCGTGCGACCGCTCGCCTCGGCGGAAAAGGCACACACAAGGTCCAAGGAGCCCGTTTCGGCCACCTTGATCGGCGAATACAGTTGGGTGCTCGTTTCCGTCTTCACCATCGCCAGCATTTGCTGGGGCATCGTAGGCTTCACGGGCTACATGTTCGTCGCGCTCGTGTTTTTGCTCGCCGTCGTGCTCGCAGCGCTGCGACTGACTCGCGGTCCCGTGCTCATCATGGCCGCGCTCAGCGCCCTGTGCTGGAACTTCTTCTTCATCCCGCCGCAGTTCACGTTTTACATCAACAAAGCCGAGGACTGGATCATGTTCGGCATGTTTTTCATCGTGGCTCTGAGCATGGGCAGCCTCACCAGCCGACTACGCCTGCGCGAGGCCGCTGAGCGCCGTCGCGCCCGCCAAACCGATGCGCTGCTGCGTGTCACGCAAAGCGCCGCACTCGCTGCCGAGCCACAGAAAGGCCTCGCCGAGGCCCTGCGCACCATCAACGAACTGCTCCAGGCGCAAACCGCGCTCATCGTGCGTGAAAACGACCGTTCGCTGCCACCGGCAGCACACGCCGCGAGCACCTTCCAGCCCAGCGTGAAGGAATGGGGCGTCATCGCGTGGGTTTATGCGAACAAACAATGCGCCGGTCGCCAGACCGACACCTTGCCCGAGTCCGCCGCCACCTGGTTCCCGCTGCAAACGGCCACCTCGATGATGGGCGTGCTAGGCTTGCAGTTCGAACACGAGCAGCGGCTCGATTTCTCCACGCGGCAGATGATCGAGGCCTTTGCGCTCCAGCTCGCCCTCGTTTTGGAAAAAGGGCACTTCATTCAAGCTGTGAGTGACGCAGAAATGCTCACCCATTCCGAGAAACTCCACCGCACCCTGCTCGACAGCATCTCGCACGAACTCAAAACACCCATCGCTGTCATCAATGCCGCCGTAGAAGGCATGAGCGGCACCCCCGGCCCCTATCTCGGCGAAATCACCATCGCCTCGCAGCGCCTCCAGCGTGTGGTGGACAGCCTGCTGCACATGACCCAGCTCGAATCCGACGTGCTCAAGCCCCGCCTCGATTGGTGCGACCTCCACGACGTGATCTCCGCCACCAAGCAAGCCGTCGGTCCGCCGCTGGAGAAACACCCCGTGAAGCTGAGGATCGCGGATGACTTCCCACTTGTGAAGCTTGATCACGCTTTGCTCACGCAGGCGCTCGCGAACATCCTCCACAATGCCTGCCTCTACACGCCCGAGGGCACAGAGATCGAGATCGGCGCGAGTTTGAAACAAGACGCCTTGCGCATCATCCTCCGCGATCATGGCCCCGGTCTGCCACCCGGCATGGAGCAGAAGGTGTTCGAGAAGTTCTACCGTGCTCCCGGCGTGCCCGCAGGCGGCACAGGCCTCGGTCTCGCCATCGCACGCGGCTTCATCCGTGCCCTCGGCGGCGACATCACGGCGCGAAATCACCCCGAAGGCGGCGCGGAGTTTGTGATTGAAGTAGAACGAACCTCCAAGTTCGTTCCCAACGAGACGCCTTCACCAACGAACTTGGAAGTTCGTTCGACACCATGACCGCCCTCATCATCGACGACGAAATCCAGATCCGCCGCCTGCTGCGCATGGCGTTGGAGTCGAAGGGCTACACCATCCGCGAGGCCGAAAACGGCACCCTCGGCCTCCAGGCCGCCGTTTTTCACAAACCCGACGTCATCCTGCTCGATCTCGGCCTGCCAGACATGGATGGCGTCGATGTCTTGAAACGCCTCCGCGAATGGAGCGCTACGCCCGTGCTCATCCGCGCCAGCCTCGAAATCGGCCCGCTGGTGCTCGATCCCGTGCAGCACGCCGCCACGCTCTCCGGCAGTGCTTTGAAGCTCACACCCACCGAATACGCCCTGCTCGCCCAGCTCGTGAAGCACGCTGGAAAGGTCGTCACGCTCAAACAGCTCCTCCGCGCCGTCTGGGGCCCGCAGGCCGAGCAGCAAAGCAATTACCTCCGCGTCTATGCGAACCACCTCCGTAAAAAGCTCGAAGGTAGCAGCCTCGAAATCCGCAACGAACCAGGCATCGGCTATCGGCTCGTGAGTGTGTGAGGGGCCAATTTAAGGAGGCGTCAGCTTGCTGACCAGATTACTCAGGTAGGGGAAAAGCTGCTTCTTGCGGCTGACGACGCCGGGCATTTCATAGACCTGCGAGCTGCGCTCGTGGTAGTCGATGGCACCCGCCACCCGTTTGTCTCCGGCGATCAAAAGCACGCTGTAGTGCGCGGTGATGTCCGTCACCATGAGACAGGCGAAGTGCAGGCTATGTGCGGAACAAAGGGCGGTGAGCGCGGCGTGCAGCTCGGCCTGCTTTTTCCAAAACTCGTCCAGTCCCATCTCCTCGATCTGGCTGATGCTGATGCGCCAGCCGTTTTCCTCGAAGACCTTGCGGTCGCCCTCGATGGCGCGGGCTGGGGTAGCTTCGCGCAGGAGGGAACCGGCAGCGAAGAAGTCCTTCACGAACTGACCGGCATCGATTCCGGCGACTTTCGAGAGCCATTCGAGGATCTCGCGATCCGTCTGGGTCGTCGTGGGGCTGGTGAGGTGGAGGGTATCGGAGATCAAACCGGCGCAGAGGCAGATGGCGGTGGATTTATCCGGTGTCAGGCCTCTCATGCGGAACATGATCCCGACGATGGTGCTCGTGCTGCCCACGGGTTCATTGATGAAACGCACGGGCTCCTTGGTTCGCAGATTGCCGCTCAGGCGGTGGTGGTCGATGACTTCGATGATCTCCGCTTCATCGGCACCGGCCACGGCCTGGGAGAATTCATTGTGGTCCACGAGCACGAGCTTCGTGCGCGGCACCTCCACGAGATCAGATTTGGAAAAGACACCCTCCAGGCGGCTGGTCTCCTCATCGATCACTGGAAAGAGCGGCTGGTGTGAGTCCTGCACGGCATGGATGATCTCCCGCAGCGGAGTGCGCGTGGTAAAGGAGAGGAAATCATGGATCAGAGCCTCGGCGATGGGGCGGGAGAAACGGATGAGCTGGGAGGCGCTGGCGGTGTCCTGTGGAGCGCAGATGACGCTGACGCCCTTGGTTTGCGCCTGGTTCAGCAGACTTTCCCAGGGCATGAAGCCACCCGTGACCACGAGGCAGCGCACGCCTAAATCCATGGCCAAAGCATGGACGTCGGGCCGGTCGCCCGTGACGAGCACGAGCTTATCCGCCGGGAACTGCCGCGCGCGGTCCCGAGTGGTCTCCACGCTGGAGGCAGCCACGACGAGCACCAGCTCCTCCACTTTGTCCGCATGATCCTGGGCACCGATGGACTTCCCACCGAGGGCGGCGACCATGTTTTGAATGCTCGTGCTGACCTCACGATTCGCCGCGCCATGGGTGGCTCCGCTGGGCAGGAAAAGCTGCGCCATCTCCTGAATCGTAGGCATCCCCAGCAGCTTCCCCTCTGTATCCACGACCGGGATGGACCGGAAGCTGTGCTCCATCATCTTCCGATAAACGGAAAGGAAGGTCTCATTCGGTGTGGCCGTGAGCACCTCTCTCCGGCAGACGATGCCTGCCGTGGGCCGGACATCGAGCAGGAGCTTTGGAGCCTCCGCCCCGGCCAGTTTCAGCACCCAGTTCGTGCGCGCATTGATCTCACCGCAGCAGGCCGCGATGATCTCTCCCCCCCGCACCTCACGAAGATAAGCTGCATAACCGATGGCGGCACAGATGGCATCCGTGTCCGGATTGCGGTGGCCGATGACATAAAGAGGATCTGACATGACGGGAGAAAAAGGGCGGCACCTGTAATGCAGCGCGAAAAGCTTTCCAGCACGCGAGGCGATTTTGTGCAGAACAAGCGGAGCGGGCGGCGGGATATCCGCAGTGGGGTTGTTCAACAACCACTACCTTCGGAGTCGGACTACGACCTCCAAGACCTCAGCGGCCCGATCCAGAGCTAATTTGGGGATTCGCCATGGTATAATCGCGGAGGAGCCTACTCATAGGCGTTTCGGATGTGGCGAAAAATGACGTCAAGAAGCTCTTTGGCAGCACCAATCTTTGCCACGGCAGAAGGTGGGTAAATCTGGGTTCCGGGATGATCAGGAAGCACGCGGTAGATGCCACCGTACCTCGGGACACGAATTTTGAGGAAACCTTCAGCAGCCTTCTCCCAGTCATTCTTGTCATGCGCGCCGTAGTTTAGAATATCGGCGAAACGCTGCCGTTCATTGATGCGCTGCAGAGTCTCCTTTGAGCTGAGTGGCGCTCCATACTCCAGCCGAATGATGTAACGCTGGGGCTTCGTTTCCTTGAGTAATGTCTCGCGGGGTGTGGCCTCGCTAAACTCAGGTGGGGGGATTATCCGAGAGATGATCCCAACATGGAACACCTCAAACGTGGAGGTGATCTCGATAGCACTGCCTCTGACAGTTGCAGTCCAATCAGACCCAAGCGTCTCTTTGATGCGTATTCGGTCATCCTCGAGCAGGTAATCTGCAGCATGTGCTGAGACGCCGCAGAAGATCAGTAGAGTTAGCAAATATTTCATGACTGGCTCTGGGTTTTTGGCAGAACGCTTCGGATCATGCATTCGTTTTGTCTGGCAAATAGTGCAGCAACTCTTTGTAGCTTTTGAAAACGACACTGATTGCATTGTCTCGATCATATCCTTCCAGTCCGACGCACTCGTGATCGGCCACGTAAAGCGGACCGCCCTCTCCGTCGTGAATATTAATGCAGTAGGGATCTCCGCTCCCGATACTACACCCTCCAATGGGGATGAATCCATCCTTCCTTATCCCGATTCCTGGCCAGAGTTCGTTAGCCTCCATCTCGATATTTTTATCATCAAGAATCTCGATTACGGCGACCAGATTCTCTTCCCCGGGCCACGGAAACTCGATTTCGCGTCCTAAAAGATGGTTCGTGTCCACAAAATGCCTCCAGTAGTCGGGGATAAGCAACGAGGTCATATCTTCTTCCTTATTTGCATGACATTGTGGATCATTCACGGTGAGGTGAGAATTGTCAGCAGCATTGGGGGAACATAGGCGTCATTTTACACTCCTACGACGGAGTGCTGCGATCAAAATCTGGATTCTCTCCAACTTTGGAGGGAAAAATCCAAGGGTGAGTTCCAAAGCCGGCGGGCTTGAGAAGCGTTGGCGGGGGCGGATACTTTCCGAGGGACTGTTCTGACCAATGTTTCCACAACCACTTCATTATCAAAGCTCAAGGCTCGGTCCTTACGGAAAATGGGAGTTTGTGCTGAAGCGACCTTGGCACGTGCTGCGATGACTGCAATCGGCTAGCCAAAACTCCTCTCCACATAGGAAGGGGATGGAAGGGGGGGAGGATTTGGAAGGCAGCGCGAAAAGCTTTCCAGCACGCGAGGCGATTTTGTGAAGGACTTTTGGAAACGTCGGCAAAGTACGAAACCCGTGAAAGCTGGCCGGGCTTTTTTGATGGGAAAGTTGTTTGGAGCAGGGCCAATGGGATGAAATAGTCCCCGAATGACCTGCCTCACTCCCCCCAGCCGCGAACACCTTGGCCAGCTCCTGGCATTGTGGCGGGACGTGCGGCTGAGCTACGCGCACCGCGGCGGGGTGGAGTCGCCGCCGCAGCGGGGATTCATCGTGGATGAACACCGCGTCTGCCTCGGGCGCGGAGCGGAGACGTTTTCGACAGCCTGCCATGCGCTGGACACCTGGAGGATGTTTCCCGCATGGGCTGAAGTGCGGCGGCTTCGAGATCAATACCAGACGCCGGGAGACATCGTGGCCATGCAGGTGCGGATCTGCGGTCTGTGGTGGGTGAATCCCTGCCGAGTGCTGTGCCGCCATGACTCGGCCAGCATGCATGGCTTTGTCTATGGCACACTGCCGGAGCACGCAGAGTGCGGGGAGGAAAGGTTTGCCATCGAGCAACAGGCGGACGGCAGCGTGTGGTATGTCATCCAGGCATTTTCAAGGCCGCGACACTGGATGGCCTGGGTCGGCTTCCCTCTCGCCCGCTGGTGGCAGTGCCGCTTTGTCCGTGACTCCCAGTCGAGAATGATGAAGATCTGCTCATGACCCTGCGCACAGATTCACCCGCCGAACTCAGGCGCACCTTCCGCATCCTCGGGCATGTGGGCTTGTGGTTGCTTGCCTGCATGATGTGGGCCCACAGCGGCTACGATCACCAGTGGGTGTATGTGCTGCTGACGTTTGCGGCCATTTTCCTCATGCCGCTGGGGGAAAGGCTGCTGGCAGCAAAAGGAGTGCTTCCTGAGCAGCAGGTCACACCATTCTTCATTCTGCTCTTCCTGATCCTGGCTCTGCTACAGACTCCCAGCCTGAATGCCGCCTTGTATTCAACACCCTGGCTGATGATACGCACGATCCTCGCCATTCAGGCGCTCTGGCGATGGAACAAACATCGGTCAATCGAATCATCCGACCTCTGCCTGCTGGCCGCCGCCACTTTCCCAGCGGTGGGTGCGGCCTGGTTGGTGGCGTTTTGTGCAGGTTGGATGCCTTTCGGGTTTGATTCACTGATCGTGTTGCTCACGGCGGCGCATTTTCATCATGCGGGATTCACGCTGCCGCTGATCGCCGGACTCATCGCACGCGACAGGCCGGGGCGGTGGACATCTGGGGCGTGCATCGCAGTGCTGGCCGGAGTGCCGCTCGTGGCGGCGGGCATTACATGCACACACTTCGGCTGGCTGCCGTGGGTGGAGCCGCTGGGCGTCACGCTCCTCGTGCTCGGAGCTGTTGGCGTGGCTCTCAGCCAGATAAGACTTGGATTGGAAAGCGCGCCCTCAGGCTGGCCACGCATGGCGTTTCCCATCTCTGGCATCTCTCTTTTGTTGGCCATGCTGCTCGCGCTCGGCTTCGGGCTCCGCCACCTTTTCCCCTCACTCGCCCTGCCCATGCCGCAGATGTGGGCCATCCACGGTTCCCTGAATGCCTTCGGGTTCGGACTTTTCGGGTTGCTGGCTTGGCGGGCTCGCCAGAGACCTGGCTTGACCTGATTCAGCGTTTCAGCCCCCAGATCCCAAATTTTGGCTAAGCCAATTCGTGCAGCCTTTTTTTGAGGCCGATAAAGAGGGCTAGATCTCCCCTTCCCTGCTCGTTTCCGCTGTCCCTTCCAAAAAATGATCCGCGCCCTCGCCCTGCTCACCCTCCTCGCATCGCCCGTCCTTTCTCAGGCTGCCGATGCCCCGCCAAACGTCGTCATGATCATCTCCGACGACCATTTGTGGAGCGACTACGGCTTCCAGGGCCACGCCCACATCCAGACGCCGCACCTGGATAAGCTCGCCAAAGAAAGCCTCACCTTCACCAGAGGCTACGTCCCCAGCAGCCTCTGCTGCCCCAGCCTCGCCAGCATCATCACCGGTCGTTACCCGCATCAGCACAAAGTCACCAGCAACGATCCTCCCATCCCTGCGGGCATGAAGCCACGCGAGTTCAATGGCAGCCCCCTCTTCGATCAGGGCCGCGAGGTCATGAGCCAGCATCTCGAAGCCGCCGGCACCCTGCCCAAAATGCTCGCCGCCAAAGGCTACCTCAGCCTGCAAACCGGCAAATGGTGGCAAAAGCACTTCTCCCGTGGTGGCTTCACCCACGGCATGACCAAAGGCGGACGCCATGGCGACACCGGGCTCGACATCGGCAGGAAGACCATGCAGCCCATCTTCGACTTCATCGGCGAAGCCCAGACCGCGAAGAAGCCCTTCCTCGTCTGGTATGCCCCCATGATGCCGCACGATCCCCACACCCCGCCGAAGCGCCTGCTGGATAAATACATCGACAAAGCCCCCACCGAGCACATCGCCAAATACTGGGCCATGGTCGAGTGGTTCGACGAAACCTGCGGCACCCTCCTCCAGCACCTGGATGACAAAGGCCTCCGCGAAAACACCATCGTCGTCTATGTCAGTGACAACGGCTGGATCACCAACCCCAAGACCGGCCGCTATGCCGACAAATCCAAGCAGAGCCAGTATGACGGCGGCCTGCGTAGCCCCATCATGCTCCGCTGGCCAGCCAAAGTGACGCCCAAGATGTCAGACGCCCTCGCCACCTCGCTCGACTTCGCTCCTACCATCCTCAAAGCCGCCGGACTCCAGCCCACCCCCGACATGCCCGGAGTGAACCTGCTCGACGACACCGCCGTCACTGCCCGTAAAACCATCTACGGCGAATGCTTCACCCACAACTTCGTCGATCTCAATGTCCCCTCCAGCAGCCTCCGCTGGCGCTGGATCATCGACGGCCACAGCAAGCTCATCGTCCCAAACAAAGCCAATCAGCCCGACGACAGCATCGAGCTTTACGACCTCGCCGCCGACCCCACCGAGGAAAAGAACCTCGCCACCGACCAGCCCGCCAAAG